>NZ_JBHJTJ010000012.1:0-116988 GCF_042267765.1 Gottfriedia sp. NPDC056225 | reverse complement strand
TTCGTTTTAAATTAAATTTTATTCAAGGTCTTCTAAAATTTATAGTTCTTGTAGACCATAACCAGAAAATTGCTGAAATTGTTCAAGTGTTTTAAAATTTATTTGTAAACGTTCGATCTTGATGTTCAAAAAAAGCTCCCCCTTAAAAAGAATGTAAATTTTAAATATTTTAAATATAATTATATCGTACAATTAAATTTAAAAAAAGATAGATTCAGTGTAAATTTATAATCAAAAGGATCATGATGGAAAAAGAAATTATGAATGGAGAATACAATGGAAATTGGAATAATTGGTGGTGGTGCTGTCGGACTATTAACCGCATCATACTTACATGAAAATAAACACAATGTTACATTGTTTACAAGAACACAAGAGCAAGCTAATCTAATTAATGAATTAGGTATTATATTATCAGTAGATGAAAAAAAGAAGCAAATGTGTATAAACGCAAAAAAAATAATGTCTAAAATCAGTGTGTTTGATCTATTAATCGTTTGTGTAAAACAATATCACTTAGATCAAATAGTAAACACGTTAACCCAATATGAAGGTGAAAATATATTGTTTTTACAGAATGGCATGTCACATATTGATATTGTTAATAATTTAGACATATCAAATTGCTTCATAGGTATAGTTGAACATGGTGCATTAAAAACTTCTGCAAATGAAGTAACACATACTGGAAAAGGTATTATTCGACTTGGCTGTTTAAAAGGTAATGTAAAAACATTAACGGCAATATCAAGTTTACATACAAATGATTTTCCAATTAAAAGTCAAGATGATTGGGAGTATATACTTAAACAAAAATGTTTAATTAATTGCGTTATTAACCCTTTAACCTCAATCTTTAATGTTAGAAATGGTGAATTAATCAACAACGAGTATTTTTTACCAATATGTAAATTATTATTTAACGAGGTTGCAACTGTTTTAGAATTAAGTCTCCAAAAAGAATGGGAAAAGGTAGTAGAGATCTGTGAAAAAACTGCACAAAACTATTCATCAATGAATCGAGATTTATTTCATGGTAGACAAACGGAGATCGAGAGTATGCTAGGGTTTGTTAAAAAAATGGCAATTCAGAAAAAAATAAATGTACCTACAATTGAACTTGTGTACAATAGTATAAAAGGACTTGAAAAGAAAAAGGGGTAATTCTTTTTGGAAAAATTTTTCATTTTCTTCATTTCACTGTTGATTGAATTTCCATTTTTTTCTACAATCTTTATTTATATGTTTTTAAAGATATTTTTTAAAAATAACAAGCGTAAACTTTTGCTTTTTACGTTAGATTTATCTACAATTCTATATATTAGTTCATTTTACTTTATATTAAGTATGTTTTTTCCGACTGCAACTGGTTGGATATTAATTAATTTATTATTGGTTATCTTATTTATTAGTATTATTCTTCAATGGAAAGCTAAAAGGGATATACAATTTTCTAAGCTAGTTAAAGGTTTTTGGAGAATGTCTTGCCTTATGTTTATTATTCTTCATTTTATAACTATGATGGCTGGTTTAGCGTTGAAAATATCTGAGTACAATGCTTAACTTGAAGAGCGAGAGAGGAAGTTCGTAATGCAAATTAGTAAAGTCCATTTAGCCGGGCAAAATAACTTGCTGAATGATTTTGTAAATGGAAAAGAAACAATTTCTTCTTTCTTTGGTCAAAATCCATTAGTGAAGGAAGAAATGGAATATAGAATAAAAAATGTGATGGAACGTTCTTATAATCGCACAGGATTAGTAAAGGCGCTTGAAGAGTTCCACAACAAACATGAAGCAAGTAATGAATCAATCGAAAATGTAAAAAAATTACTAAATAAAGAAACATTTGTTGTGATCGGAGGCCAGCAAGCTGGTTTATTAACTGGACCGTTGTATTCGATACATAAAATTATTTCGATTATTCAGCTGGCTAAGAAGTATGAAAGAGAGCATAACATTACAGTTATCCCAGTATTTTGGATTGCTGGAGAAGATCACGATATCGATGAAATAAATCATGTCCACACAATTGAGAACAATATCGTTAAAAAACAAACATTTTATCAAAAAACAACATACGCTCATGCTGCTTCTAGAACTGAAATCGATAAATTGGAAATGAGAAAATGGGTTGAAAAAATAGTTAAGACTTTTGAAGAAACAAATTATTCAAAGGAATTACTAGAGGAACTTCATTCAATCATTGATAAATCTACTACGTATGTAGATTTTTTTGCGAAAATTATTTTTAAACTGTTCAAATACGATGGTCTTGTCTTAATTGATGCAGATGACCCGAATGTTAGGAAGCTAGAATCCTCTTTATTTGAAGAAATGATTCAAAAGCAAGATATCGTACGAAGTGTTTTTAAAGATACAAAGAGTAAACTTAATAAAGCTGGATATCAAGAAGCTCTTCAAATTTCTGAACAGAGTATTCATCTTTTTTACCACAGTAATGAAGGTAGACAATTACTAGAAGTGTCTGAAAGTGAAGAGGTTTTCCAAACGAAAAATAAGAGTTACCAATTTTCCAAAGCTGAGTTGATTAAAATTGCTAAAGAACAACCAGAGCTTTTAAGTAATAATGTTGTTACTCGACCAGTGATGCAAGAATATTTATTCCCAACTTTAGCGTTTGTAGGTGGACCCGGTGAAATTGCTTATTGGGCAGAATTAAAAGATATATTTAACGTATTTAACTTGCAAATGCCTCCTGTGTTTTTAAGACATATGTTTACGATTTTTGAAAGAAATATAGTATCAGCAATGGAAGATTTTACATTAAACATAAAAGACGTTTTGCAAACTTCGATCGAGGATATGAAGTCGGAGTGGATAAAAGCTCAAGTGAAACTAGACTATAAGGCAGTATTTAGTCAAGCTAAAAAGTCATTAGAAGTATTGCACAAACCACTTCAAGATGTAACGACTGAAGTTACACCTAACTTAAAGGATTTCTCTAAAAAGAACTATGTAAAAATAGAAGAGCAAATTTTATTATTAGAACAAAAAATAGATGAATCAATAGAAAAACAACATGAAGAGCAGCTTGAAAAATGGAATCGAATTATTTGTTCAATTTCTCCAAACGGAAAACCTCAGGAGCGAGTACTTAATATTTTCTACTATCTAAATAAATATGGTTTTGATTTCGTTCATGAGCTTTGTAGTTTAGATGTATCATGGGATTATGAACATCAAATCGTAAAAATTTAAGGGCGGAATTATGTCGGTGGTCCATTCGCTATTCTACTTACTCTAAAATAGCTTATTTAAAAATAACAATACATCGAAAAAGACTGAAGTTTTTATAACAAAAAGTGAAATCCTGCTAGATGGATAGCAGGATTTTTTGTTTTTATAAAGAATTTTTTAGAAAAGGTGGTAAGAAGTGGGGGAATGTGGTAAGTTTGTGTTAGAAAGTGGGGGAGTAGGATGTTTATCGGTGAATATCAACATAATATCGATGTAAAAGGACGTCTGATTATACCCTCTAAATTTCGAGACAAGCTTGGTGAAACCTTCATTGTTACAAGGGGGTTAGATCAATGCTTATTTGGCTATTCATTGGACGAATGGAGTGTAATTGAAGATAAACTGCGCACACTACCACTAACCAAGAAAGATGCAAGAGCATTCACCCGTTTTTTCTTCTCAGGGGCAATGGAATGTGAGATGGATAAGATGGGGAGAATTAATATAACACCTAATTTACGAAGTTATGCAAAATTAGAAAAAGAATGTGTAGTAGTTGGAGTTACGAATCGGATTGAGATTTGGGATTTATCAACTTGGGATACATATATGAAAGAATCAGAAGAGTCATTTGGTGAGTTGGCAGAAAACTTAATCGGATTTGACTTGTAAAAAATTTACAAATTGAAAGTAGTGAGTCATCATGTTTGAACATATTACGGTTTTATTAAAGGAAACTGTTGATTCTTTGGAAATAAACGAAGATGGAATTTATGTAGATTGTACACTTGGCGGTGGAGGTCATAGTGAATATTTACTATCCCAACTTTCGCCAAAAGGTAGATTGATCGCTTTTGATCAAGATGAAACAGCAATTAAACACGCTAAAGAGCGACTAAAACAATATGAAAATCAATTAACAATCGTAAAAAGTAATTTTAAACATATTAAAGAAGAGCTTCACCATTTAGGCATTAATGAAGTTGATGGAATCTTATTTGACTTAGGTGTTTCTTCGCCTCAATTAGATGTGGCAGAACGCGGTTTTAGTTTTCATCAAGATGCTCCACTTGATATGCGTATGAATCAAGAGCAATCACTATCTGCATATGAAGTTGTAAATGAGTGGACTTATGAGCAGTTAGTGAAGATCTTTTTTCGCTATGGAGAGGAAAAATTCTCAAAACAAGTTGCTAGAAGAATTGAAGAGTTAAGAGCAAAGAAACCGATTGAAACAACTTTTGAGTTAGTTGATATCATTAAAGATGCTATTCCAGCACCAGCGAGAAGAACTGGTGGTCATCCTGCAAAAAGAATTTTTCAAGCAATACGTATTGCCGTAAATGATGAGCTTGGTGTTTTTGAAGAAGCGCTAAAAGATGCAATTACTCTTATAAAACCAAAAGGAAGAATTAGTGTAATCACATTCCATTCATTAGAGGATCGAATTTGTAAAACAATTTTTAAAGAAGCTAGTTCACTTCCGCCTTTACCACCTGGATTACCAATTATTCCGGAGGAGTTTAAGCCGAAGTTTAAGCTAATTACACGAAAGCCGCTTTTACCAACTGAAGAAGAACTCGATTTTAATAAACGAGCTAGATCTGCAAAGCTAAGGGTTGCAGAAAAATTATAAGGAGGGGAAAGAATGAGTAATTTGGCAAAAAAGCTACAACAAAAACAAGTTACTGATTTACAACAAGGACCTTCTAACAAGAAAAAACAAAAGAAAGTATCTAAAATTACACCTTTTGAAAAACTACTTTACTTTTCATTTCTAATTGTATGCTTCCTTATGGGGACAAAAATTATTAGAACTCAAGCAACCATTTACGATACCAATTTAAAAATCCAAAATGTAAAAAATGAGGTTGCAAAGGAAAAACAGCATAACTCAGAGCTGAAAATGAAAATTGATGAATTAAGCACATATGACCGAATTTGGCAAAAAGCTAAAGAATTAGGCTTAAATATTGATAGTAACAATGTAAAGTTTACAGATACTAGTAAGTAGGAGATTGTGATATGAGTAAGAAAAAGAATAAGTACACTAACTATGGTATTCGTTGGTTTTTTCTTAGTACTTTAATCCTTTTTATATTACTTGTAGCTAGACTTGGTTATATACAATTATCAGATACAGTTGAGGGTAAAAATTTAAAAGTATATGCAGATCAGAATTATAATACATCTCAAAAAATCCCTGCAAAAAGAGGAACTATTTATGATTCAAATGGAGTTCCTCTTGCAGAAGAAGTGACATCCTATACTGTGTCTGCAGTTCTAGATCCAAGTGCTTCAAAAAATTCAAGAGTAAAAAGGCATGTTGTAGATAAAGAAAAAACAGCAAGAGAATTATCATCAATTTTAGAAATTGATGAATCTGAACTTCTAGCAAAATTAGGTAAACCAAAATATCAAGTTGAATTAGGACCAGGTGGAAGAAACATTTCTCAAAGCAAAAAAGAACAAATTGAGAAATTAAATCTACCTGGTATTGTTTTTACTCCATCACAACAACGTTATTACCCAAATGGGATCTTTGCATCTCATACTTTAGGTTACACAAATAGTAATGACAATGGCGATTTAATCGGAGAAATGGGATTAGAAAAATCATTGAATACAGAGTTAACTGAAACAGATGGTAAAAGAAGCTTTTTACGAGATCGAAAAGGTAATATCTTACCTTATGTTAATGAAAAGGTTACTCCTCCACATAATGGGGATAATGTTTATTTAACAATAGATACAAAGATTCAAAGTTTACTAGAAGATGCAATGACTAGCGTAGAAAAAAAATATGATCCAGAAAAGATTATGGCAATCGTTTCTGACCCGAAAACAGGTAAAATAGTTGCGATGAGTAATCGTCCTAGCTTCAATCCTAATATTCACGACATTACAAACTATACAAATGATCCGATTTCCTATGCATTTGAAGCAGGCTCAACTATGAAAATATTCACATTAGGTGCTGCAATGAATGAAGGAGTTTATAATGGAAGTGAATACTTCCAATCTGGACGATATAAAGTACCAGGAGGAGGAACTGTCCATGACGTAAACCGAAATGGGTGGGGTTCTATTACATTTGATGAGGGGATTCAAAGGTCTTCAAACGTAGGTATTTCAATCCTTTTAAATGAAAAAATAGGTGCCGATCGTTACTTACAATATTATAAAAACTTTGGTTTTACTAAAAAAACGGATATTAATTTGCCAGGTGAATCAAGTGGGAAACTAGTTTATAATTATCCTCTTGAAAAAACGACGACGGCATTTGGTCAAGGATCTACAGTTACAGCAGTTCAAATTATTCAAGCTGCTAGTGCGATTGCCAATAATGGAAAAATGATGAAACCATATATTGTCGACAAGATTGTTAACCCTGATACGAAAAAAGTAGTAGCAGATTATAAATCTCAAGTTGTTGGTCATCCAATTACTGAAGAAACGGCTAAAAGAGAAAGAGCGCTATTAGAAACAGTTATAACAGCGCCACATGGTACTGGTCATAACTATGCAATTGATGGTTACACAGTAGCAGGTAAAACAGGAACTGCCCAAGTTGTAGATGATCATGGTAAGTATTTAAAAGGTCGTGGTGAAAACCTATTTTCATTTATCGGTATGGCTCCAGCGGACGATCCGAAATTAGTCGTTTATGTAGCGATGCTTCGTCCAAAATTAGAAGCAACTGAGTTAGGTTCTGATGGAGTATCTGAAATATTTAGAACAGTTACTAAGGGCGCACTTGAATATATGAAGGTTGAACCAATTGAAAATGCGAATGTTGATAAATTAGTAGATAAAGAAAGTGTAGAAATCCCTAATATGAAAGGTTTAACTTTGGATGAGGCGAAATCATTGGCGGCTTCTACTGGATTAAAACCTGTAATATTAGGTAATGGACTAGAAGTTACTGGTCAATCTATTAAGTCGAAAACACAAGTTGTAAGAGGTACGAATATTTATCTTAAGACTGACGGTACGAATACGATGCCTTCAATCATAGGATGGTCAAAAACTGATGTTGATCGTTTAGGTAAATTATTTAAACTGAAAATTACTTCAAAAGGTTCTGGATTTGTAACGAGTCAAAGTATTAAGCAAGATTCGGAGCTACGTAATAATGACTTTTTAAGTATTGAATTAAGTAAACCAAATGAATCATCGAGTAACGAAGAAGATGTAAAAGTTGATGTACAAGAGTAAAAATGCTGAAATGACAGTTAATTAAATAAAAAACACAATAGGCCATTCTAGGACAATAACAAGCTAGAAGGTCTATTGTAATTGGTACAAGCATATATTGAAACGAACATATTGTAGAGGAGTGTTCGTTTCGATGCGAGTATCTAATGTAACAGTTCGAAAACGATTATTTTTTGTATTTATTGGTGGTTTATTAATATTTTCTATTATTGCTACAAGGCTTGGTTATGTACAATTTGGTATGGGGGAACTTTTAACTGAACGAGCAAAAAATTCGTGGAGCCGTGATATCCCATTTGAACCAAAGCGTGGAGAAATATTAGATCGTAATGGCGTTGCTCTTGCTACGAATAAAAGTGCTCCGTCTGTGTTAGTCGTACCTAGGCAAATTAAAAATCCAAAGGAAGCAACTGAAAAACTAGCCCCAATCTTAAAAATCTCCGAAGTAAAACTTTATAAAATTTTAACGAAAAGAACGAGTATGGAACACATTCGTACTGAAGGCATTAAAATTACAAATGAGAAAGCTAAACAAATTCGAGATCTAAACATAGCAGGTGTCTACATAGCAGAGGATTCTAAAAGATATTATCCATTTGGAGATTATCTTTCTCACGTTTTAGGGTTTGCTGGAATTGATAATCAAGGACTAAACGGTTTAGAGCTTTATTATGACAAGCAATTAAGTGGTGAAGAAGGTAGTGTGCAATTTTATTCTGATGCTAAAGGGCAACGAATGCCAAATATTGCAGATGATTATACTCCACCAATTAACGGTTTAAATCTAAAATTAACAGTAGATTCACGTATTCAAACAATTCTTGAACGTGAAATGAACAATGCAACAGCTCAATATAATCCAGATTCAATGATTGGAATTGCAATGAATCCTAATACTGGTGAAATTCTTGCAATGAGTAGTCGTCCAAGCTTTAATCCTACAGATTTTAAAACAGTTTCTCCCGAAGTATATAATCGAAATTTGCCAGTCTGGTCAAACTATGAGCCAGGATCAACATTTAAGATTATTACACTTGCAGCCGCATTAAATGAAGGTTTAGTTGATTTGAATAAAGATCATTTTTATGATGATGGGGCTGCTGAGGTTGCTGGAGCACGTTTGCGTTGTCATAAAAGAGGTGGACATGGCTCACAAACTTTCTTAGAAGTTGTACAAAACTCATGTAACCCAGGCTTTGTGGAATTAGGTAATCGTTTAGGAGAAGATCGATTATTTAAATATATCCGTAATTTTGGTTTCGGCCAAAAAACAGGAATTGATTTACAAGGTGAAGCTTCAGGGATTTTATTTAGTATGGATAAGGTTGGTCCAGTAGAAGCAGCTACTACTGCTTTCGGTCAAGGTGTATCAGTTACACCAATTCAACAAGTTGCGGCAGTTTCAGCGGCAATAAATGGAGGCATTTTATATCAACCATATATCGCGAAAGAATTTGTAGATCCCGTTACAAATGAAGTCGTAAGCCGGAAAACACCAGTAGCAAAAAGGCGAGTGATTACTCCTGATACGTCTAAAAAGGTTAGATTGGCACTAGAAAGTGTTGTTGCACAAGGTACTGGTAAAGGTGCTTTTGTTGAAGGATACCGTGTAGGTGGTAAAACAGGAACAGCACAAAAAGTAAAAAATGGACGATATGATGATAGTAGCTTTATCGTGTCATTCGTAGGTTTTGCACCAGCAGACGATCCACAAATCGTCGTTTATATCGCAGTTGATAATCCAAAAGGTACAGTTCAATTTGGTGGCGTTGTAGCTGCTCCTATAGTAGGGAATATCATTCGTGATAGTATGCAAGTGCTAGGAGTTCCACCTAGAAAAAATCAAATTGAAAAGAAATTCGTATACGGCGATACACCAACATATGAAGTACCAAATTTAAAAGGATTAGAGAAAAAAGATTTGCAACCTTTGCTAGATACTTTTACACTTGAATATAGTGGCACTGGAAATTATGTCATTGACCAAGCACCAAAAGCAGGTGTAAAACTGAAAGAAGGCTCTAAAATTAGAATTTATTTAGGAACGAAAGAAGAAACTAAATCTAAGTCTAAAGATAAAAATTGATTTAGTTAATACGAAAGGAATTACTATGAAACTTCATACTTTACTATCAAGATTAAATCCTTTAGTGAATCTTCCATCGGAAAATCCGGAGATCACTGGAGTTGAAATGGATTCAAGAAATGTTAAGCCGGGTTATTTATTCATCTGTATCGAAGGATATACAGTTGATGGACATCAATATGTAAATCAAGCGATTGAAAAGGGAGCAGTAGCAATACTTGCACAAAAACCAATCGAATCAAGCGTCCCGGTTGCTTATGTAAAAGACACTAATCGCTCAATGGCTGTAATTGGGAATGCATTTTATGGAAATCCAACAAATAAATTAAATTTAGTTGGTATTACTGGTACGAATGGTAAAACAACGACTTCATATATTATCGAAGAAATTGTAAAAAATAATAAGAAAAAAACGGGTGTAATCGGCACAATTGGCATGAAAATTGGAGAAGAAATTTTTGAAACAAAAAACACAACTCCTGATAGTTTAACTCTACAATCAATGTTTGCCAAAATGGTAGAAGCTGATGTTGATACGGCAGTAATGGAAGTTTCATCACATGCATTGCATTTAGGTCGTGTCCATGGTTGTGAATATGATATCGCTGTTTTTACAAATCTATCACAAGATCACTTAGACTATCATGGAACGATGGAAGAATATAAAAAGGCTAAAGGCTTATTATTCTCTCAATTAGGTAATAGTTTTGTAGCACAAAAAACTAAATTTGCAATTCTAAATAATGATGATCCTGCTTCGGATGAATATATGAAGTTTACGCAAGCAAATCTAATAACTTATGGCTTAAGTAAGGAAGCGGATTTATTTGCAGATGAAATTGAATTAACGAATGCTGGAACAAGATTTACTCTACATTTCTTAAATAAGCAATATGTTGTAGAAATGAAGTTAATTGGTACCTTTAATGTATACAATGTGTTAGCAGCAATTGGTGCTGGAATCGCATTAAATATTGAAATTGGCACGATTTTAGACGCAGTCTCAACAATTGAAGGTGTACCTGGACGTTTTCAAGCAGTTAACGCAGGCCAAGAATTTACAGTTATTGTAGATTACGCTCATACACCTGATAGTTTAGAAAATGTATTAAATACCGTAAAACAATTTGCAAAAAATGATATTTATACTGTTGTTGGCTGTGGAGGAGATCGTGATCGAACAAAGCGCCCTCTAATGGGTAAAATTGCAGCAGATCTTTCAACAAAAGCAATCTTTACATCTGATAATCCAAGAACTGAAGATCCAAATTTAATTTTAGAAGACATGAAACGTGGATTAGAGCATAATAATATAACGGTAATAGAAGATCGTAAAAAAGCTATAACATTTGCGATTCAAAATGCGCAAAAACATGATATTATAGTTATTGCAGGTAAAGGTCATGAGACATATCAAATAATTGGAACGAATGTTTCACATTTTGATGATGTTGAAGAAGCTAAAGAAGCAATTTTACAAAGAAGAGGATAGTATCCTCTTCTTTGTAATGTGAAAAATTGCTTTCATAATTCCGTATAAAAGAATTAAACTATTAAGTAAACAAACACAGCTTTAGAAAGGAGGGCGCATAATGCTAGAACCGTCAATTTTAGTTGCTATGATTACAGCATTTATCATTGCAGTCATTTTATCGCCTATTTTTATACCGTACTTAAGAAAACTTAAATTTGGACAGAGTATCCGTGACGAAGGTCCACAATCTCATAAAAAGAAATCCGGAACCCCAACAATGGGTGGAATTATCATATTAATTGCTTTAAGTTTATCTGCACTTTTAATTTCTATGTATTTTGATGTTTTATCAACACGTACATATGTATTATTATTTGTCACAATCTGTTTTGGAGTAATTGGATTTTTAGATGACTATATCAAAGTTGTTAAAAAAAGAAATCTAGGATTAACTTCTAAACAGAAATTCATTTGCCAAGTAATTGTCTCTATCATTGTATTTTTCGCAATCCGTGCAATGGGAGTCTCTACGTCTATATCAATCCCAGGGACGAATTATTCATTTGATTTAGGCTTTATTTATGTTTTATTAATCATCTTTATGTTAGTTGGTACTTCAAACGCAGTAAATTTAACAGATGGATTAGATGGCCTTGTATCAGGTACAGCTGCAATCGCGTTTGGTGCATATGCAGTTCTTGCTTACAACCAACACCAGCTTGATGTTGCAATATTTTCAATTGCAGTTGTAGGAGCTGTACTAGGTTTCTTAGTATTTAATGCACACCCAGCAAAGGTTTTTATGGGGGATACAGGTTCATTAGCATTAGGTGGAGCATTAGCTGCAATCGCGATCGTTACTCATTTAGAAATTTTACTTGTTGTTATTGGAGGTATTTTTGTTATTGAAACACTTTCAGTAATGATCCAAGTTGCATCTTTTAAAGCAACTGGTAAAAGAGTATTTAAGATGAGTCCTTTGCACCATCATTATGAATTATCTGGATGGTCTGAGTGGCGTGTAGTTGTAACATTTTGGTTTGTTGGATTGCTTTTTGCATTAGTAGGAATCTATATCGAGGTGTGGATGTAATTGAAAAACGTGAAGAATTTTCAAGATAAAAAAGTATTAGTTTTAGGTATGGCAAAAAGCGGTTATGCTGCAAGTCATTTATTAAAAAAGTTAGGAGCAACGGTCACAGTTAATGACCGTACTCCATTTGAACAAAATGAAATTGCTCAAAAATTAAAAAGTGAAGGATTTAACGTAGTTTGCGGAGAACATCCTGTATCATTACTTGATGATCAACCAGTTTGTATCGTTAAAAATCCAGGAATACCTTATACAAATCCATTATTAATTGAAGCATTAAAGCGTAATATTCCGATTTATACAGAAATAGAGCTTGCTTATTTAATAAGTGAAGCACCATTCATTGGAATTACAGGATCTAATGGGAAGACAACAACTACAACTTTGGCATTAAATATGTTACAAGAAGGAAATAAGAAACCATTAGTAGCAGGAAATATAGGGACAGTTGCGTGTGAAGTTGCAGAAAAAGCAAATGAAGATAATATCATTGTTACCGAGCTTTCCTCATTTCAGTTAATGGGGATCGAGGTTTTCCGTCCGAAAATATCATTAATTACAAATATATTTGAAGCTCATTTGGACTATCATGGTACAAAAGATGAGTATATTAAAGCAAAAGCTAACATATTTAAAAATCAAACTGAGAACGATTTTGCAGTCGTTAATTTTGATGATGAACATGTAATGGGTATGGCTTCTCAAATTAGAGCGAAAATAATTCCATTCTCTTCAACAAAAATCGTCCAAGATGGCGCATATGTTCAAAATGGCTTTATTTATTTTAAAGAGAAAAAAGTTATTGAACTTGGAAAAATCGTCTTACCTGGTAAACACAATTTAGAAAATATATTAGCTGCAGTCGCAATTTCAAAGCTTCTAGATGTTGAAAATGAAGCGATTGAAAAGGTTTTAACAACTTTTACTGGGGTGGAACACCGACTTCAGTATGTAACTGAAATAGATAAGAGAAAATTTTATAATGATTCAAAAGCTACAAATATTTTAGCGACACAAAAAGCAATTTCTTCTTTTGAAAAACCAGTCATATTAATTGCTGGTGGATTAGATCGTGGAAATAGCTTTGATGATTTAATTCCTTATTTTAAAAATGTAAAAAAAATGGTCACTTATGGTCAAACAGCTAAGAAATTAATTGAATCCGCAGAAAAAGCAGGAATGAAAGTAGTAAAATCGGTTGATAATGTTGAAGATGCTGTAAATGAAGCATTCGCTCATTCAGAAGTTGGAGATATTATTTTACTGTCACCTGCTTGTGCAAGCTGGGATCAATTTAAGACTTTTGAAGAACGTGGTAATAAATTTATACAAGCAGTGCATAAATTAATGTAAGGCTTGTTTAATTCAAAAGTTGAGGTGTATTTAAAGTGCCAACAAAGAAAAAAAATAGTCCTGACATGATTCTTGTTCTAGTTACGCTATCATTATTAACAGTAGGTATGATTATGGTTTACAGTGCTAGTGCAATATGGGCATCTTATAAGTTTCATGATTCGTTCTTTTTTGCTAAGCGGCAATTACTATTTGCTGGGGTTGGAGTAGTGGGGATGTTTGTAGTTTCAAATATTGACTACTGGCTTTTCAGAACACATGCAAAAAAAATATTAATCGCTTGTTTTATCTTGTTGGTACTTGTACTAGTTCCAGGAATTGGTTTAGTACGAGGTGGTGCACGAAGCTGGATCGGTATTGGTGCATTCTCTATTCAGCCTTCTGAGTTTATGAAGCTTGGTATGATGGTGTTTCTATCAAAATACTTAGCTGATAATCAGAAGAATATTACTTCCTTTAAAAAAGGACTAGTACCGACATTAGGACTAGTATTCCTTGCATTTGGTTTAATTATGCTTCAACCGGATTTAGGAACAGGTACTGTAATGGTAGGAACATGTGTAATCATAATATTTGTAGCCGGAGCAAGAATATCTCATTTTATGAGTTTAGGAATTGTCGGGGTTGCAGGTTTTGTTGCCTTGATTGCCTCTGCTCCTTATCGAATTAAAAGGATTACTTCATTTCTAGATCCATGGTCAGATCCATTAGGTACGGGATTTCAAATTATCCAATCGCTATATGCAATTGGACCAGGTGGATTATTCGGTTTAGGATTAGGACAAAGTAGACAGAAATTTATGTACTTGCCAGAGCCACAAACTGATTTTATTTTTGCCATTCTATCAGAAGAGTTAGGATTTATTGGTGGATCTTTTGTCATTTTATTATTCTCTTTATTACTTTGGAGAGGGATTAGAATTGCCTTAAGTGCACCTGATTTATTCGGTACTTTTTTAGCGGTAGGAATTGTCTCAATGATTGCAATACAGGTAATGATTAACATAGGTGTTGTAATAGGTTTAATGCCTGTTACAGGGATTACATTACCATTTTTAAGCTACGGTGGTTCGTCATTAACCTTAATGTTATTAGCAGTTGGAGTATTATTGAATATTAGTAGACATGCTCGCTCTTAATAAGACCGACAAAAAATTGGAAAAAGGGGTTGTCCCATAAGTCAAAGCACTTATGAGACAACCTCTTTTTATTTGGTAGAGCGACTAACAAAGAATCTCCAAATGTAAGTGTTTAACAGATTATTGATAAAACCGAACACAAAGTGAACTATATTGATAAAGCTGTGAACTCCATTGATAAATCACAAATTCTCGTTGATATATCACAAATTCTCGTTGATATATCACAAGTTCTCGTTGATAAATCACTAAAATAGGTTGGTATAGTACTTTTTCAGGTGTCTCTGTATTCAAACCAAACAATAATCGATGCAATACGCAGTAAACTTTGGAATAAAGTAAACGCTATTCAATAAAAGGAAAAAAAAACCTCAACTAATCCTCATTTTCTTGCGGATCCTTTATTAATTCATCACAATAACACTTGATTTCTGCCATTGAATCGTGAGTTTCTTTATTTTTAAAGAAAAAACAATTAGAATGATAGTGATAATATTGGTATAATAACTACTTAAACTGTTTTAAGTAATTTTATGTTTTGTAATTTAGGAGGATCTTTATGAAAATTTTAGTTAGTGGTGGGGGTACTGGTGGTCATATTTATCCAGCACTTGCGCTAATTAAAGAGTTAAAAAAACAAGATTCCAATGTAGAATGTTTATATGTTGGTACAGAAAATGGATTAGAAAAAGGAATTGTCTCTAAAGCAAACATACCTTTTAAATCTATTGTAATTACAGGATTCAAAAGAAGTTTATCATTAGAGAACTTTAAAACAATCTATCGATTCTTAAAAGGTGTATCAGATAGTAAAAAAATAATTCGTGAATTTAAACCGGATGTTGTTGTAGGTACGGGAGGATACGTTTGTGGACCTGTTGTTTATGCTGCAGCAAAACTTGGTATCCCAACAGTAATCCATGAACAAAATAGTATACCGGGATTAACTAATAAGTTTTTAAATCGTTATGTAACCAAAGTTGCAATCTGTTTTGAAGAGGTTGCTGAATACTTTGATAAAGAAAAAGTAGTATTCACAGGTAACCCAAGAGCTTCTGAAGTACTTGGAAACTCGAACCCTACAATATTAGAATCGTTAGGATTAGAATCAGGTAAACGTACTGTTCTAATTGTTGGTGGTTCTAGAGGAGCAAGACCGATTCATCAAGCTTTTCTAAAAAGTGTAAATCAATTAGGTGAAAAAGATTATCAAATGATTTATGTTACTGGAGAAGTACACTATGATTCTGTTATTGAGGAAGTAAATAAAGTCGGGAACCCGAGTAATGTGGTCGTTAAACCATTTTTACATAATATGCCGGAAGTTTTGAGAGAAGTAGACTTAGTTGTCTCAAGAGCAGGAGCTACTACATTAGCAGAGTTAACCGCATTAGGAAAACCGAGTATATTAATACCAAGTCCGTATGTAACGAATAATCATCAAGAAGTAAATGCTAGGTCACTTGAGAAAAACGGTGCGGCAATTGTTATATTGGAAAAAAACTTTAATAGTGAATATTTAGTAAATGAAATTGAAAAAGTATTACTAAATCCTATTAAACTTGAAGAGATGAAAAATGCATCTTTACAAATTGGTGTACCGGATGCTGCAAAAAAACTAGTTAACGTATTAGAGGAAATAAGTAAGTAGAACTTGCACGAACAAGTTCGAAATAAAATAAAAATGTATCAGAGGAAACTATAAGCTAAAGGGGGAAATAAATCGAATGTTTGAATCAAAATTAAAGGAAGTATTAAATGACTCGAGTCTTCTAATAAATGAGCCTTTAGCAAATCATACGACGATGAAAATTGGAGGACCAGCGGAGTATTTGGTCATTCCAAAAACTGTGAATCAAATTAAAGAGATTATCAACCTTGCAAATGAACATGGAATTAATGTAACTGTGATCGGAAGAGGATCAAATTTACTTGTCTCAGATCAAGGTATTGAAGGTGTCGTAATTAAAATAAGTGATTGCTTAGACCATATCGACGTAGATGGAACAAAAGTAATTGTAGGTGCGGGTTATTCCGTTATTCGTTTAGCTACTCAATTAAGTAGAAAAGGTTTATCTGGATTAGAATTTGCAAGTGGTATTCCAGGTAGCGTTGGTGGCGCAGTCTATATGAATGCGGGCGCACACCAATCTGATTTTTCGAAAATTACAGCTAGAGCACATATTTTATTTCCTGATGGAAAATTTGAATGGTTAACTAATGAAGAACTAGATTTTTCTTACCGTACTTCAGTTTTACAACATAAGCGTAAAGGGTTCGTTATCGAAGCAGAACTTCAACTTCAAGAAGGTTCGAAGGAAGCTTCAACTGCATTAATGCAAAAAAATAAAGATTATCGTAGAGAAACACAACCATGGAATTATCCATGTGCTGGTAGTATTTTCCGTAACCCACTACCTCAGTACGCTGGAAATTTAATTGAACGTGCAGAGTTAAAAGGTTATCAAATTGGTGGAGCTAAAGTTTCAGAAATGCATGGCAACTTTATCGTTAATGCTGGAAATGCTACTTCAAAAGACGTTCTTGACTTAATAGCATTTATCAAGAAAACTATATTAGAAAAATTTAATGTCCAACTTGAAACAGAAGTAGAAATAGTTGGGAAAAAATTGTAAGTTTCTTCTAAACTAACCAAATTATATGCTATAATTTACAATAGCATATGATGCCCAAGATAGAATGGCATTCATTTGCTGTTCTATTTTTTATTATTCTTGAATTACTTCTAAAGCAAACGCAATGAAAAAGGAATTTCTAGTTGAACATTGATAATGGAGGCATAATTATGCATGAAAATAAGATTATTAGTTTAGAAGACCGTGTGCCTGTTTTGCGTAATAAAAAACGTAAAAAAGTTAATATGCGATTACTTGTGACAATTCTTTTGTTTTTTTCTTTGCTTTTATGTGTATTGTATTTCCAAACATCAATTGGTTCAAAAATTAATTTAGTCATTAATGGTAATCATCTCTATTCTGATAAAGAAATTGAAAAATTAGCCGATTTAAGCATTAATGATAACTTTTTGACAATTAGGTCTAGGTTGGTTGAAGAAAGACTTGAAAGCCAAAATACAATTAGAACAGTTGTCGTGCATAAGCGATTCCCAAACAAAGTTGAAATCGACGTAAAAGAATTTCAACCAGTAGGACAGGCTATATTCAACGGGAAAAAACATTTGTTATTAGAAAGTGGCGTACTTATTGAAGCGAAAAATTCACTAGGAAATACGATCGTTCCCGAATTAATTGGTTGGAAACAAGGTGATGAACTACAGGAAATGGCTGCAGAATTGAAAAAAATGCCAACGAGCATATTTCATTCAATTTCTGAAATAGAATATACGCCAAGTAGTGATGACCCATTATTAATTACACTCTTTACGAATGAAGGGTATGAAGTCAAAACTACCATAAGAAAATTCTCTAATAAGATGTCAAACTACCCACTAATTTTAAAGTCAATACCTAAAGATCAAAAAGGGGTAATACACTTAGAAGTTGGAGCGTACTTTTCACCTTATAGTGCAGATAGTGAAAATGGCTCAAATTAGCCTTTTATAATTAGTAAAATGTACGTTCAAGTCTTTTTTATCTTTTTATGTTAGTGTAGACTAGTAGTTAATAAAGAATGATGAAAAAAATTAAAAAGATTATGAAAAATCAAAATTAAAAAAGAGGAAAAACCCTGTAAATGTTGAATAGATGTCATATATGATATTAAAGAATGAATTGATGTTCGATTATAATAGATAGAGAGAAAAAGGAGGTGCCATCATGAACAGCAATGAGATCTATGTGAGTCTTGACGTTGGAACTTCAACAATAAAAGTAATCATAGGAGAACTAGTTAACGACACTCTTAATATTATTGGAGTGGGGAATGTTAAATCTTCTGGATTAAAACGTGGATCAATAGTTGATATAGATGAAACAGTCAAATCAATCAAAAAAGCAATTGATCAAGCAGAAAGAATGGTTGGCATTCATATTGACAAAGTAATTGTAGGGGTTAGTGCTAATCAAGTGCAGTTAATTAGTACTAACGGCGTAGTCGCAGTTTCGAAGGAAAATAAAGAAATTGACAATGAAGATGTTTTAAGGGTAATGGATCAGGCTCAAGTAATCTCAATACCACCTGAAAGAGAAATTATCGATGTTGTTCCACATGAATACATTGTAGATGGCCTTTCTGAGGTAAAAGACCCAAGAGGAATGATTGGTGTACGACTTGAGATGGAGGGTACATTAATTACCGGTTCGAGAACACTTGTACATAATATACTTCGTTGTGTCGAAAGAGCGGGGTTAGAAGTAACAGATATATGTCTACAACCTATGGCTGCAAGTACGATCGCATTAAAGCAGGATGAGAAAAATTTAGGTGTGGCACTAGTTGATATTGGTGGAGGTTCAACTTCAATTTCTCTTTTTAGAGAAGGCGTTTTGATAGCGACTTCGGTTTTACCAGTTGGAGGAGAACATATTACAAAAGATATATCAATCGGTCTAAAAACATCCACAGATGATGCTGAAAAAATTAAAGTGAAATTCGGACATGCTTTTTATGATACTGCATTATCCGAAGAAGTACTTAGTGTACCAATCATGGGCAGTGAGCAGCATCAACAATTCAGTCAGCAAGAAATTTCTGACATAATTGAAGCTAGATTAGAAGAAATCTTCATAATGGTTCAAAATGAACTTGTAAGAATGAGAGGTAACAATTTACCAGGTGGTTTTGTACTAACTGGAGGAACTGTTACAATGACAGGTGTAATCGATCTAGCTCAAAAAGTATTTAAAAATAATGTAAGGGTAGCTACACCAGACTATATTGGTGTTAGGGAACCACAATACATTACTGGCGTTGGATTAATTAAGTATGCTTTTTATAAATCAAAAATGCGTGGAAAAAAACTTAGCTCTAATATTGCATTCGAATCAAATGAACGAAAACCTGTGGCTGTTTCAAATTCAAATACAAAACCAAAACAGCAGGATGAAGAGCGCGTCATGAGTAAAGTTAAAAGCATTTTTAAATATTTATGGGATTAAATTTGTGATGAATTTGAAAAGTAGGGGGATCAATCATGTTAGATTTTGATACAAATGTAGATGCTTTAGCAAAAATAAAAGTAATTGGTGTAGGTGGAGGCGGAAATAACGCTGTAAACCGAATGATTGAACATGGAGTACAAGGTGTAGACTTTATTGCAGTTAATACTGATGCGCAAGCTCTTAATCTATCAAAAGCTGAAGTTAAAATGCAAATTGGCGGCAAACTTACTCGTGGTTTAGGTGCTGGTGCTAATCCTGAGGTTGGTAAGAAAGCGGCAGAAGAAAGTAGAGAACAATTACAAGAAGCTCTTAAAGGAGCAGACATGGTATTCGTCACTGCTGGAATGGGCGGTGGTACAGGAACAGGTGCAGCTCCAGTAATTGCACAAGTAGCAAAAGAATTAGGTGCATTAACTGTAGGTGTAGTTACTCGTCCATTTACATTTGAAGGTAGAAAGCGTTCAACTCAAGCAGCTACAGGAATCGCTGCAATGAAAGAAAGCGTTGATACGTTAATCGTTATTCCTAATGACCGATTATTAGAAATCGTTGACCGCAACACGCCAATGCTAGAAGCATTCCGCGAAGCGGATAATGTACTTCGTCAAGGGGTTCAAGGTATTTCTGACTTAATCGCTGTTCCGGGATTAATCAATCTTGACTTTGCAGATGTTAAGACAATTATGTCAAATAAAGGTTCTGCATTAATGGGGATCGGTGTTGCTGGTGGTGAAAACCGTGCAGCTGAAGCAGCTAAAAAAGCTATTTCAAGTCCATTACTTGAAACTTCGATTAATGGAGCACAAGGTGTATTGATGAATATTACTGGTGGTTCGAACTTAAGTTTATATGAAGTACAAGAAGCAGCAGATATCGTATCAACTGCATGTGATGCAGAAGTAAATATGATTTTCGGTTCTGTAATCAATGAAAGCTTAAAAGATGAAATTATCGTTACGGTAATTGCGACTGGCTTTGAAGGTGTAATTACAACACCTACTCCAAAACCAATGGCAAGACCAACAATTTCAACACCATCTCAAACTTCTCAACCTACTATTAAACGTGAACCAATTCGCGAAGAAGTTCCAGTTGTTGAAACGACTAAAAATATAACTAGTCTTGATGACTTAGATATTCCAGCGTTCTTACGTAACCGTAAAAGACGCTAATAAAAGCAATAAAAAACCAAGATAAGATTAATCTCTTATCTTGGTTTTTTTTATTCTTTCGAATAGTGTAACTGTAAATTATTTACATCACTAAAGACACTTTTAAACTTCTCGCTGCACCCTTTAGGGAATAATACACCTAGGCCATGAGAGTGTGTAAACTCAAAAGAAGGATGCTGTTGTTTAATCTCTTCCCAAAATTTATAAACTCCAAAATCTTGTATTCTTACTTCTGTATCATGTATTAAAACAATTCCTTCCTTCGCTAACTTTGGTAGCCAAGTTGTGTAATCATGTGATACAGCCTCATAAGTATGAAAGCCATCGATATGGAGAATATCAATTGATTCGTCTTTAAAATTTTCTATTGCTGTATCAAAAGAAGAGCGCAGCATTTTAGCTTCTTTTTGATAATATTTTTGAATGACTTCAGACACTGTATTATAGACTTCATCATTATATAAACCACTATGCAAATCACCTTGCCAAGTATCAATCGCAAAACATTCACTTGATATACGATTGTTTTTCACACTTTGACAAAAACAGAAAAAAGAAAAACCGTAATGAGTACCTAATTCTACAATTTTTTTAGGATTTACAAATTGGACTAGATCGTAAGCAAACTTACCATGACCTTTCCAAGCTGAATGTTCTCTAATTGCTGGATTAGTTTGATTAAACTCGAACATTGGAGAATTAAATATCCATTTAACCAAATCCTCACTCCTTTATCAGGCAGGTTTAAGAGAAAGAACGTGTATATGGGATAGTATGGCGAAGATTTTTATATTTTACCTGGCCGTTCTACAAGATTTCGTAGTTTTATTGTCGAAAAACTCTTCAATGAATATTCCTTTTTTTGACAGACTTCTTACCGTGCTCATCCTATACTTACATATAATGAATATTCTATAGAGGATGGCGAACAAAATTGGTGATATATGGTGATCTTGTTTGGTTATTAAACTTGTTAATGGACTTCTTGATTATTCAGTTGACAGGCTTAATTCTAAAAAGAAATGTATCTATTTTTCGTTCACTGTTAGGGGCATTACTCGGGTCCATCGTTGTTTTAATGACGTTTACTCAATATGCATATGTAGTAGGTTCACCCTTTATGAAAATATTATTATCATTTTTCATCGTATTTTCTGCATTCGGGCGTCAACGAATTATTACATTTTTACAGTTATTGAGTATCTTCTATTTTTCAACATTCGTATTAGGTGGTGTATTGCTAGGCCTACATTATTTATTTGCAACTAATTCTTCCAATTTAACGAAAACATCTTTTTACGGTGATCCAGTAAGTTGGTATTTTGTAATTGGTATGTTACCAATCGTAATACTTTACGCAAGGAAATCAATTAATCAAATTTCGTTTACAAAATGGAAATTGAATGAAATGTATGAAATGGAAATTGTATGGCGCAATACTTCGATCAAAATAAGAGGATTAATGGATAGTGGGAATTCGCTTCATGAACCTCTATCAAGGAAACCAGTCATCATTTTAGATTGTTCAACAAATGATTATGGCCTACCAACAGAGTTAGTGAAATTAGTAAGAGATTCTGCAAGTTCATTACATAATACTGAAGCACTAGACGTTTTAAGTTTCTTCCAAGGAACCTATATACCTTACAAAAGTATCGGTCAAAGTAATCAATTCCTCGTCGCTATTAAACCTACAGTTGTAAAATTGAAAATCAATGGGAAATGGTATTCAACAAGATCGGTTTTAGTTGGATTGAGTCATGTTACTTTGTCATCAGACAATTTATATGAATGTATCCTTCATCCAAAAATGATGCAAGGTACAATTAATGAAATTGCATAGGAGGTAGAAAATGAATCGATTTTTCTTAAAACTTAAATTGGGTCTTTATAAGCTCTTAGTGAAACTTGGTTTGAAAGCAGATGAAGTTTACTATATTGGAGGAAGCGAAGCATTACCACCTCCATTGACAAGAGAAGAAGAAGAAAAACTTTTGCAGAAACTTCCAAATGGAGATTTAGGGGCTAGATCATTATTAATTGAAAGAAATTTAAGATTAGTTGTTTATATCGCAAGAAAATTTGAAAATACTGGCATTAATATCGAAGACCTTATTAGTATTGGTACAATTGGACTCATAAAAGCTGTAAATACTTTTAATCCAGAAAAGAAAATTAAATTAGCAACTTATGCTTCAAGATGTATTGAAAACGAAATATTGATGCATTTACGCCGAAACAATAAAAATCGTTCTGAAGTATCGTTTGATGAACCATTAAACATCGATTGGGATGGAAATGAATTATTACTTTCAGACGTATTAGGGACTGAAGAAGATATAATAACGAAGGATTTAGAAGCGAATGTTGATAAGTCATTATTAACAAAGGCATTAGATCAATTAAATGATCGCGAAAAACAAATAATGGAATTACGATTTGGACTAGATGGAACCGAAGAAAAAACACAAAAAGATGTAGCTGATATGCTTGGGATATCGCAGTCTTATATTTCCAGATTAGAAAAACGAATCATTAAAAGACTTCGAAAAGAATTTAATAAAATGGTTTAAAGTAAAAACCGATTAGATTGAGTATAGACTCATATTCTAATCGGTTTTTTAGCGATGATCGTGACGATTAATAATAATCATTTTAAACATAAATTTATTATTTTTGTATATTTTTTTTCGTGCATAAATTTTCCACCGAAGGAGATACTTACCTATAGTACAGCAACTCCAAGTAGGAGGGAACATCATGACACGAAACAAAGTAGAAATTTGCGGTGTAGATACATCAAAGCTTCCAGTTTTAAAGAATGATGAGATGCGTAAGTTATTTCATGCAATGCAAAGCGGTGACAGAAGCGCAAGAGAAACGATCGTAAATGGAAACTTACGACTGGTACTCAGTGTAATTCAGCGTTTTAATAATCGCGGAGAATTTGTGGATGACTTATTTCAAGTAGGTTGTATTGGCCTTATGAAGTCTATTGATAATTTTGATTTAAGCCAAAATGTAAAATTTTCGACGTATGCTGTACCGATGATTATTGGTGAAATTAGAAGATATTTAAGGGATAATAACCCAATAAGAGTGTCTAGGTCATTAAGAGACATTGCTTATAAAGCATTACAAGTAAGAGAACGTTTATTAGCAGAGAACTCAAAAGAACCAACTCCTGTTCAAATTGCAGAAGTATTAGGCGTAACACATGAAGAAATCGTTTTCGCACTAGATGCAATTCAAGATCCAGTTTCGTTATTTGAACCTATATATAATGATGGCGGAGATCCTATTTTTGTAATGGATCAGCTAAGTGATGATAAAAATAAGGACGAGCAATGGGTTGAAGAACTAGCACTACGTGAAGGAATGAAGCGATTAAACGATCGCGAAAAAATGATTATTAGTAAAAGATTTTTCCAAGGAAAAACACAAATGGAAGTCGCAGAAGAAATAGGAATCTCACAAGCACAAGTTTCAAGACTCGAAAAATCAGCGATAAAACAAATGAATAAAAATATTCAAGGATAACGAAAAGCGGAGGCGACTGTTCAGCCCCAACAAGCATAAGTCAATGCCCGAGGAAAGTTGCCTTTTACTTTCATCGGGCTTCGACTAATGACCTCGAGGGGCTAGGAGCTTCAGCTAGACATCTTAAACACATCTTTTTCTTAGGAAAAATTAGCAATATAACTTAATAAAATACTATTCCAATCAATAATAAAATCTCAATAATCCAATAACTAAATAATTAGTTAAGCTGGAAGACTGATTTTAAGATATTAATGTGTTAGACAATGAATGAGCCTAAAAACAACATTGTCTAACACATTTTTATTTGAAATTTATCATGATGTTTGGCCTTTACCTCATATATTTATAAAAAGGATGGTGAAGTAAAATGGCCAGAATTTCAGATTTTCAAGTTAAGGATGTAGTGAATGTTGCTGATGGAAAGAAACTAGGTAATATTGTTGATTTAGATATCGATCAGGTGAATGGAAAAATTACTTCGATTGTTTTAACAAAGCCGGGAAAAGGTTTGAATTTTTTTAGTAAAGAAGAAGAAATGATCATTTATTGGAAAGATATTGTAAAGATTGGCGAAGATGTCATTCTAGTAAAATACCGTTCAACTGTAGATTTAGAAGAAAATCTAGAAAGTCCGGTAAAATTCACATAAAAAAATAAGCGTGTTTGCTCAAAAACAATCAAAATTGTGAAATCTATGGTAAAATATAGGAAACCATTAAGTGGTTTACATATATATTTACTAAAATAGTTTTGTGAGGTCTTAATAATATGAGAGAGAGTTTTATTCAATCAACTGAAGGTACTTTTAAGATTCAACCTTGGGAAGACTCATATAAACATTTAATTGCAGGGTTTACAACAAAAAATGATGGAGTTAGCCAAGGTTGTTTCTCTTCTTTTAATCTTGGGTTACATGTAAATGACGTAAAGGATGTAGTAGTTGAAAATAGAGAAATCCTTGCGCAAAAACTTAAACTTTCAACGACGAAATGGGTTTGTTCGGAACAAGTCCACGGAAACAACGTTGTAAAAGTAACAAAAAACGATTGTGGTAAAGGTGTTACTGATTACGAAAGCGGCATACCAACTACTGATGGTTTTTATACTAACGAAGAAGATATACTATTGACTTCTTGCTATGCAGATTGTGTACCATTATATTTTCTAGATCCAACAAGTAAATTTATTGGTTTAGCACATGCAGGATGGAAAGGTACAGTACAAAATATTGGCGGTCGTTTAATTGAAAAATGGATCACTGAAGAAAATATACAACTTAAAAATATCCATGTTGCAATAGGTCCATCAATAGGTGATTGTTGTTATGAAGTGGATGATTTTGTAATGAATAAAGTTAATGATGCTTTTGAACAAAATATACCAGGTAATATTTTAACCACTTTACATAACGGGAAATTTAAATTGAATTTAAAAGAAGCAAACAAACAATTACTCATTAAATCGGGCATTAGTGAAGAGAATATTAGTATGACAAATTATTGTACAAGCTGTAACCCGGACACTTTTTTTTCACATCGTAGAGATGGTGGGAAAACTGGAAGAATGATGAGTTATATTGGTTGGAGGAAATAACATCATGACAGTCAAACAAAATTATGAACGCATTAGCGAACAAATAAATGCGGCTAAGGCTAGAGCTAATCGAAACGATGAAGTTACGCTAATTGCAGTGACGAAACAAGTGAGTGCAGATGTAGCTAAGGAAGCAATCGCTGCAGGGATTCATCAATTAGGAGAAAATCGTTTTGAAGGTCTGCAAGATAAACAGGATCAAATTCAAAGTGACGTTGTTTGGCACTTTATAGGTTCTCTTCAAACAAGAAAAGTAAAAGATATCATACATACTATCGATTACTTACATTCCTTAGATCGTTTATCTTTAGCAGAAGAGATCCAAAAAAGAGCAACTGTACCATTAAAATGCTTTTTACAGGTAAATGTATCAGGAGAAGAATCAAAGCATGGTATAGCGCCAGGTGATGTGATTGATTTTGCTAGACAACTCTCTGAATTTGATAAAATCCAAGTAGTAGGGTTAATGACAATGGCGCCATTCACTGAGGATGAAGGTATGATAAGAAGTAGTTTCAAAGGATTAAAGCAATTACAGGAAAAAGTACAAAATTTACATATTACTAATATTCCATGTTCTGAATTATCAATGGGTATGTCTAATGATTTTGAAATAGCAATCGAAGAAGGTGCTACATTCATAAGAATCGGTACTGATTTAGTAGGAAAGGGAAGATAAAGAGATGAGTATTATTGGAAAAGTAAGAAACTTTTTTGCAATGGAAGAAGAATATGAAGATGATTACGATTATGAATACGAAGAACAACAGCAACATCAACAACAGCAGCAAAACCAACAACAAACGTCTAAACATACGCATGAGGACTTTAATCATGATCGAAATGCATCAAAGCAAAAATTAGTAAGTTTACCAGGAGGAGCTTCATTGACGTCAAAAGTTGTATTAGCGCAACCTCGTGAATATGCAGAAGCACAAGATGTTGCAGATCATTTGAGAGCTAAAAAAGCTGTTGTAATAAATTTACAACAAATGCAAATCGATCAAGCTAAACGCTTTGTTGATTTCTTAAGTGGTACAGTTTATGCGATAAGCGGAGATATTAAAAAAATAGGAACGAATACATTTATTTGTACACCTGATAATATTGATATCTCTGGAACAATTACAGATATGTTATTTGAGGAAGACAATTCCATTAAAAGGTGGTAATTAAATGGACTTTGTATTAGATATAGTAATACAGTTAATTGGGCTATATAGAATTATTATCATAATTCATATTCTTCTTTCGTGGTTTCCTCAAATTAGACAAACTGGTTTTGGAAGATTTATCGGAATGTTAGCAGAACCTTATTTAGAGCCATTCCGTCGAATAATACCTACTGTTGGAATGTTTGATTTTTCTCCAATTGTAGCATTTATAGCGCTTAATTTTGCCATTGACGGAATAAGACAAATTCAAAGTTTCTTCTAAAAAGAGAATCTAACAGGTTCTCTTTTTTAATTAATAATGACAGTTTAATGAAAAAGAGGACCACATTTATGAGTATTTATGATCACTATCGCAAAGAAGAACATGTTTTCGTAGACCAAGTGCTAAGTTGGAAAGAACAAGTAATCGAACGCTATTCAATAAAGTTAACCGATTTTCTCGATTTAAGGGAACAAGCGATTTTGCAATCAGTTATTGGAAACCAAGTAGATTGTCATGTCGCGTTTTTTGGTGGACGATTAGATAGTGAACGAAAACGCGCAATTATTTACCCAAGCTACTACACACCAGAAGAAGAAGATTATTCTTTAGAAGCATTTGAGTTAAATTATGCAACTAAATTTCACACATTATCACATCGACAAGTACTAGGTACATTAATGTCATTAGGAATAACTAGAGGGAAATTTGGTGATATTTTAATAAAAAATGATAAAATCCAATTAATAGTTGCAGAAGAAATTGCAAGTTTTGTAGAAAATAACTTGAATTCTGTAGGAAAGTCGCCGATTAAATTAATGAGAATTTCATTTAAAGAGTTGATTGAATCAGATGATAATTGGCAAACTAGTAATGGAACTGTATCGTCATTACGATTAGATGTTTTATTAAGTGAGTTTTATAATATATCTAGGCAAAAAGCTCAAATGCTAATTAAAGCTGAGCATGTAAAAGTAAATCAGCGAATCATTGATTCTACATCATTCATATGTGAAGAAGGAGATTTATTCTCAGTTAAAGGCTTTGGAAGAGGCATGTTACAATCGATTGACGGCTTGTCAAAAAAGGAAAAATGGCGGATAAACTACGGGATTAAAAAATAGCTCAGAAATTGTAGAAGGAAAAACGTAGAAACTGTCGAAAATTTATTATAACCTATTAATAAAGAACATACATGGAGGTGGCTTAATTGCCTTTAACACCACTTGATATTCATAATAAAGAATTTGGCAAAAGTTTTCGTGGTTATGACGAAGACGAAGTGAATGAGTTTTTAGATCAAGTTATTAAAGATTATGAATTAGTTATTCGTGAGAAGAAACAGTTAGAGGAACAAATTCTTGATATGAAAGAAAGATTAAAGCATTTTTCTACGATAGAAGAAACTTTAAATAAGTCGATTTTGATTGCCCAAGAAGCTGCTGAAGATGTTAAAGGTAGTGCTCAGAAAGAAGCTAAATTGATTATTAAAGAAGCAGAAAAGAATGCTGATCGTATTATCAATGAAGCTTTAATTAAATCTAGAAAAGTCACAATGGAGTTTGAAGAACTTAAAAAACAATCAAAAGTTTTCCGAACACGTTTAAGAATGGCAATTGAAACTCAATTAGAAATGTTAGGTCATGAAGATTGGGATCATATTTTAGATGAAAAAGAAACAGAGGAAATTGCAAACTAATCGCATAAGCCTTGACGATTTCTAAAGTTTTACATATAATTTATTAGATATTAATAGTAAATCGGTGATAGGGAAGAGTACTTCTATAAAACTAGTTAGCGAGTCAAGGACAGTGTAAGCTTGATCTAGAATTTAGGAGGAAAATCACCCTAGAGTGCTTTTCTGAACTTAAGTAAGAAAAGACGTGTCATTCACGTTACGGATGCTAAGAGGACAATAAAGAATAATTTTTGTTGTCAATTAGGGTGGTACCACGGGAAACCTTTCTCGTCCCTTTTTTGGGATGCGAAAGGTTTTTTTGTATTCATCAACGATTTATTTTACATATTTAAAATCCATCAAATTGAAACAAAAGCATTAAATTAATGCATTTGAAGCTCTAATAAATAGATGATTCCACTAATAAAAGGCGGGTAAGATGGATACAATGCGTTAATGTGGAATTTAAAATGCTAAACAAGCTAGTAAAACCTATTAGGAAATATATTAATAAACTAGCTTTTAGATACAACTTTGAAATAGTTAAAAATGGAGGAAAGCAAATGGAATACAAAGATACGTTACTTATGCCAAAAACTGAATTTCCAATGAGAGGAAATTTACCTCAACGTGAGCCTCAAATTCAAGACGAATGGAACAAGAAAGATCTTTATGCAACTGTACAAAAGCATAACGAAGGAAAACCATCATTTATTTTACATGATGGACCGCCTTATGCAAATGGTGACCTTCATATGGGACATGCACTTAATAAAGTTCTAAAGGATTTCATTGTTCGTTTTTATAATATGAATGGATATCGTTCTCCTTATGTTCCAGGTTGGGATACTCATGGTTTACCAATTGAACAAGCTTTAGCAAATAAAAAAGTAAATCGTAAAGAAATGTCAGTAGCAGAATTCCGTAAACTTTGTGAGGAATATGCTTACGAGCAAGTAGAACGCCAAAAAGAGCAATTCAAACGTTTAGGGATTTTAGGAGATTGGGACCGCCCATATATTACTCTTGAAAAAGAATATGAAGCTGAACAAATTAAAGTATTCGGTAAAATGGCTACTAAGGGGTTAATCTACAAAGGTCTAAAACCGGTATATTGGTCTCCTTCTAGTGAATCAGCATTAGCAGAAGCAGAAATCGAATACCAAGATAAGCGCTCTGCATCAATCTATGTTGCATTTGCTGTTGAAAATGGTAAAGATGTATTAAATGGTGGAGAGAAGTTCATTATTTGGACAACAACACCTTGGACAATTCCAGCTAACTTAGCTGTATGTTTACATCCTGAATTAAGCTATGATGTAGTTGCTGTAAACGGTGATAAATTTGTCGTTGCTAGTGAACTAAGAGAATCTGTAGCAACAGAATTAGGCTGGGAAGATGCAGTAGTTGAAAAGTCATTCAAAGGTTCTGAGCTTGAAGGCATCGTATGTAAACATCCTTTATATGATCGTAATTCAGTCGTAATTTTAGGGGATCATGTAACAACTGACGCTGGAACGGGTTGTGTTCATACAGCTCCTGGTCATGGTGAAGATGACTTCCGTGTTGGACAACAATATGGTTTAGATGTACTTTGTCCAGTAGATGAAAAAGGCGTACTTACTAAAGAAGCTCCTGGTTTTGAAGGTTTATTCTATGATGCAGCAAATAAAGAAATTACAAATGCATTAGAAGAAAAAGGTGCTTTATTAAAATTACAATTCATTACACATTCATATCCACATGACTGGAGAACGAAAAAACCAATAATCTTCCGTGCAACAGCACAATGGTTCGCATCAATTGAAGCAATTCGTGATCAATTAATGCAAGCTGTTCAAGATACTAAATGGTTCCCAAATTGGGGAGAAACTCGTCTATTCAACATGGTTCGTGATCGTGGAGATTGGTGTATTTCACGTCAACGTGTATGGGGAGTACCAATTCCAGTATTTTATGCTGAAGACGGAGAAGCAATTATTACTGAAGAAACAATTGAACACGTTTCGAACTTATTTAAAGAGCATGGTTCAAATATTTGGTTTGAAAAAGAAGCGAAAGAATTATTACCAGAAGGCTTTACACATCCTAGTTCACCAAATGGTAAATTTACTAAAGAAAAAGATATCATGGATGTATGGTTCGATAGTGGTTCGTCACATCAAGCTGTTCTAAATACTCGTGAAGAATTATCTTTCCCAGCAGATATTTACCTAGAAGGCTCTGACCAATACCGTGGTTGGTTTAACTCATCTTTAAGTACTAGTGTTGCTGTAACAGGTCAAGCACCTTATAAAGCTGTAGTAAGCCATGGTTTCGTTTTAGACGGTGAAGGTCGTAAAATGAGTAAATCAATCGGTAACATCGTTTTACCATCAAAAATTATGAATCAATATGGTTCAGATATTTTACGTCTATGGGTAGCTTCTGTAGATTATCAATCAGATGTACGAATTTCAGATGCATTAATGAAGCAAGTAGCTGAAGTATACCGCAAAATCCGAAATACTTTCCGTTTCTTATTAGGAAATTTAGATGGATTTAACGCAGATCAAGATGCTTTAAAATATGAAGAACTACGTGAATTAGATCAATATATGTTAGTTAAATTAAACAATGTAGTTAAAACTGTTCGTGAATCATATGAGAAATACGAATTCGCAAACGTTTATCATACAATTCAAAACTTCTGTACGACAGAATTAAGCTCATTCTATTTTGATCTATCTAAAGATGTTTTATATATTGAGCCAAAATCAAATAAAGATCGTTTAGCAATTCAAACAGTGTTACATGAGTCATTACAAGCACTGACTCGTTTAGTTGCACCTATTTTACCTCATACAGCAGAAGAAGTTTGGTCTCATATGACAGGTACAACAGTTGATAGTATTTTCTTAACTGAAATGCCAAATGTTAAAGATTTTGGAGACACTCAAAGCTTAGAAGCTAAGTGGGAAAAATTCATGGATTTACGTGATGATGTATTAAAAGCCCTAGAAGTAGCTCGTAACGAAAAAGTAATCGGTAAATCGTTAACTGCTGCAGTAACAATTTATCCAAATGCAGAAGTAGCTGAGCTATTAAATTCAATTCATGAAGACTTCAAACAATTATTAATCGTTTCTCATGTAGAAGTTGCAGATCAAAACGAACAAGCACCTGAATCAGCACAAAAATTCGATACATTGAGTATTGTAGTAACACCTGCTAGTGGTGAAACATGTGAACGTTGTTGGGTTGTAACTGAAGAAGTAGGAAAAGATGAAGCTCATCCTACATTATGCTTACGTTGTGCAAGTGTTGTAAAAGGTATGTAAAAAGAAGAGTTGCCTGAGGCACTTAATGAAAGAGTCGAATTTTTTCGGCTCTTTTTATCTATTTGTCGATTACCTCAACCATAAATAATGTTTTACAAATTTGTAAATGTGGGTGTAAGTACAAATGCTTCGATCGAACAACAAATTTTTAGATTTAGTAAATATCGAGCGTGGTAAAGGCGGATTAAAGCCACTAACAGTATCGAGCTATTTAAACGGGACAGAACAAAACTGGTCTCATACGATGAGTAATGCACACAGTATGTATCATTCCACTTTAGACTTTAAAGGTGGCTATAAAGGGGAAAACATTGCACAAGGGCAAACGACAGCTAAAGAAGTTATGACTGATTGGATGAACTCACCAGGACATAGAGCGAATATTATGAGCGCTAACTTTAAACAAATTGGTGTAGGTAAAGTAGGAACTTATTGGACACAGCAATTTACAGACTGATTTGTTGGTAGGAAGAGTTAGCTAGAAAAGGAAACCCACACTAGGATTTAATTCCTGTGTGGGTTTTCTTTTTATAGTAGGGATTTGTTAAAGTGTATTTAATCAAATAAAATAGAAACCATCTGTTGGATGGTTTCCTATCCTATCTTCTCGACTATCTATTAACCTTATGGATTTATTTTAGTTTTGAATTCGTGAGGAAAAAGAAAATCAGTCCTGTATTCATTCGGAATTAGATAATCAGAATAGACCCCATGAACTCCCATTATTTGATAGTGATGATAAATAGATTTATCATTTATTGTATTTACATAAACACTAACATTAATTTGTCTTAAACGAGTAATAAATTCTGTATTTACCAAAGTCACTGGCATTGTGACAACCTTTATTCCTTTGTCTTTAACGAATTCAATTGCTTCATCATTTGTAATATTACCTTGATAAAGTGTCAAAATATAACTTTTAAATGGATAAATATTATTTATAAAGTCATACATTTCAATTGTATATAATTGAGGAATGATTCGTTCTAAAACAGAAGGTTCGATTTGACTAACTGTACTTACGATATTAGAAAAAACCTTTATGACTTCATCTTTCGAATTACTTTTTGTATCAGTTACAAGATAAAGATCGGGGTAGATTTTCATTAATCTTACTATTTCTTCAAGCGTAAGTGGATGATATTTTTTATGAATCATTAGGGATCTAAATTCATTCAAATTCAATGGTTTACCAAGTTTATCAGTTGAGACATGTTGACCTAAAAATGCAAACATATATTCTTTCCAATCGTGCCTTGCTACTAATTGACCGTCTGTTGTAATAACAAAATCTACTTCTACAATTCGATAACCATTTTTGTAACTGTTTTCTAAAGCTTCTTTACTATTTGTAACTCGTTTATTTCCTTCTAAACCACCTAACCCATGTGCGATGAATTTGTTACCTTCTACCCAATCATATGGATTTGTATGTTTATTTCTTTGTACAACAGCTTCAGTTTTTTGTTTTATCGTATATGAATAAGCTTTTTTATGGCATGGGTATTTCTCGCTAGTGCAGAAAATAACAAATATGAAAGTAAATAAAATGAATAGTCTACGTTTACCTTTCAATTTAAATTCTCCTAAAAATTAATCTCAACACAATTAGCTTTATCTTTGTTCATTGATAGAAAAATATTCTTTGTCAAATTCATCCTTCATTCTAAATGAGTCTTTAAAAAAGTAAAAAACAACACTCCTTTATGATCGAGCATTTAATTTAAAAGAAAATCTTACTAGCACTTCATTTATTAATGGAAATATCTTTTTCGATTTCCTTTACAGGAAAAAGTTTCACCTATTATCAATTTCAATTTGAGGGAAAAGTATCGGTACATTAATAATTGGGAGTGAAGAAGATGAGGAGCAATGAAATTTTCTATATTAAACAAGAGCTCGAAGTAATTAAAAATGAATTGCTGCATCGTTTATTTTCTGAACCAATAAGCTCTTCGGTAATCGAGTATCATCATTCTATTTATGAAGAGACAAATAAGCATCTTATGCTAGTTGAAGATATGCAAAATGACTTATATGATATTGAGATTGCTTTACAAAAAATCGATAATGGATTGTATGGTTATTGTGAAGTAACTGGGCAACCTATCCCAATTGATAAGTTAAAAATCCTTCCAACAGGTCGAACCTTGGAGGATTTTAGTTTTGTGAGAAATCATTACTAATACTATTCATTGTATAAACGTTTCCCCTATGCTAAAATTTTATGAGATATCTAATAAGGTAGGGGATAAATATGGCATATATTATTGCATTAATTGTCATTTTAATTGATCAGCTGACAAAACTTGCGGTTTTAAAGAAGATGTATTATGGAGAAAATATTGAAATTATTAAAAATTTCTTTTACATAACTTCACATCGCAATCGCGGGGCAGCATGGGGAATGCTCCAAGGTAAAATGGGATTCTTTTATTTAATCACATTAGTTTTTGTAGTAGCGGTGATTTATTTTATTCAAAAGCACGCAAAGGGACATCGTTTCCTAGGTTTGTCGTTAGGACTGGTATTAGGAGGAGCAATCGGTAATTTCATTGATCGTTTCTTTAGAAAAGAAGTAGTTGATTTTATTCATGTTTATATTTTCAATTATGATTTCCCAGTATTTAATATCGCAGATTCAGCTCTTTGTGTAGGAGTTATTTTATTATTTATTATTACTTTATTGGAAGATAAAAGAGGAGTTAAGAAATGACAGTTTTTGCTTTTACAGTTCAAGAGGATCAACATTTAGAAAGAATCGATACATTTATTTCGGCCCAAAATGATGAGTGGTCAAGATCGCAGGTTCAAATATGGTTAAAAGAAGATTTTGTATTAGTGAACGGTGATAAAATTAAACGGAATTATAAAGTAAAACAGGGCGATGAAATATCAGTTTCAGTACCTGATCCAAAGCCATTAGAAGTGATAGCTGAAGATATCCCACTTGAAATTTATTACGAAGATTCTGATGTAATCGTTGTAAATAAACCACGTGGTATGGTTGTGCATCCTGCATTAGGTCATGAAACGGGTACTTTAGTCAATGCGCTAATGTATCATTGTAAAGATTTATCTGGTATTAACGGTATATTAAGACCTGGTATTGTTCATCGAATTGATAAAGATACTTCAGGATTATTAATGGTTGCCAAAAATGATGTAGCTCACGAAAAGCTTGCAGAGCAATTACGTGAAAAAACGACTGTACGTAAATATATTGCAATTGTACATGGTGTTATTCCACATGAGGAAGGCACAATTGATGCACCAATTGGACGAGATAAGAGTGATCGTCAAAGTATGACAGTTACTGATGAAAATAGTAAAGAAGCAGTTACTCATTTTAGAGTTTTAGATCGCTTTGAGGAGTTTACTTTAGTAGAATGTCAGCTTGAAACGGGTCGTACGCATCAAATTCGTGTTCATATGAAGTATATTGGATTCCCATTAGCTGGTGATCCTAAATATGGTCCACGTAAAACGTTAGATATTGATGGTCAAGCTCTACATGCAGCTGTTTTAGGGTTTAAACATCCTAGAACAAATGAGTATTTAGAGTTCTCATCACCTATTCCAAAAGTACTAGAAAATATTATTGAACATTTACGTAGATAACTGTTGACAATCATCGTGATATAGGTCATAATGAGGACAGTTGAATGAACCTTTAACACAACCCCGTGAGGTTGAGAAGGAAGCGGAAAAAATGAAAAGGGATAATTGTATCCTTTTACGCTACCCTCTTGTCCATCGGGCAAGAGGGTTTTTTGCTTCTACAAATTAAAAGTAGGAGGTAAGGTAAATGACTGAAAAAGCAATCATCTTAGACGAACTTGCAATTAGACGTGGTCTAACAAGAATTGCACATGAAATGCTAGAGAATAACAAAGGCATTGAAAACATCGTTTTAGTAGGAATTAAAACAAGAGGTGTTTATCTAGCAAAACGAATTGCAGAACGAATTAAACAAATTGAAGGTAAAGATGTAATCATGGGTGATTTAGATATTACACTTTATCGAGACGATTTATCAACAAAGACAGAAAACAAAGAACCATTAGTGAAAGGTTCAAATGTTCCTGTTGACCTAACAAACAAAAAAGTAATTTTAGTTGATGATGTGCTTTACACAGGTAGAACAGTTCGTGCCGCAATGGACGCTGTTATGGACCTAGGTAGACCGGCACAAATTCAATTAGCAGTACTAGTAGATCGAGGACATCGTGAACTTCCAGTAAGAGCTGACTATGTTGGTAAAAATATTCCAACATCGAGTAATGAAAAAGTAGTCGTAGCTTTAAAGGAAACAGATGACCACGATAAAGTAAGTATATTTGAAAAATAAAAGTCCCTTTTAAATTTGGTCCAGAGAGGCTAACAAAGGGTCTAGTTAGTTGCTGCCTTCTAAGCAACGTATTGGACTCTTTGTGTATAATCACAAAGAGTTTTTTTATTGGGAAAAAATGGAGGAATCAACATGATAAAACAAAAACCTGTACTTGAGATAAATGAAAAACCGAATTTAGGTCAATGGTTTTTCCTGAGTTTACAACATTTATTCGCAATGTTTGGATCTACAGTATTAGCTCCAATCTTAATCGGAATTAATCCTTCAATCGCACTAATATCAAGTGGAATTGGAACGATCGTATTCGTCCTAATCACTAGAGGGAAAGTGCCATCATACCTAGGGTCATCATTCGCTTTCATAGCTCCAATGATCTATGCGAAAACAAATTTAGAACCTGGTGCAGCGTTCGTAGGAGTTTTCATCACAGGTATTATTTACGCAGTCATCGCACTAATCATAAACAAAGTAGGCGTGAAATGGTTGTTCAGAGTATTACCACCAATCGTTGTTGGACCGGTAATCATCGTAATCGGTTTAAGCTTATCATCGGTAGCGGTTGGAATGGCAATGAACGGAGCAGACCATAAATACAGCTCAACATCAATCACAATCGCATTAATTACACTAGCGATCACAATCGTCACAGCATTATTCACAAAAGGTTTCTTATCAGTCATACCAATCTTAGTAGGAATTATCGGTGGATATATAAGTTCAATCTTCTTTGGAGTAGTAGATTTCACAGGAATTGCAAAAGCACATTGGTTAGCAGTACCAGATTTCTCAGTACCATTTGTAAACTACACGCCGCATGTCACATTCCAGCTACTAATCATCTTTGTACCAGTAGCAATCGTGACAATCTCAGAACATATAGGTCACCAAGTAGTACTTGGAAGTGTTGTAAATAAAGACTTAATTAAAGATCCTGGATTAGATAAGTCATTATTCGGAGATGCAGTTTCAACAATGATTGCAGGTCTAATCGGTGGACCTACGACAACAACTTACGGTGAAAACATAGGAGTGCTAGCAATTACAAGAGCATACAGCGTATACCTGTTCATCGGTGCTGCAATCTTCGCCATGGTATTCGGATTCATCGGAAAAATATCAGCAGTGATTAGCTCAATCCCAACACCTGTAATGGGTGGTATCTCAATCCTACTATTCGGAATCATCGCTTCAAGCGGATTGCGAGTACTTGTAGAAAATAAAACAGATTTCTCTAAACAGCGTAACTTAATCATCGCTTCAGTAATCTTAGTACTAGGTATTGGTGGAGCTGCAATACACATTGGTAAGACATTCGCACTAGAAGGAATGGCATTATCAGCTCTAATCGGAGTAGTCTTAAATTTAGTACTACCAGAGAATATTGGTGGCGATCGTAAAATTGAAAAAGATCAAAACGATAATAGCTTAGCTTCATAAATGGCAATTAAGTGGGGCATTCTTACAAAGAATAGAGTGCTCCAGAAATAAAACGGATGAAATTCATTTAGGGGGAAGACGGATGAATCATTTATTAACCATGTCTGATTTAACAATAGAAGAAATTCAAGATTTGCTAAACCAAGCTCAAAACTTTGCAAATGGAGAAATAAGTAGCCTGAAACGTCAGACATTTGTTGCAAATTTGTTTTTTGAGAATAGTACGAGAACTCGCTTTAGTTTTGAAGTAGCACAGAAGAAACTTGGTCTTGAGGTCATTAATTTAGCGGTTGAAAGCTCAAGCATTCAAAAGGGTGAAACTTTATATGACACAGTTAAAACACTTCAAGCAATTGGAGTTGAAGCAGTTGTAATACGTCACACTGAAGACGAGTATTTTCAAGAAATTAAAGATGCGGGAATGCCAATCCTGAATGCCGGCGATGGATGTGGAAATCACCCAACACAATGCTTACTTGACTTACTAACGATCAATCAAGAATTTGGTAGCTTTGAAGGATTAAAAGTAGCAATAGCTGGGGACTTAAGACATTCAAGAGTTGCTCGCTCTAATGCTGAAGCACTAACGAGACTTGGAGCAAAAGTATACTTCGCAAGTCCAGATGAATGGAAAGACGATAAAAATACTTATGGAGCATATAAAAATTTAGATGAATTAGTTGAAGAAGTTGATGTGATGATGCTACTGAGAGTACAGCATGAAAGACATGACGGAAAAACTAATCACATAATGGAAAATTACTTACAAAACCATGGACTAACAATTGAAAGAGAAGCAAAAATGAAACCTAATAGTATCATCATGCATCCAGCTCCATTTAATCGAGATGTAGAAATTGCGAGTGAATTAGTAGAGTGCGAGCGATCAAGAATCTTTAAGCAAATGGAAAATGGTGTATATGTACGAATGGCTGTTTTAAAAAGAGCCTTACCAACAGTATGGGGAGAGATGAAAAATGAAGTACTTGTTTAAAAACGGTGTCATCTTACAAGAAAATGGTGAACTTCTAAATAGAGACGTATTAGTCGTTAATGGAAAAATTTCAGTGATCGCTGAAACAATCGTTGATGAAGATGCAGTACAAATTGAATTAAACGGCAAATTACTTTCAGCCGGTTTAATAGATGTTCATGTTCATCTTCGCGAGCCAGGTGGTGAACATAAGGAGACAATCGAAACAGGTACAAAAGCAGCAGCAAGAGGTGGATTTACATCAATTGCAGCAATGCCAAATACTCGTCCAGTACCAGATACAATCGAACACTTAACAGCTTTAAATAAGAAAATAGAAGAAACAGCAGTTGTAAACGTATTACCATATGCATCAATTACAATACGACAAGCTGGTGAAGAGCAAACAGACTTCGAAGGCTTAAAAGAAAATGGAGCATTTGCATTCACAGATGATGGTGTAGGTGTTCAATCTGCTGAAATGATGTACAAAGCAATGCAAAAAGCTGCAGAGCTAAACGTATCAATCGTTGCACACTGTGAAGAAAACACGCTAATTCAAAAAGGTTGTGTTCACGAAGGCAAGTTTTCAAAAGAAAATGGCTTAAATGGGATCCCTTCAATCTGTGAAAGTGTTCAAATTGCTCGAGATGTTTTACTAGCTGAAGCTACAGGATGTCATTATCATGTTTGCCATATCAGTACAAAAGAATCAGTAAGAGTAGTACGCGATGCTAAACGAGCTGGTATAAATGTAACTGCTGAGGTCTCTCCACACCATTTAATTCTTTGTGAAGATGATATCCCAGGCTTAGATACAAATTTCAAAATGAATCCACCTTTAAGAAGTGCAATCGACAGAGACGCATTAATTGAAGGATTAATGGATGGAACAATCGACATGATTGCAACAGATCATGCACCTCATACAGCTGAGGAAAAAGCACAAGGAATGCAATTAGCACCATTTGGAATTGTAGGATTAGAAACAGCATTTCCATTATTAAACACACACTTTGTTGAAACAGGGAAAATGACATTACAGCAATTAATCAACTTTTTAACAACTAAACCTGCTGAAGTTTTTAACTTAAACAGAGGGAAAATTGAAGTTGGAGCGGTGGCAGACTTAACTGTAATCGACTTAGAGTTAGAAGAGGAAATCGATTCAACAACATTCCTTTCAAAAGGTAAAAACACACCATTTGATGGCTGGAAATGTAAAGGTTGGCCGGTAATGACAATGGTAAATGGCAAATTAGTATATGAAAGAGAGGAATTAACAGTATGATGCGTCAATTAATATTAGAAGACGGTACAGTTTTTGTAGGAGAAGGATTTGGTAGCGAAGTTGAAACAACAGGAGAAATAGTATTTACAACAGGTATGACAGGATATCAAGAAGTATTAACTGACCCATCTTACTGTGGACAAATCGTAACATTCACTTACCCATTAGTAGGTAACTACGGAATTAATTTAGAGGATTTTGAAAGTATCGTACCAGCAGTTCACGGCTTAATTGTAAAGGAATATGCTGAGCACCCATCAAATTTCCGAAACAAAATGAGTTTAGATCAATACTGTAAAGACAAAGGAATCCCGGGTCTAGCAGGAATCGATACACGGATGTTAACGAAAAAGTTACGTGAAGTAGGAACGATGAAAGGAAAGTTCTGCAGCATGGAAGCGAATGTTGATGAAGTAGTTGCAGAATTAGCAAACACACCGTTATTCACAAATCATGTAGAGCGAGTTTCTACACACAAACCATATAGAAGTCCAGGTAGAGGACACCGAGTGGTTTTAGTAGATTTCGGTATGAAACACGGTATCTTAAGAGAATTAACAAATCGTAAATGTGACGTTACAGTTGTACCTTATAACGTATCGGCAAAAGAAATATTCTTACTAGCTCCAGATGGAATTATGCTAAGTAATGGACCTGGAGATCCAAAAGATGTTCAAGTAGCAATCGAAATGATTAAAGAAGTAGTTGGTAAAGTACCATTATTCGGAATTTGCTTAGGTCACCAATTATTCGCTTTAGCAAATGGAGGAAATACTTCAAAACTTAAATTCGGACACCGTGGAGCGAACCATCCAGTTAAGCACTTAGAAACAGGAAAAGTAGCAATCACTTCACAAAACCACGGTTATGCTGTAGAAACAGAGTCAATTGAAGGAACTGACTTAGAAGTAACACATGTTGCATTAAATGATGGAACAGTAGAAGGACTTAAACACAAGAAATATCCAGCTTTCACAGTACAATATCACCCAGAAGCATCACCAGGACCAGAAGATGCAAACTACTTATTTGACGAATTTATTAGCATGATGGAAGCACAGAAGAGAGAGGGGAACTTACAATGCCAAAACGCGTAGACATAAAATCAATCTTAGTAATCGGATCAGGACCAATCATAATCGGTCAAGCAGCAGAATTTGACTATGCTGGAACTCAGGCTTGTCAGGCATTGAAAGAAGAAGGATACAAAGTAATTCTTGTAAACTCAAACCCTGCAACAATTATGACAGATGTACAAACAGCAGATAAAGTATACATCGAGCCACTAACAGTAGATTTCGTTAGTCGAATCATTCGTAAAGAACGCCCAGATGCACTTTTACCGACATTAGGTGGTCAAACAGGACTTAATCTAGCGGTAGAATTAGATAAATCTGGTGTATTAAAAGAGTGTGGAGTAAAAATTTTAGGAACAACTCTAGAAGCGATTAACCGTGCAGAAGACCGCGATCTATTCAGAACGTTAATGAACGACTTAAACGAGCCAGTACCAGAAAGTGTAATCATCCATACTTTAGAAGAAGCATATGACTTCGTAGCAGAAATTGGCTACCCAGTTATCGTAAGACCTGCCTTTACTCTTGGAGGAACAGGTGGAGGAATTTGTAATGATGAAGAAGATTTAAAAGAAATCGTAGCAAGCGGATTAAAAAATAGCCCAGTAACACAATGTTTATTAGAAAAAAGTATCGCTGGTTTCAAAGAAATTGAGTATGAAGTAATGCGAGATGCAAATGACCATGCGATTGTAGTATGTAACATGGAAAACATTGACCCAGTTGGTGTTCATACAGGAGATTCAATCGTAGTAGCTCCATCTCAAACATTAAGTGACCGCGAATATCAAATGCTACGAAATGTATCATTAAAAATCATTCGTGCACTAGGAATCGAAGGTGGATGTAACGTACAGCTTGCACTAGACGCGCATAGCTTCCAATACTATGTAATCGAAGTAAACCCACGTGTATCACGTTCAAGTGCACTAGCTTCAAAAGCTACAGGTTATCCGATTGCAAAATTAGCAGCGAAAATCGCAGTAGGCTTAACACTAGATGAAATGATTAACCCAGTTACTAAGAAAACTTATGCTTGCTTCGAGCCAGCATTAGACTATATCGTATCAAAAATTCCACGTTGGCCATTTGATAAGTTCGAAACTGCAAACCGTCAGTTAGGAACACAAATGAAAGCAACTGGAGAAGTAATGGCGATCGGTAGAACACTTGAAGAGTCATTATTAAAAGCGGTTCGCTCACTAGAATTAGGAGTAAATCACATCGAACTTAACGCAGTAAAAGAACTGTCTAAAGAAGAAAAGATTGCTCGCATGGCTAAAGCTGATGATGAAAGACTATACATCGTTGCTGAAGCAATGAGAACGGGTATGACATTAGAAGAAATACACTCAATTACAAAAATAGATTTCTTCTTCCTACACAAAATTGAAAACATCATTAAAATGGAAAAACAAATTGAAGAAAACCATTTTGAACTAGATGTACTTTTAAAAGCTAAGAAAATGGGCTTCAGTGATGATTACATCGCAGCAAAATGGAATGCAACAAATAAAGAAATTTACGACTTTAGAAAACAAAATCAAATCATTCCAGTATATAAAATGGTTGATACATGTTCTGCTGAGTTTGAATCTACAACTCCATACTTCTATGGAACATATGAAATCGAAAACGAGTCAATCGTAACGGATAAAACAAGTGTAGTAGTACTAGGATCTGGTCCGATTCGAATCGGTCAAGGTATTGAGTTTGACTATGCGACAGTACATTGTGTAAGAGCAATTAAAGAAGCTGGATACGAAGCAATAATCATCAACAACAACCCAGAAACAGTTTCAACTGACTTCAGTATCTCAGACAAACTTTATTTCGAGCCATTAACGATTGAAGATGTAATGCACATTATCGATTTAGAAAAACCAATGGGTGTAGTCGTACAATTCGGTGGTCAAACAGCAATAAATCTAGCAGCTAAGTTAGTAGAACGTGGTGTGAAAATTCTTGGAACTTCACTAGAAGATTTAGATCGTGCAGAAGATCGTGACAAGTTTGAAGAAGCACTTCAAAAGTTAGGTGTACCACAGCCTCTAGGTAAAACAGCAATGACACCTGAAGAAGCAGCGGCAATCGCTGATGAAATTGGTTACCCAGTATTAGTAAGACCATCGTATGTACTAGGTGGACGTGCAATGGAGATTGTATACCACCGTGAAGAGATTCTTCACTATATGCAAAATGCAGTAAAAATTAATCCAGAACATCCAGTACTAGTTGACCGTTACCTAACAGGTAAAGAAATTGAAGTAGATGCAATTTCAGACGGAATCGATGTATACATCCCAGGTATTATGGAGCATATCGAACGAGCTGGAGTTCACTCTGGAGATTCAATCGCAGTATATCCAACACAAAATGTATCAGATGCTGCGAAACAAAAATTAATCGAATACACAATTAAACTAGCAAAAGGCTTAAATATCAAAGGATTACTAAACATCCAGTTTGTTGTAACAGATAAAGATGAAGTATTCGTACTAGAAGTAAACCCAAGATCAAGCCGTACAGTACCTTTCTTAAGTAAAATTACAAATGTACCAATGGCGAATATTGCAACGAAAGTAATTCTTGGTCAAACATTAGCATCATTCGGATATGCAACTGGCTATCATCCTGAAGGAAATGAAGTTTATGTAAAAGCACCAGTGTTCTCTTTCGCTAAACTACGCTCAGTAGATATAACATTAGGCCCTGAAATGAAATCAACTGGAGAAGTAATGGGTAAAGATGTAAGTCTTCAAAAGGCATTATACAAAGCATTAGTAGCTGCTGGAATGCAAATCCCAACTCACGGATCAGTTATCATTACAGTAGCTGATAAAGATAAAGAAGAAGTAGTAGATATCGCAAAACGCTTCCATGAAATTGGATTTACAGTATTCGGTACAGAAGGAACTAAAAATCACTTAGAAAACCACGGTGTACCAGTTAAAGCAGTAAATAAAATTAACGAGCATGAAGACAATATGCTAGACATGATTAAGCGCGGAGATGCACAGTTTGTTATCAACACTTTAACAAAAGGTAAAAAACCAGCTCGTGATGGTTTCAGAATTCGCCGTGAATCAGTTGAAAATGGAGTTGTTTGCTTAACTTCACTAGATACAGCAACTGCGATTCTATCAGTAATTGAAAGCTTAACATTCTCAACTTCTGCTCTAACAAACAAAGAAATGAAGGCTGGCGTATTAGTATGATAAAAAAAGAACTCATGACAATTGTCTCAAACAGAGAAATTGCCCATCAAATTGTCGAAATGACATTAAAAGGTGAACTTGTTCAGGAGATGCACTCTCCTGGGCAGTTCGTCCATATAAAAGTGACTGGTGGACTAACACCACTATTAAGAAGACCAATCAGTATATGTTCGATCGACAAAGAGAAAAGTGAGTTCACGATGATATTCCGCGCAGAAGGTGAAGGAACAAAGCTTTTAAAAGAAGCAAGCGTTGGACAACAGGTTGATGTATTAGGTCCTCTAGGTCAAGGGTATGATGTTGAAACTCTTTCAGAAGGTGATACAGCTCTACTTGTCGGTGGTGGAATTGGAGTACCTCCGATGTATGAACTTTCTAAGCAATTTAAAGCACGTGGTGTAAATGTTATTCATGTACTAGGATTTGCATCAAGCAATGTGGCTTTTTATGAAAAAGAGTTCTCAGAACTAGGTCCAACTTACATGGCAACAGTAGATGGAACTCTAGGTACGAAAGGATTCGTAACAGATGTAATTCGTGAAAAAGGGCTTCAATTTGATCAATACTTTGCATGTGGTCCAACAGTAATGTTAAAGGCATTACAACAGCAATATAAAGGTATGAAGGATGGCTATATATCACTTGAAGAACGCATGGGCTGTGGAATCGGAGCTTGTTTCGCATGTGTATGCCATACTGAAGACGGTTCATATCGTAAAATTTGTAGCGATGGACCAGTATTCCAAGCTGAGGAGGTAGTACTATGATTTCATTACAAACAAAACTTCCTGGCTTAGATTTAAAAAATCCTATTATGCCAGCTTCTGGTTGCTTCGGATTTGGTAGAGAGTTTGCAAATCTATACGATCTAAGCATTCTTGGAGCTATTATGATAAAAGCAACAACGGTTGAAACAAGATACGGAAATGAAACACCTCGTGTAGCTGAAACACAGGCGGGGATGTTAAATGCAATCGGACTTCAAAACCCTGGTTTAGAAAAAGTAATTAACGAAGAATTAAAATGGTTATCAAACTATGATGTACCAATCGTTGCAAATATTGCTGGGTCTACTATCGAAGACTACGTAACAGTTGCAAAAGAAATATCAAAAGTAAGTAATGTAAAAGCATTAGAATTAAACATTTCATGTCCAAATGTAAAATGTGGTGGGATTGCATTTGGAACTGATGCAGCAACAGCGGCAGAAGTGACGAAGAAAGTTAAAGAAGTAAGCGAAGTTCCACTTTATGTAAAATTATCACCTAATGTAACGAATATTGTTGAAATCGCAAAAGCAATTGAAAATGCAGGTGCAGATGGTTTAACAATGATCAATACACTACTAGGTATGAGACTAGATTTAAGAACGGGAAAACCGATTCTTGCAAATAAAACTGGTGGACTATCTGGTCCTGCAATTAAACCAGTAGCGATTCGAATGATTCATGATGTAAGTCAAGTAGTAAACATCCCGATTATCGGAATGGGTGGCGTAATGAACGCTGAAGATGCACTAGAATTTTTCCTAGCGGGAGCAAGTGCAATCGGTGTAGGAACGGCAAACTTTGTTGATCCATTTGCTTGTCCAACAATCATTGAAGAACTACCAGAAGTACTACACAAATATGGATATCAGTCGATTGAAGAATGTATTGGAAGGAGCTGGAAACAACATGTCATCACAAGTGGTCATCGCGCTTGATTTTTCATCAAAAGATGAAGTTATGAATTTTGTAAAAAAATTTCAACAGTCTCTATATGTAAAGGTAGGGATGGAGTTATTTTACAAAGAGGGTCCAGCGATCATTACGGAATTAAAAGAATTAGGACATCAAATCTTCTTAGATTTGAAGCTTCATGATATTCCAAATACAGTAAAACATGCAATGAAAAATATCGCATCTTTAGAAGTAGATATGACGAATGTCCATGCAGCTGGTGGAACAAAAATGATGAAAGCAGCATTAGAAGGACTAGAAGAAGGCACGCCTATCGGCAAAAAAAGACCTTTACTAATTGCTGTAACACAACTTACAAGCACATCAGAAGAGCAAGTAATCCACGAACAAGGACTTTCTTCCTTAAAGGATTCAATTAAACTTTATGCTGCTATTACAGAAGAAAGTGGACTAGATGGTGTAGTCTGCTCTCCACTAGATGTAGAGTTAGTGAAAGCAGCAGTTGAAAGTGAGAACTTTATTACTGTAACACCTGGCATCCGTCTAGCCGATAATAGTGTAGATGATCAAGTACGTGTAACAACTCCAGCGAAAGCTAGACAATTAGGGAGTAGCTATATTGTAGTAGGGCGCAGTATTACAAAAAGCGAAAATCCAGTAGAAGCATATGAAGAAATATTAGCACAATGGGAGGGCGTAACAATATGAAAAAAAATATCGCAGCAAACTTACTAAGCATTGGGGCAGTAAGCCTTCAACCTGAAAATCCATTTACTTGGGCATCAGGAATCAAATCTCCAATCTATTGTGATAATCGCCTAACTCTTGGCTATCCAGAAATTCGCAAAAACATTGCAAAAGGTTTAGTAGAATTAATTCAAACTAAATTTGGTAACGTAGATGTAATCGCGGGAACTGCAACTGCAGGTATTCCTCACGCAGCATGGACAAGTGATTTAATGGAATTACCAATGGTATATGTACGTAGCTCAGCAAAAGGACACGGCAAAGGAAATCAAATCGAAGGCCCTATCCAAGCTGGACAAAAAGTGGTTGTAGTAGAAGATTTAATCTCAACTGGCGGCAGCGTAATTACATGCGTTGATGCACTTCGCGAAGCAGGCTGCGAAGTATTAGGAGTAGTATCAATCTTTACTTACAACCTTCCAGCAGCAGTTGAAAAATTCACTGCAAATGACGTAACATATGACTCACTAACTGACTATGACACTTTAGTTGAAGTAGCAAAAGAACAAGGCTCAATCGAAGAAGAACACGTAGCAAAACTAACAGCATGGAGAAAAAATCCACAAGATGCTAGTTGGATGACTGTAGAAGTTTAATACTTAGAGTAGGGAAGATGACTTTTTTGGAGTCATCTTTTTTTTGTTTGTTTTTTGATGAGAGATTTTAGATCGGCAGAAAGTGCAGATAAAATGGTGGGAGCTGCAATTAAATTTGAGGGGAGTGCAAATAAAAAAAGAGGTGCAAATAAAAAAGGTGAAAGTGTAAATAAAAATATCAAAAGTGCAATTAAAATCGTAAAAACTGCAATTAAAATCGTAAAAACTGCAAACAAAAAATTCATAAGTGCAAATAAGTTCTAGAAAAGCTCGAAGAAATATGAAAATGTTTAATAAACAATGAGTGGAAACAAATAAACAGTAGGAACAGTAATTAAAACTGAACAATCTCACACAAAATGGCACCATTTTTATAATAATTTTAGATTTGAAATTACAAACATAGGTTAAAAAGCAGGTGGTGTCGGTCGAAAGGTAGTTATAAATAAAATAATCTTATTATGTGAACAGAATATGCTTGTTAAACAAGATGATAAAGAACAATTGTGACGTTATTCATGACTAATTTTTCATTGAAGCTTCAATTTATATTTAAATTTGCGCTAAACAAAAAAGTAGCAGCGGGAAAGGTCCACGGCGAATATACACTTCTAAGCGTTGTTTGAATAAGATGGGTGTATATGGAAATTAATACTTGATGTTGAAAAGAGGTATACTATGGATCATTTTTCGGGGACGTCCATTCAACAAACTGACATAGGACCATCAGACAGTTTTGTTAAAATGTTAATTCAAAGGATAAATGAAGATCAGGCGGAACATGAATATCGATCGATTAATGAGTTTGAAAATATTTTGCGAAATAATATCATTTTAAGTGCAAGAGCTATGTATCAAAGCAGGATAAATTTTGCAGTATTTGCAAAATCTCGATGTAATCCAATGTACTGGCAATTAATGGGTACCGGAGGATTTCTATTAAGGCAAGGTGTGAAACCTTCTGACGCAATTAAAGATATTTTCATTAACAGTCCTTATTATGCTTTTGAATGCGCAACGGCAATGGTCATTATCTTTTACAATGCGGTCTTAAATCTTATTGGTGAAAACCTATTTAATCAAATTTTTCAAAACATCTATTTATATGGCTGGCACGCTGATCCTGACTTAGGAATAAGTGCACAATATGCCCCTATTATTCCTGGAGATGTCGTATATTTTAATAATCCAGATTTTTCTTTTCTAACCCCTGAGTGGAGAGGCGAAAATGCCGTTGTTTTAGGAGATGGTACGTTTTTCGGACACGGATTAGGGATCATGCCAGCTGAGCAAATAATTTTTAACCTAAATAGAATGAGAAGACCAGGGGCATTCCGCTCAGCCTACCTGACAAATTCAGTAACGAGACCTAATATTAATCATTTGGCCAAATTATCGAATTGGCAACGAGACTCTTCGTTTAATAAAAAGAAGAGCATAGTAATCCATCATAATGAAAGTTCGATATCATTTGATTATTATAAGTACTTGTTAAATTTGTTTACAAATATTTAATAATAATTTTGTCTATGAATCGACTACTTCGGTGGTCTTTTTTTTATTACTCTAAACTGTTGAATAAAAATAATTTAATTTCAATGGAATTTAGAGGACAAATGAAAAATAGTCTTAAGCATCTATTCGATCAGTGACAATTATTTTTATGAGGAGTTATTTTAGTAAATTAGTTTAACAAGCCACCTTCCTAAATTAAAAAAAGCTAAGAGGACTTCTCTTAGCTTGATCGTATTTGTGGTTTGAAAAGAGTTAGTTTTTTTATTTGATAAATGTACTAGGCATTACAACGAGAACTACCTCTGCGCGAGCACAAAGAATATCATTTGCAAAAAGTTCTGTATGAACTTTCCATCTTTTAGGATGGATTTCTTCGACAGTTCCAATTGCTTTTAGTGGCACATCTTGTGGAGTTGGAGCTACAAATTCCACATTGAGGTTAGCAGTAACAAATCTAGGTGGAATTGATCCATCACCAATTTCATTCCCATTCTTACGGTGTAAAGCAAGTGCGGCAGACCCTGACCCGTGGCAATCAATTAATGAGGCAATTAGACCACCATAAATAAAACCTGGAATTCCTATGTATTTTGATTCAGGTGTAAAGATCGTAACCGTTTTATCACCTTGCCAACCAGTTCGAAGATGGTGACCATCTTTATTTAATCGACCGCATCCATAACACCAAGCGAAATCATCTGGGTAAACATCTTGTATTGCTTTTTCAATTATTTCTTCCATCTTTTATCCTCCTTAATAATGCATAAAGTAAATCAAACGAAATATGAGCGAGGTTTTTGTCATGTTGTACTTTAAATATATATAAGGTCTTTCTAATACACAACGGTTTACTGATAATTCTGCTAATAAATGATAAGATTAGAACTTTAATTTTGGCTTTTAGAGAATTAAAGATTAATAGCTTACTTTATTTACTTTTTTGCGTATTTAAAAACGCAACAGTCTTTTATACACATTTAAGTTTTTTCTTTTTAATCAGCCCTTCAATTTTATGATTCACTTCCAATTGCCTTATACCTTAACCATTTGTCGATTTCACTTTTAATAAATCTTTCTTGGTCATCGATTTTTAAATAAGGTATAAACTGATACGTATCATAGCCGCCACTTTCTGTTGCTTTTGCTTTCGAAATCACATCTTCTTCAATTATTTTGTCAATTGAATCCACACTAATATTTAAATAGTTAGATAGGTCCTTTTTTGTCATTAAGGTATTAGGTGAAATTACTTTTTGTTGTAACAACGTAATATCTTTTACTGTAGTTGTTACAGTATGATTAAAAAGTATTGCAGCTGAAACTATTGATAATCCAATGATTAATGCAGTAAAAATATAAGTTGATTGTTTCATATAAACGCTCCTTTTTTAGTAAAAATAGTCAATAATTGTTAGTTTATTTATAATAATTCTTAGATTTTTTTAATCTAAATTCCTGCTTGATAATAAATATTAATTCCTAGCAATTTAAAAACACGTACAAAATCGCATAAAATAAACCGTTCTGTTACTGTGTTGAACTATTAAATAAAACTAGGTTCTCTTTAATTAAATGGCCGAATAGTAGCATAAAACATTTAATTCCTTATACTATGAAAACCGTTAATTGCTCATCCTCTGTTCACTATTTAGCATTTTAGTTCAATAAAGATTTACTAAATAAAAGAAGGTATTTCTATTACGGTAAGGAATATTATTTAATTCTGTATATGTATAATGGAGGTGTATTTTTTATGAAACTAATTGATCCTACAACTCATACGGATTGGATAACACCACATTCTAAAGAGTGGTATAAGCAGCTTGCTAACTTATATGGAGTATACTCCTATACTTGGGATTCGACACTAACAGAGCCAAACGGAGAGACTAATTTTATAGAAGAAGTTACACAAATGATTGGTAATAAAAGAGTGTTAGATGTTGGATGCGGACACGGGGAAATCACTCTTAATTGTAGCTCAATTGCTAAAGAAATTGTGGGTTTTGATGTAACAGAGGACTTCATTAAAATTGGAAATAAGAACAAAAAACAAAACGTGTTTTTTGTGGTTGGTAATATTAAAGATGGCCTGCCTTTTAAATCAGGTGAATTTGATTGTGCATACAATCGAAAAGGACCTACAACTGCATATCTCGAACTGAATCGTGTGGTAAAAAAAGGTGGGAAAATTCTTGGGCTTCACCCTGGTGATGACTTAGGATCTGAATTACCCTTGTTATTTCCTAATCTATTTGAATCCAAATCTGAAGGAACACCAATTTTAGATAATTTAAAGGAAAAACTTAATCTTGCAAGATATGCTTATTTCGAGATTCAAATTGTGAAAAGTATTGAATTTTTGCATACACCAAATGATGTTTTTAAACTACGGTGTTTTGGACAAAAACCAATAATATATATAAGATTAATTGAAGAAAATTATTCGAAAGTAAATCAAATATTTGAACAAAATGCTACAAAGGATGGGATACCAATTACTTTTTCTTGTTACATCGTAAGAGCAACTGTGTAATTAAACTAATTAGATTCTTTATTTTACTAACTGTTACGACTAATTAGAGATCACCTTAATCGCCTTCTTAGTATGAAACTAACACAATGTACTAGTTATATAAAAGGACATTACACATTTCGTCCAAATAAAATGTGTAATGTCCTATAAATATCTATCACTAAATTTTTACTTGTCTCATTTTTTACTCTTAAGCATTTCTAGTTTCTCGAATATGATCCAAAATAGACTGTTCAACCGTCTCATTGAAATTATTTATTCTAGTATTCAAAATGCATCGATCCAGCTCCACAATAAGGAGCATGTTGTTAAACCTAGAAAAATATAAAATAATAAATTAATTGTATCATTGTATAATAAAATAATAATTGCAGTTAAAGGTAACATGATTGATAAAAACATTGCACTACCATATTTAAAGTCTTCAGTATAGAAACGATGAGCTAAATTCTAATTAATGATGAAGTATTAAAAGAACACAAAAGGTTTATTTCAGTTTACTAACGCTGTTTTATTTATAATAAAATAGGAATTATTAACATTTGGTGAAGGAATAAATCAAAAAATTTGATTTATTAATCAATAAGTTTTTATACTATTCATACAATTAAAGAGTATGAAACTATAGTATTGGAGGGGCAAGTATGTCAATCGCAAAACATTTTCTATCGAATAGTTTAAAAGAATTCCAAGGAATAAAAAAGCTAGGTGATCGTTCTATAGATCAGTTGGATAATGAGGAGCTTCATTGGCATCCATCTAGTGAATCGAATAGTATTTCCATTATTGTTAAGCATTTAAGTGGTAATATGATCTCGAGATTTACAGATTTTCTGACGACAGATGGTGAAAAACCATGGAGAAATCGTGATGTTGAATTTGAGGGCAATTACAAATCTAAAGATGACCTATTAACTAATTGGAATAAAGGGTGGAATGTTGTTTTTAACACACTTGAGAGTTTAAAAGAAGAGGATGTACTAAAAACGGTTAAAATACGTGGTGAAGAACATACCGTATTACAGGCAATACATAGACAAATAAGTCATTACGGATACCATATTGGTCAAATAGTTTATATAGTTAAGTTGATAAAAAATGATGAATTTAAGAGTTTGAGTATTCCAAAAGGAAAGTCTCAAGAATTTTTAGAGCACAAACTGAATGAATCAAAAAAATCTGCGACTTAAGTTGTAGATTTTTTTACGCATTAAGGAAGTATAAGTTGGCAGCAGTGAAGGAAGATCGACATTGTAGCCAATTTTAGGAAAAATATAATTGTAACTACGTCTCTGTCTTCGACTAAAGGCTCGCAAATCGGCGAGTCTTCTTTCTGTTTTAAGCCATTTAAAGGTGAGAAAGAAGTTAGGAAATTTTTTTCTTTAAATAGCTTTATCTTACGCTTTACCTTGTACCCTGTACTAATTATCGGAAGGAGTATGTTTATGCACACTTCAAGAAATTAAAAAGTGTCACAAAAGGGACTAAATTTTAGTAAATTTTAGTAAACTTATCCTTGTATACTATTCTTGTATAGAATTGTGATGAATGATTCGACAGTGAAATTAATAAACAACACATATCACTCTCTATTTCAAATATAGAAAATTATTTGTAAAAGGAGACGTTTAAATGAAAAAATTAATCGGAGTAAGTGTCTTATCAGTTAGTTTAGTCTTAACTGGAACACCTATTAGCTATGCTAATACAAACGATTTACCTTATGTAAATGAAATTTTAGCATTACAACCTGATGTTACAGAAAAAGAATTGTTAAAGGACGTTGAATCCATTTCTAAAAACACTGGTGATACGAAAGAAGCTATATTAGAACAACTTTTTAATGAGCTTAAACAAGACGAAGCTCAGGGGTTGTCAGAAACAAGAAAAGCTAGAGGGGGGAGTGGTGGTACTGTTCAGGTTGGAACAGGAATAAAAGGCCAGATTTACTATACGGCATCACAAACTGCCTACTTAAATCATGGACATGTAGGAATGTATTATAACGCTGAAACTGTAGTCGAATCTGTTCCAAAAGAGGGAGTTCGTGTCAAAGATTACAAAGCTAGATTAGTAGACAAAGGAGATGCACAAGTCAAATCCGTTAACACTACAACTGCTAATCGAAATGCAGCTGCCGATTGGGCATACAGTCGAGTAGGTAAAGATGACTACTCTTACAATTTTGCTAATAACCGTAATACAAGTCATACTGGTGATAAAAATTGTGCAAAGTTAGTATGGTCTGCCTATAAGCTAAAATCAGGATTAGATTTAGATAAAGACAAAGGATTAGGTGTATATCCGAGGGATGTTCGTGATGCAAAAGATACAACGCTAGTCCGTAAAATATAAATTTTATAAGGCGGTAAGTTGAACAGTTTGACTTATTGCCTTTTATTATATCCTAGGAGAAAAAATGAAAATAAAGTATAAATATATCATACTATTTTTAGCTTGCTTCCTTGTTATTTACAGTTGTTATTCTGTTGCTAATAAGATTAGAGTTTCACCATTTATTGTAAAAGAGGAGGCCATTAGAAAGAATAACTTTTTAGATGATAAACAAGCCGTCTTATATTATTCTTCTACTGCGGATCAAGATTTGGATGATAAAGGGATTAGTATCGTGATGTTTGTTGATGATGACGGTGTAGCTAGTGGGTATAAAATGAAAGGATTAGAAAGTGGTAGTATTGCTTTAGGAGAAAAAGGCCTTTTAATAGAGGATAAAGAAACACTACGTTTAATTGGTACTAAATATAAAGAAGTTAAAATGAAGTATCAACATACAGGAGAACACACGGGATATTTAGAAAATCTAAATCTTTATTTTACTATTTTTAATTCAGGTTTTGTAAAAAATGGTTATGCTTCAAATGTATTATATGGAAATGACAAAGGATTTAAAAAAGGAAATATCCCCCATTTTATTTTAACATCGGGTGTAGATAAAAATGAAATACTTATTTTAACAAAGGATATTGAGAAAAATACTTGCCATTTACGTAAAGTTGGTTTCGACGACAACAAACTAACAATAAAAGATTTAATTCAGATTAAAAACCGAAATGGTTATGATAGCTACAGTCATAGCTCACAGATTATTAGTGATGAAAATTATTACTACATGGTACTTGAAGAAAGGAAACAAGGAAATTTGAAGGATGCGAATGAAGTACTAGTTCGAATAAAAAAGAAAACATTAAAGCAAGATATAATCACACTTGTTTCCTATAAAAATAAAACCATCAATCAATTGTCCGCAACAATTCCTTACAGCCTTGATCATTCGATCTATATTTATGGTAATGAGCTTTTCTTCGCAAATGGATTAGGTGATGTTTACACAGTGGGTCTTACTAGTAATATAGTGAAAAAGAAATTTACAATTGAAAATCCACGAAAAGGTCCGTATCGCTATGGAGAACAAACATATTTCAAAAATGATTCAATGTTTGTTGTAAGGTATAGCTCAAAAAAGAAAGTTAAATATTATTTTGAGCAATATTCTTTAGAAACTGGTAAAAAAACAAATGTAGTTCAAATGAATGGAGTAGAGCAAATCTTGTCATCAGTAAAAGGGAAATCAGTTCATTCATACGATTTTCAAATATTGAAATAAAAAAGAAAGATTATTTCATAAATCTACATTGCATATTTAATCAAGTAAATAATAAATTTTAAAATCTACGACTTAAGTTGTAGATTTTTTTTTATGTTTATAAGCTTAATAGAGTATGAAGATTCAGTCTATTTAATGAAGAAATTGATGGATTGAAAGATTAGAATGTATGTAGGTTCAGGCAAAAATAAAAGCATTGGGCACTAGGGTAGTAGGAGAATTGTCCTAAAATTTCATAATAATCGATAAAAATCTCATCCTATACTTTTAAAAATAAGTTACCTTAATACTGGTAAAAATTTTAATAGTGAAAATAGTTCGAAAATATTGTAAAATGTTACAGGTTAGGGGGATGCAATAGATGAAGATATTAATCGAAACAGTTAATCATTTTAAACCATATTGGAAAGTTTTATTGGTTGCATTTGTTTGTTCATTAATTGCTGGTGCATTTGCAATTATTCCGCCGATTTTGACTGGTAAAATAGTCGATGAAATTGTAGGCGGTCCGGATTCTAAAGTTATATTTTATTTAATTCTCGGGATCATGCTCTCATTCTTATTTAAAGTTGGGTTTGAATCTTTACAAGAATTCATACAAGTAAAAATTGGTTTAGACGTAATAACAGATATGCAATTACGTGCATTTACGAAGCTTCAAAAAGCTCCGATGGCTTTTTTTTCGACTACACCTCGAGGTGATATGTTATATCGCTTGACGCACGATGTTGAGTCGGTACAAAACTTAAACAATACAGTTATTCCTCGTTTTATACAACAAGTAATTGCGGCGATTGCAGCATTTATAGCAGTATTTCCATTGTATTGGCCAGCTGCTGTTGTCATGTTGATCGTTTTTGCAATTTATTTAGTTCCTTCTTTTATGATTGGTAAAAAGGTTCGAAAAATGGGTGCTATTGCTCGTGATATGAGTGCTGATTTATATAATCATACACAGGAAAGTATTGAATCTGTCCGTCTAGTACGTACATTCCAAACGCAGGATAAAGAAAATAAAAAAATAGAAGATAAGCTGACTGTTTGGAAAAGGTTTGCGATTCGTTTGGCCTTAATAGGGAAAGTAAATTGGCGTTTAGGAAATGTGTTTAATAACGGTGCGCCAGGAGTCATTATGTTAATTGGTGGCTATTCGATCTGGCAGCACGAAATAACAGTTGGTACTTTAATTGCTGTACTAGGATTTATACCAACAATGTTTATGCCAGTTCGCTCATTAGCAGAAAATGCATTAACGATTCAACAAGCTATTCCTGCACTTCAAAGAATTTATGAGTATTTTGATTTACCTGCAGAACAGCCAGACAATTTACCGAAATTTGGTGAGGTAAATGGGGATATTGAAGTGAAAAATGTAAGGTTTACTTATCCTAACTCAACAGATGAAGTATTAAAAGATATTTCTTTCTCGATTAAAGCTGGTCAACATATTGGAATTGTTGGTTCTAGTGGAGGGGGGAAAAGCACTTTAATTCAGTTATTGCTCGGTTTATATCAGCCTTCTTCAGGAACTATTACAGTTGATAATAAAGATTTATCTACTCATGATTATCAATCATTACGCAAAAATATCGGCGTCGTATCACAGGAAACTTTCCTATTAAATAATACTTTAAAACAAAATTTACTATACGCGAAACCTAATGCAACTGATGAAGAACTGAGTTTAGCTGTTGAAGCAGCAGATTTATCTGATTTAGTTGAATCATTTCAGGAGGGTTTTGAAACGATTGTTGGTGAAAGAGGTTTAAAATTATCAGGTGGTCAGAGACAACGCGTTGCACTTGCTAGATCAATTCTTCGTCATCCACCAGTCTTAATTTTCGATGAGGCTACTTCATCATTAGATGGAGAAACGGAAGAGAAGGTTCAATCATCACTTGAAAAATTGATTCCAGGTCGAACAACAATTACAATCGCACACCGACTTGTAACAGTAAAAGAGGCAGATTGTATTTTGTTATTAGACCGAGGTTGTATTGCTGAACAAGGTACTCATGAAGAATTACTATCACTAAAAGGTCAGTACTACCAATTATATATGGCACAATACAGTGAACTAGAAAAGGAGAGTGCCGTATGATGCAAAATAATTCAAAAAAAATAGGCGATGGAAAACGAGTCATTAACTTTTTAAAACCTCATAAAAAATGGGTATTTGCTGATTCGTTTGTCATTGCTTTAAGTCAAATTTGTGCGGCATTAATTCCAACATTAGGAACAGGGTGGTTAATAGATCATATTCTTCCAAATCACGAGAATGCACTGCTATGGGGATTAATGTGGTTACTTGTTATTGCGGCGATACTTGATTTGATTTTAATGGTCATTGACGAGTATTTTTGTCACCATATTGCTAAATCCGTTACGAATTGGCAAAAGTTACGCTTATTTAAACATTTGCAAATATTGCCTTATTCATATTTTCATCAATCAAAATCTGGAGAATTATTAGCTCGAGTTTCAGACGATCCAGATACACTTCACAACTTTTTAGCATGGGAAGGCTCTACTTTTATGGCTTCCGTGCAAGGCGTTTTTATTTATAGTATTGTCTTACTTTGGATTAATCCTAATTTAATGATTACTAGTGTTGTACTAGGTGTGTTATTTTACTGGACTTCAAACAAAGTCGGAGCACGTACTAGAATTGCATCCGCTAAAGCGAGAACAGAGGCTTCACGTTATTTAGAAAGATTACGTGAATCAGTAACAGGTATTCAGCTTTCAAGAATTCTAGGTGCAACAGATTATGAGATTCAAAGTGTGACTGAAATTCGTAAATCCTTTATAAAGGAATCGATAATTGAATTAAAAGCAAGAATGCAATCAATCGTTGTAATTGGTAGTTATAATGGTTTTGCTTTAGCGGCTGTCTATTTCATAAGTGTACTACTTATTTCAAATGATCAAATTACAACTGGTCAAATGTACACTGCGGGAGGACTTGTAACAATTGCAGCTAACGAAATTCAAAGAATGTTAAGAAACTGGTTATCTGTCAGAAGAACCGGGCCAGCATTAGATCGATCTGAAAAATTATTAGCAGAGGCAGTTTCTCAATTTGAAGTACAAGAAGGAGAGTATCTAAATACTGTTAATGGATTAATTGAATTTAAAGATGTAAAGTTTGCTTATCCTACAAAGGAAGAATTTGTGTTAAATGGGTTGTCATTTCATGTAAAACCAAGAGAAGCAGTTGCTGTAGTAGGACCTAGTGGTGCTGGGAAATCAACAATAGTAGACTTGTTATTAGGTTTCTATCCTTTAAATGATGGAACAATCGAAGTAGATGGATTACCGATTGATAAAGCAAATGCTAAGTGGTTACGTGAATCGATCGCATTTGTTTCACAGGATGTACAGCTTCGAAATGGAAGTTTAGCTGATAATATTAGAATAGGAAATGATTTAGTGACAAATGAAGCGATGATTCAGGCTTTAAACGATAGTGGATTATCTGACTATCTTAATTCCTTACCAAATGGTTTAGAATCGTCAATTGGAGAACGTGGTGCACTTTTATCTGGTGGTCAAAAACAAAGATTATCTTTAGCAAGAGCATTAGTTAAAAACTCTCCAATTCTAATTTTAGATGAAGCAAGTTCAGCTTTAGACCCAATCACTGAATTACAAATAAATGAAGCAATTCAAAAGCGAAAATCTAAACAATCTGTAATCGTGATTTCACATCGATTATCTACAGTATTAACAGCCGATCGAATTGTTGTACTAGAGAACGGGAAAGTAGTTGAAGAAGGTACTCATCACTCGTTATTAGAGATTGAAGGTGTGTATTCAAGACTATTTAAAAGAGAAGCTGAAACCGGAGAAAATGTAATAAGTGTGTAAAACTAATGAAAGCAAGCGTCAAGAGGTCACCGAACAAAATAGTAGACTTTATTTCTGTTTTGAAAAAGAAATGGGTGCTCATCGTTTTACGTTTTATAAACATTTAGTAAAAATATGAAAAAAGCAGTCTCTATCGTCTAAATTAGACTTCCTGAGACTGCTTTTTTTACTTAATAACCTTTAAGTTGTTTATTAATTAATTCAACTACATCAATAAGATAATTATTTTCGTGGGAAACAAACTGATTCTTATCGACACTTTTTTGAATCGGAATTTTTTCATCAGCTTCTGTTATTTGAAATCCTTCAACTAGAATTGTATCTCTTAAACCATGAGCGAACTGATAAAAATGATTAAAATCAGCTTTCACGATCCCAGAGACCTCTTCTTTTTGAAGATTGAAATTAGTAAAAGGTTTATCGCTTTTTAGTAAAAATACATGACTTAATTCATGATCAATAATTGTTTCTAAAATGATTGAATTTTTTATAATGCCAAGAGAGATCACATCATCCATTTTTACTTCTATTCCAAGTTCCTCTTTAACTTCTCTTAAACCATCTTCAACAGTTTCAGTAAATAATAAGTGACCAGCTGCCGTAATATCAAATAAGTTCGGATAATCTTTTTTGTGGTGACTACGAATTTGAAAATAGATTGAAGCTTGTTTATTTTCTACACTAAGTAACCAACAATGAAAAGTTTCGTGCCATAATCCCTTTTTATGTACTTCACTTCGAGGTGCTACTCCTATATGTTTACCAGATTCATCAAAAATTTTAAGTAATTCATCTTGCATTTAATTTACCACCTTGTATTTGATCTATGAACCATGTACTTTATTATAAAGATAATTTTAATAGGATTGAAATAGTTTTATTAAAAATAGATTGAAGGGAGAAATTTATTTGCTTACGATTAGAACAGAAAATCAACCAGTACGAATAAACGTGCTATTGAGTCGAGTTAATTATTTTCTGAAAAGTTTACATTCTACCATAATTAGGTTAATTTAGTATTATATATTTGTGAATTTTGTCCTTATAAGGGAATGTTATAATTTGTAGACATATTCACAAAAGACTTCATTAAATTAAAATTATTAGGTGAATTAAAATGAGAATAGCTTTTTTTGACTCAGGAATTGGTGGGTTAACTGTCTTAAATGAGGCATTAAAAAAATTACCAAATGAAGAATTTTTATATTTTGCAGATACGCTTCACGTTCCATATGGGACTAAGTCTAAGGAAGAGGTAAGTGCATTTGTAAAAAAATCAGTTGAAATGATTATTAAAGAAGATGTGAAAGCACTAGTGATTGCTTGTAATACGGCGACAAGTATTGCAGTAAATGAATTAAGAGAATTGTATGACTTTCCAATTATCGGTATGGAGCCGGCTGTAAAACCAGCCGTTGAAATGAACAGAACAACTGGAAAGCGAGTATTAGTTTTTGCTACGCCATTAACGTTAAAGCAAACAAAATATAATGAGCTTATTTCAAGAGTGGACGACCTTAGTATTGTAGACTCACTTCCATTACCAGAGCTTGTTCATTATTGTGAGGAGTTAAACTTTGATGAAGATTTAATGATTGATTATTTTAAAAGTAAACTTTCATTATTTAAGATTGAGCAGTATGGAACAATCGTTCTGGGCTGTACCCATTATCCATTTTATAAAAACATATTAAAAAAGATTTTACCTGAAGATATTCAAATCGTTGATGGAAGTAATGGTACAGTAAAAAGATTAATTCAATTACTTGGTGAGAAAGACCAGTTATCTGAATATGGTCAAAAAAATATAAAATTTATGTGTTCAAACAATGATCAAGACTATATTGAAAAGACGCAAAAGGCGTTAAACTATTTACAAAATGAAAGATAAGCTTTAGTTAGCTTATCTTTTTTTTTGAATGACTATTTTTTAATATAGGACTACTGTTGATACTTAACGAATAATTGTTATTGTCTATCTTTTTACTAATTGGAAAGGAGTGACTGTAAAAAATGGTTAAAGTAAAGGATGTATTAATGTATTTCGGTGTCATTACGATGTTGTTTTTTGCTGTATATTTAATCATTAAATATATAAGAGAAGATGAAATTTTTACAAATTTAATTGTTGGTTTTTGTGTTGGACTTGTCCTATTTTTAGGATCATTACTCTTTAGAAAAAATGATAAAATGCAAATAAATAAGTAAATATTGTTTAAATTTCGTTAGATTATGAAAGCAATATATGAATTAAAAAGAGAAACATAATAAAAATAATATATTTATAAATTGATTGAACAGAATTTTTTTCTATGAAAATTAATGCTACTAATGTATAAATGCAAATCAAAGCGAAGAACATATTTTCCGAGAGTTGCAAGAAATATTGTAAAATCGTGAATCCAATTACTACTATTAAATGGATTTGATCTTTATTATATTTCATAATGTAGACTCCAAAAGTAATTTTATTTTTACTTTATTAAAAGCTTAAAAGAAATATTACAATGTCACTTTGGTTTATTGACTTAATAAACAGTAAAAAGTTGGCTTATAATAGTAAAGGATTCTACTTACTTCATCTTCGGAGGGAAACAATTTGTTAAATAAAGAATTAGTGGTAATTCTAAATAAGATTGAAGAATTGGAAAGTCTAGAAATAGAGTTGAAAGTTGATGACCCTGAAATTGAGTTTATATCGATTCACTTATTTTCAAAAAATGAATTTGAAGAAGGTCAATTAGGATACAGTGTAGACAATCAAGGTAATTCTTTAGTAGGTAACTCTGAAGGAGATTGGAAATAAACTTGGTATGTTATCGGTTATGACGAGGATTTAGGAGATCCAATTTTTGTAGATATAGCAAATAAAAATTACCCAGTAATGACGGCGATGCATGGTGAAGGAGATTGGGACCCTGAAGTAATGTTTTCGTCTTTAAATGAATTCTTAGAACGTATTTCATAAAAAAGGGAGGAATATCCGTCCCTATTTCAAAGTGTTTAAATATAAGGCTCTGTTAAATTGGAGATTTTTGCACTAAAAAATGTTGTCAAATTAAGTCAACGTTTAGGACTCTTATACAACTAAAGCACGGTGTTAGTTAAACAATCACCGTACAGCTAATTGCTTTCTTTGCCCTTATTGTCATATCTAAATTTTATAATATAAAGTATAGAGGCAATCGTTAAAGTTATTATTGATGTAATTGTTTCAATTTTTTTATTGTCTAAAGTTATATAAATTATATTTACAATTATGATCAGTAAAAAGAAAATTGTTCTATACTTTCGAATAATAACTTCCATTAAGACAGCTCCTTTCATCCTTTAAATTAACTCCTATTTATAAATTATATTTACTGTGCAATATTCCTTTCGTTATTTAACTTACATGCTAACTAGTTTAGTAAGAAAATCAACAATCTTCTTTAATAGAGCCAAATATACAATGGTTAAAATTTTACTAAGCGATCTATTTGATGGGAAATTTCTTTGTTTTGATGAGGTTATTTTATTAAAAATAGATAATTTGTTTGTGGAATACCAACTAACTTTATTAATTGCTCTTTTTTAAGTATATAAATTATTGAGATGCTAATTGTTTGAGCACATCTATTGCACGCTTTTTTATTTTGAAGAAGTTGATTGGAGCGGTTAGGCTAAAGACTCCGCAGGCTCAGTTGAGGAAAAATCTTTGATTAATTGACAAGCTTTTTTTCAACAACGTGAAAAAAGGAACGGAATATCCGTCCCTTTTTTGCTATATTTGTTGCTGATATGGTGTTACCATTTTTTATTTCTTCAATTTTAAAACGAGTTCTTCATCAGGTGTTACATACACTGTATTGTTTTGTTCGTATATAACAAAACCTGGTTTTGAGCCACTTGGTTTTTTTACGTGGCGAATTTCAGTGTAGTCAACAGGTACAGAGCTTGATTGGCGAGCTTTGCTAAAATATGCAGCGATAATAGCAGCTTCCTTTATGGCATTTTCACTTGGATCCTTAGCACGAATGACTACATGAGAGCCTGGGATATCTTTCGTGTGAAACCAAAGTTCGTCTCTACTTGCAAGTTTATTCGTTAAATATTCATTTTGTTTATTGTTTTTCCCTACTAATAGTTGTTCACCAGTAGAAGAGATGTATTCATCTAACGTAACTTTCTGTTTATTCGACTTTTGTGCTTTTTTCGATTTTTTCTTTCTTATATAACCTGTCTCCACTAGTTCTTCTCGGATTTCTTCCAAATCACGTGGGGAGGCAGATTCGATTTGTTGAATAACTGTTTCTAAATAGTCATTTTCTTCTGTTGTTAGTTTAATTTGTTCTTCGATATGTGTTACTGAATTTTTAAGCTTAGTGTATTTTGTGAAATAAGCTTGTGCATTTTCAGATGGTGTTTTTAATGGTGATAAAGGTATGACCATTGTGCCACCGTTTTCGTCATAGTAATTAACCACTTCGATTTCTTTCATGCCTTTTTGCATTGCAAACATATTTGCTGTGAGTAATTCGCCTTGTAATTGAATTTTATCTGCTTTATCAGTATCCTCAAGACTATTACGTAGTTTTTTGATTTTTTTCTTGTTTTTTGTTAGTTCATTTTGTAACAATTTTTCTAAATCTCCGCTTTGCTGTTTCACTCGGTCACGTTCAGCCTTACCGAAGTAATAAACATCTAAGAGCTCACTTAAAGATGGGAAAACAGTTTGTTCAGCTTTTAAGTGAGATAAATTTATAAAATAAAAAAGTTCTTTTGATTCTAAGCGGAAAAGTGAAGGCGTAAACTTTTCCAATTGGATTTCATTTATGATTGTTTTAAATGAATCATAGACATTTGTAGATCCTAAAAAGACAATTTCATTTGCAAGTAATGGTGAGATTCCAGAGAAATTTTGTACTATTGCTTGTACGGGTGTCTCATCATTTTGAGTGATTAGTTTATTAAATTCCTCTTCAGATATAACTTGAAATGGATCTAGTTTTTCTTGTTGAGGTGGAGAAACATAAGTTGCTCCTGGTTGTACAATTCGATGACGGTTAACAGCCATCGGTACATGCTTAATACTATCCAAAATCATTTGTCTTTCTTCATCAATTAAAATGATATTACTATGTCTACCCATTAATTCAATGATTAAAGTTCTGTATTGTTCATCACCAATTTCATTTCTACTACGAACTTTTATGTTAACAATTCGCTCGCGCTCTAATTGCGTAATACTTTCAATGAACCCACCATTTAAATGCTTTCTTAAAAGCATTGTAAACATTGATGGTTCTGAAGGTGTATCGTAGTTATGATTTGTAAAATGGAATCTTGCGTAGCTAGGATGAGCACTTAATAATAGTTTGTAATTTGCCCCGTTTGCTCTCACGGTTAGAAGTACTTCATAGTTACTTGGTTGTACTATTTTTGAAATTCTACCAGTTGTTAGTTTAGAAGCTACTTCATTGGTCATAGCTCCTGTAAAAAGTCCGTCAAAAGACATATGTATCACGTCCTACTCTTATAAACACTAATTTTATTTTTATTGATTAAATAATGCGACTAAATATCAATGAAAGAAGAACGTTGATTCCTATTTTTGAAAGTGCATACTACTTAAGATTAGGATATAGCAAGAGACTTATTTCATTTTTCCTATCGTTACCACCCTAAAAGTACTCCTCAGAATATTAGCAACATTCATTTCAGTTCACACTTCGACTTTATTCATTAACAGAGTCATAACCCAAAACTATGTAATCATAAAATTTATCAAGAAATTAATCATACAATATTTTATTTAGTATTGTCACAGTTTTAAAAGGTTAAAAGATAGATTTATTTTCATCATTATATCATTTATTAGGACGAGTCTGAATATGCTTTTATGAGAGGTAAGGGGGACAACTTACCTAATGTTTAATTAGGGGTGAACTATAGTATGAATTTTTATCGGATGAGAGCGGAAGAAGTCGTAGAAGTAACAAATACAAATGTTTCCTCCGGTTTAACTGATGAGGAGGTAAGGCAAAGGCGAGCAACTTTTGGTGCAAATGAATTAAAGGAATCGGAGAAAACTTCCAAACTCGTTTTATTTTTAAATCAGTTTAATGATTTTATGGTATTTGTACTATTAGGCGCAACGATTATATCAATCTTTTTGAAAGAAGTTGTAGATGCAGTCGCAATTTTAGCGATTGTGTTAATTAATGGTATTTTAGGTTATTTTCAGGAAGCTAAAGCAGAGAGATCATTAGAAGCGCTAAAGGAATTGGCTGCTCCACAAGTAAATGTCTTGAGAAATGGGCAATTTGTCAAGCTACCTTCAAGAGATTTAGTTGTAGGGGATATTATTAAGTTTTCAAGTGGCGATCGGATTGGTGCTGATATTCGCATAATCGAAGCATCAAGTTTATACATAGAAGAATCAGCGCTTACAGGAGAGTCGGTTCCAGTTCAGAAAAGATTTGAGTCAATTCAGTTAGATGATATTGGTATTGGTGATCAAGATAATATGGGCTTTATGGGAACGCTTGTTACACGTGGAAATGGTAAAGGTGTTGTTGTTTCAACTGGAATGAAAACAGCAATGGGTCAAATTGCAAATTTACTTCAAAATACAGAAACGATCGTGACACCGTTACAAAGACGACTAGAACAATTAGGGAAAATATTAATTGTACTTGCATTGTTTTTAACAGCTTTAGTCGTATTTATAGGAGTTTATCAAGGTAATGAATTATATCATATGTTTTTAGCTGGTGTGTCTTTAGCGGTTGCTGCAATTCCAGAAGGCTTACCGGCGATTGTAACAGTTGCGTTATCACTCGGTGTGCAACGGATGATTAAAAAGAAAGCGATAGTTCGAAAGCTTCAAGCTGTTGAAACATTAGGTTGTGCTTCTGTCATTTGTTCAGATAAAACGGGGACTATGACAGAAAATAAAATGACTGTTACAAATATTTGGTCGGGTGGATCGAGTTATGAAGTATCTGGAAACGGATATGCAATTAATGGAGAATTTACTAGTAAAGAAAGAACTATCAATCCGACATTAAATAAACAATTATTTCAAACACTTGTATTCGGATCAATTTGTAGTGATGCTGAGTTAATTCAAAAGAAAAAAGAAATCGTATTAGATGGGGACCCAACTGAAGGTGCGCTTGTTGTTGCTGGTTATAAAGCAGGGATCGACCGAGAATATGTAAGCTCGAATTTCACTAGAGTACATGAGGTCCCATTTGATAGTACACGGAAAATGATGACGGTTGTTGTAAAAAATCGTTCAGGTGAACAGTTTGTAATTACGAAGGGTGCTCCTGACGTGTTACTTTCTAAATGTAAGACAATTTTATGGCATGAAAGAGAAGAGCAATTAAATACGTTTAGACAAAACGCTGTTGAAAGTACAATTGAATCCTATGCAAATAATGCTCTCCGTACGATTGCGATTGCTTTTAAACCATTAAAAGCAACGATTATTGATGAAAGGGAGCTTGAAAATAATTTAACTTTTATTGGTTTGCAAGGGATGATTGACCCTCCAAGAGCAGAAGTTGCACAAGCTGTTCAAGAATGTAAAGAAGCAGGGATTAAAACGATTATGATTACTGGTGATCATAAATTAACTGCTTCAAGTATCGCTAGAAAACTAGGGATATTAAGAGATAATGGTAGAGTAGTAGAAGGAAAAGAATTAGATGCACTATCGATCGAGCAAATTCAGGAATTCGTTGAAGATGCTTCAGTGTTTGCCCGAGTTTCTCCTGAGCATAAATTAAAAATTGTTAAAGCGCTTCAAGCAAATGGACATATCGTAGCTATGACTGGTGATGGTGTAAATGATGCACCAGCAATCAAGGCAGCAGATATCGGAATCTCGATGGGGATTACAGGCACAGATGTAGCGAAAGAAGCTTCGTCTTTAGTCTTACTCGATGATAATTTTGCGACAATCAAATCGGCTATTACAGAAGGACGCAATATTTATAGTAATATTCGAAAATTCATACGTTACTTATTAGCTTCGAATGTCGGGGAAATTTTGGTTATGTTGTTTGCGATGTTGTTAGCCTTACCATTACCACTAGTACCAGTACAAATTTTATGGGTAAATTTAGTAACGGATGGCTTACCAGCAATGGCATTAGGTGTAGATTCTGCTGAAGACGATGTGATGAAAAGAAGTCCTCGCTCATTATCAGAAGGGATTTTTGCAAGAGGGTTAGGATGGAAAATCATTTCGAGAGGATTTTTAATTGGATTTGTCACACTATTGGCATTCATAATCTCCTATAATCAGCATCCGAATCAATTAGAATACGCTCAAACAGTAGCATTTTCAACTTTAGTTTTAGCACAATTAATTCATGTATTTGATTGTAGAAGTGAGCGTTCCATTTTCCATCGAAACGTATTTGGAAATTTATATTTAATTGGTGCTGTTATTATTTCAATGTTATTAATGTTAGTCGTAATCTATTATCCACCATTACAACCTATTTTCAAAACGATTCCAATTGTGGGTAGAGATTGGTTCCTAATAGGCGGACTTTCGTCGATCCCAACTTTTATGCTTGCTGGAGCTTTATTTACAAAGAAAAAATAATTTACGAACAAAATGGATAACCAATTTAAAATATGTTATAATTCCTAAAGGTAGTAGAGGTACGCTCTATTACCTTTTCTCTTTTACATATTGAATAAAAATTGGTAATTAAATTAGAGAGAAAATTAGTGTATTGGAAGTGGAACAATGGTTGTAAGTATGACAGGGTATGGTAAAGCCATTTTGTCAAATGAACAGTACAAAATACATATTGAAATGAAGGCAGTAAATCATCGATATTTAGAGACAATCGTTCGAATGCCTAGACAATTATTAGCATATGAAGATGCAATTAAGAAAATTGTAGCCGAATATACTAGTCGAGGTCGAGTAGAAGTTTTTGTTACAATTGAAGGTTTGTTACAACGTACATTACAAATAGATGAAGGCTTAATTCAACAATATAAAAAAGCGATTGAAAATCTTTCAGGTGAAAAACAAAATGAATCTACTTATAATCCAATTGATTTATTAAAGTTACCTGAAGTAACTACAGTTAGTGAAGTAGAACAAATTAATGATAATTTTGAAGAATTATTATTTACGACTACCGAAAACGCATGTAAACAATTTTTTGATGTTAAGTGTAAAGAAGGTAGGCAACTAGAAAAAGATTTGATAGAAAGATTATCAGCGATTGAAGAATGTAAAAAACAGATTGCTGAGTATGCTCCTCAAGTAGTGAAATCATATCGAGAAAAACTTCAATCTAAATTGGCAGAAGTTGAATTAACTACTGTAGATGAGCAAAGATTATTAACAGAAATCATGCTATTTGCAGATCGCTGCGATATTTCTGAAGAATTAGTTCGACTAACTAGTCATTTAGACTTATTTAAAGAAACGTTGCAATTAAATGAATCAATTGGACGTAAACTAGATTTCATCGTACAAGAAATGAATCGCGAAGTTAATACGATTGGTTCAAAAGCAAATTCATTGGATATTTCAAAACAAGTAGTTGAAATTAAAAATAATCTTGAAAAAATTAGAGAGCAAGTTCAAAATATTGAATAATGTAAAAGATTTGTTTATAGTTGCAAAGGTCCGGTAACAATGTGAATTAGAAGACTAATTAATTTTATTAATTGACTCTAACACAAGATAAAGAAATAGATTGACCTTTAATTATTTAAACTGTTTAAGAATTAGAAGGGTAGGGTCATAAATGAGGCATGAAAGAGGTTTATTAATCGTACTTTCTGGTCCGTCTGGAGTAGGTAAAGGTACGGTGCGTAAAGCTATTTTTGAAAATAAGGATTTAGATCTACAATATAGTATTTCAATGACAACGAGAAATCCTCGTGAAGGCGAAGTAAATGGAGTAGATTATTTCTTTACAACAAAAGAAGATTTTAAACAAAAAATTAATGATAATAAATTCCTTGAGTGGGCAGAATTTGTAGGGAATTATTACGGAACTCCAATCGATTATGTTGAAAAAACATTAACTGAAGGAAAAGACATTTTCCTAGAAATTGAAGTTCAAGGTGCACTGCAAGTTAAAAAAGCTTTTCCAGAAGGAATCTTTATTTTCTTAGCCCCTCCAAGTATGAGCGAATTACAAAATAGAATTGTAACAAGAGGTACTGAAACTGAAGAAATCATCATGAATCGTATGAATGCAGCAAAAGAAGAAATTGAAATGATGGATGCATACGATTATGTAGTTGAAAATGACCAAGTTGAATTAGCTTGTGAGCGTATTAAAGCAATTATTTTAAGTGAACATTTAAAACGTGAACGAGTTGCAAATTATTATAAAAGAATGATGGAGGCCGAATAAACTATGTTATATCCTTCGATTGACCGTTTATTAACAAAATTAGACTCAAAATACACACTAGTAACAGTTGCATCAAAGCGTGCTCGTGAAATGCAAGTAACTAAAGATACTCGTGTTGAAAAACCTGTATCTGACAAATTTGTAGGAAAAGCATTAGAAGAAATTAATGCTGGACTATTATCTTATAGAAAACTTGAAGAAGTTAAAGAAGACTAATATTTAACGTGTGATGAGGCTGTCCCAAAACATTTGCTAATATCCATATGACTAAAAAGGACAACGTGGTGTTTTAACACTTCCTGAAAAAGTTTCGTGGTGACTAGTCAGATGGGGACAGTCTTATTTTTACGTTTTAAAGTATAAAGTGGCAGCAAGGATCATACTCGACGAAGGTTCCTGTTTCTAGAAATTAAGATAAAGGCAAATTGCCTTTGATTTCGACGATAAGGCTCGCCAGTTGGCGGGTTTTCTTTATATAAGTCTTTAATATTTATTTAAAACATATTTGTGGTATCTTAGACATAGAACATCAAAAAGAACTATTTTTTGACATTACATAGAAAGTATAAGATTTGAAAGGGTGAAGGTGAGTGGTACAGAAAAAGATTCTCCTATGTGTTACAGGTGGGATTGCAGTCTATAAGGCAGCGGCACTTACAAGTAAACTAGTACAAGCAGGATATGACGTTAAAGTAATGATGAGCCCTTCTGCAACTAAATTTGTTACACCTTTAACGTTTCAAGCTTTATCAAGAAATGATGTATATATAGATACGTTTGATGAACTGGATAGTTCTAAAATTGCGCATATCGATTTAGGGGATTGGCCTGATTTAATTATTGTTGCACCAGCAACTGCTAATACAATTGGAAAGCTTGCAAACGGTCTTGGTGATGAAATGATTCAAGCAACTTTACTTGCTGCAACAAAGCCAGTTTGGGTCGCGCCAGCTATGAATGTTAATATGTATAATCATCCAATTGTTCAAAAAAATATGAGTACTTTGAAAGAAATCGGACATCGATTTATCGAACCTAATGAAGGATATTTAGCATGTGGTTATGTGGGGAAAGGTAGATTAGCTGAGCCTGAGGAAATTGTTCAATTTGTAAATGAATATTTCCAAAGAGAAGTTGGCCTATTAAAAGGAAAAAAAATAATTATCTCCGCAGGACCGACAGTAGAAAAAATTGACCCAGTTCGATTTGTTTCAAATCACTCAACAGGCAAAATGGGTTATAGTATTGCAGAAGTTGCAGTCTCATTAGGTGCAGAAGTAACTTTAGTATCAGGTCCATCTAATTTAACTCCACCTGATGGTTGTACATTTATCCAAATTGAGTCTGCTGAACAGATGTTTGAAGCAATCTGGTCACAGTATGATGAGGCTGATGTTGTTATAAAAACTGCAGCAGTAGCTGATTACACCCCTTCAATTTCGTATGACCAAAAAGTAAAAAAGGTTGAAGGTGATCTTTCAATTTCGTTTAAACGTACAAAAGATATACTTTTAACTTTAGGTCAAAATAAAACACATCAAATTTTAGTTGGTTTTGCTGCAGAAACAAGCCAAATAGATGAGTATGCAAAAAGTAAACTGATAAAGAAAAATGCTGATATGATTGTTGCAAATGATGTAACAAAAGCTGGGGCGGGTTTTGGGTCTGATACGAATATTGTAACGATTTTTAAGCGGAATGGTGAAAGTAAACCGTTACCTAAAATGAGTAAAAAAGAAGTAGCTAAAGAAATATTACTTGAAGTGCATCACTTACTAAATGAGGTAGAGAGATGACATACGCATCAGTTTTAGTTGATGTCTCAGTCAGACAAACTGACCGTCCTTTTGATTATAAAGTTCCAACTAGTTGGGCGGATGCAATTCAGCCGGGAATGAGAGTAATTGTTCCATTTGGTCCAAGAAAGGTTCAAGGCTTTGTTTTGTCCATAAAGGAAACAACTAGTTTAGACAAGGTGAAAGAAATTGAAGAAGTTCTTGATGTAGTGCCAGTTTTAACTGAAGAGCTTCTTCTTTTAGGTTCGTATATTTCTGAAAAAACACTTTGCTTTTTAATTTCTGCCTATCAAGCAATGCTACCTACAGCAATAAAAGCTGTATATAAAAAACATGTTCAAGTAAGTACAGAACAAGCTTATGAACAGCTAGTTCCTGAATTAGCAAATCTATTCTCTGTAGTTAAAAGAAGAGAATGGTCTGAAGTAGAAAGTCTTGTAAGTAAAATTTCTTTAGTTCAACGTGCTGTTAAAGATGGTTTGCTTGAAATTGAATATGAGGTAAAAAATAAAGCAAATAAAAAAACCGAACGAGTTGCTTCACTTTTAAAAGTGTTAGATGAGGAACTTCCAAACAAAATTTCTCCGCAGCAAATGGACATTATTGAATATTTACGTATGAATGGCGAAATAAGTGTGAAAGAGTTAAAAGAATGTCTTGGCATCACTGACTCTCCGATTAAAACTTTGGAGAAAAACAAGGTTATTTCAATTAAAACGGTTGAAGTTTATCGAGATCCTTATGTAGGAAGAGAAATTGTGAAGTCTCAGCCGTTACCACTGCTGGCAGAACAACAAGTGGCATTTGAGCAAATTGTTTCTTCCTTTAATAATAAAGAAAATAAGATCCATCTGTTAAATGGTGTAACCGGTAGTGGAAAAACAGAAGTTTATTTGCAATCGATCCAGGAAGTACTATTGCAGGGGAAGGAAGCAATTGTATTAGTACCAGAAATTTCACTTACCCCACAAATTGTAGGTCGCTTTAAAAGCAGATTTGGTAATGATGTGGCAGTATTACACAGTGGACTATCAATTGGTGAGAAATATGATGAATGGAGAAAAATTCAGAGAAAAGAAGTGAAAGTAGTAGTTGGTGCGCGTTCAGCTATTTTTGCCCCATTCGAAAATATTGGAATAATCATTATTGATGAAGAACATGAAACAACGTATAAACAGGACGAACATCCAAGATATCACGCTAGAGATATTGCTATTTGGAGAGGTGAATATCACCATTGTCCTGTAGTTTTAGGAAGTGCAACTCCTACACTTGAATCATTTGCTAGAGCAAGCAAAGGAGTTTACGAACTAAATATTATGTCAAAAAGGGTCAATCAAGGTCCTTTACCTGAAGTTGAAATCGTCGATATGAGAGAACAACTAAGAATTGGTAATCGTACGATGTTTTCTACCGCTTTACATGAAAAAATAATTGATCGATTAGAAAAAAAGGAACAAATCATCTTATTTTTAAACCGTCGAGGCTATTCTTCATTTGTAATGTGTAGAGATTGTGGTTACACAATTCAATGCCCCCATTGCGAGGTTTCCTTAACTTATCATAAACATAATCATCATTTGAAATGTCATTATTGCGGATATGAAACTTATATGCCAAAGCAATGCCCTTCTTGCCAAAGTGAGCATATACGTTTTTTTGGAACTGGAACGCAAAAAGTAGAAGAAGCCATTACAAAAGCTTATCCAGAAGCAAGAGTTATCAGGATGGATAATGATACAACTAGCCGTAAAGGTGCACACGAAAAAATGCTTAAGCAATTCGGAAATGGTGAGGCAGACATATTATTAGGAACCCAAATGATTGCTAAAGGACTTGATTTTCCAAATGTTACATTGGTGGGTGTTTTAGCAGCAGATAGTTCACTTCATTTACCAGATTTCAGAGCAAGCGAACGTACTTTTAGCTTATTAACACAAGTAAGTGGAAGAGCTGGTCGACATGAAAAACCAGGTGAAGTAGTCATACAAACATATTCTCCAGAGCATTATAGTATTGAATTAGCGCAAACTCAAAACTATGTTGAGTTTTATGAAGAAGAAATGAAAATTAGACGCTCGTTTAGATATCCACCGTTTTATTATTTAGTTTTAATCTCAATAGCACATAATGATTTAATAAAAACAGTAAAAGTAAGTGAACAAATCGCAAGCTATTTAAGAGAACATTTATCGGAAAGTTCTATTATACTTGGACCAGTCGCATCGCCAATCGCAAAAATAAAAGACCATTTTCGTTATCAATGTATGATAAAATACAAATCTGAGCCTGCACTATACGACGTACTAAACCGAATCCAACAATATTACCAAGATGAAACAGACAAAGCAAAACTACAACTGACAATCGACTTTCAACCTACTATGTTTATGTAACGAAAAGTGGAGCAAGTTTGCCCAGCTCTATAGGGAAAATCTTTAGTCAGTTATTCAAATAATAAAGATGAAAATAAGAAATTAAACATACACAAATTTACAAACAATCATGATAGGAGTTGCGAAATTGGCTTTATTAACAATTATTGAACACCCAAATGAAGTGCTTGAAACACCTTGTGAAAAAGTGACGACATTTGATAAAAATTTAGTAAAACTTTTAAATAATATGTATGAGACGATGCTTGCAGCTGATGGTGTTGGATTAGCAGCACCACAAGTTGGAATTCTGCAACAAGTAGCTGTAGTAGACGTTGAAGATGAGAATGGAAGAATTGATTTAATTAATCCAATCGTCATGGAAACAAAGGGTGAGCAAACCGATGTAGAAGGTTGTTTAAGTTTTCCAAACCTTTATGGGGATGTTACAAGACCTAGCTATGCAAAAATAAAAGCGCAAAATAAACGTGGGAAATATTTTATTATTGAGGCTCGTGGGTTTTTAGCTCGTGCACTTTTACATGAAATTGATCATTTAAATGGAGTTTTATTCACTTCTAAAGTATCAAAATACTATGAGGAAAGTGAATTAGAAGGGTAGGCAAAAGAATGACAAAAATCGTTTTTATGGGAACACCTGATTTTTCAGTTCCCGTTTTAAGAAGATTAATTGAAGATGGATATGATGTTGTAGGGGTAGTGACACAGCCGGATCGTCCTGTTGGTCGAAAAAGAGTATTAACGCCACCTCCTGTTAAAGTTGAGGCTCTAAAGCATAATATTCCAGTATTACAACCTGAAAAAATACGTCTACCAGAAGAAACAGAAAAAGTATTGGCATTAAATCCAGATTTAATCGTAACAGCAGCTTTTGGGCAAATTCTCCCAAATGATATTTTAGAGGCACCTCAATTTGGTTGTATAAATGTACATGCTTCTTTACTTCCAGAGCTAAGAGGTGGTGCACCAATTCACTATTCAATCATTCAAGGTAAAAGTGAAACTGGTGTAACAATCATGTATATGGTAGAAAAATTAGATGCTGGTGATATGTTATCTAGAATCGTTGTTCCTATTGAAGAAAGTGATCATGTTGGGACGTTACACGAAAAATTAAGTATTGCAGGTGCTAACTTGCTTTCTGAGACTATTCCGCCTTTATTAAAAGGTGAAATTACTGCTAAAAAACAAGATGAGAGTAATGTGAGCTTCGCAAGAAATATTAAGCGTGAAGAAGAGCTAATTAATTGGTCGAAAACTGGCGAGGAGATTTATAATCATATAAGAGGTTTACACCCTTGGCCAGTAGCTTATACTACATTAAACGGAGAAGTTTTAAAAGTTTGGTGGGGAGAGAAATCTACTACGAATAAAACTGTTACTCCAGGTGAAATAATTGAAGTTCTAAATGATGGCATTTTAGTATCAACTGGAAATACTACTGCCATAAAGATTACGGATTTACAGCCTGCTGGTAAAAAGCGAATGGAAGCAAAACAATATATTAACGGTGCAGGTTCTTTTATTGAACGTGGAATGAAGTTAGGAGAATAACATGAGTAAAAATGTACGAGAGATTGCCTTAGAGGCACTCCTTTCAGTTTATAAAAATCAATCGTATAGTAATTTGTTAGTAAATAACTATATTCAAAAGAATGAGTTATCTTCTGCTGATTCGGGACTATTAACAGAAATTATCTATGGAACAATCCAAAGAGATAAATTATTAGATTTTTATTTAGAACCGTTTATAAAAAATCAGAAGAAATTAGAAGAATGGGTTTATTTATTAATCAAGCTTTCTTTATATCAAATGCATTTTTTAGATCGAATACCTCCTCATGCAGTATTAAATGAAGCGGTTGAAATTGCTAAAAAACGTGGCCATAAAGGAATCGCTTCTTTAGTTAATGGCGTTTTAAGAAATATTCAAAGAAATGGCTTGAAATCTATAGATGAAATAAAGGATCCAATCGAAAAGCTTTCAATTGAAACGAATCACCCGGAGTGGTTAATTGAACAGTGGGCAGATGAATTCGGTCTAGAAGAAACTAGAAAAATATGTGAAGAGAATATACTACCACCATTTCAAACTGCAAGAGTTAATACAATGAAGGCGTCAAGAGAAGAAGTCCTTAAAATGTTAGAAGATGAGGGAGTACAGGCCAATATAGGGAAACTGTCTCCATTTGCAATTGAAATACAAAAAGGCAATGTTGCTTATACGGATGCATTTAAAGAAGGCTATTTATCAATTCAAGATGAGAGTTCGATGTTAGTCGCCCAAGCACTAGGTGTAACAAAAGGTGACGATGTATTAGATACTTGTGCAGCACCTGGAGGTAAGTCGACTCATATTGCTGAGCTGTTAGGCGGTTCTGGATCTGTGACCTCATTAGATTTACACAAGCATAAAGTGAAGCTTATTAAAGAACAAGCGAATCGTTTAGGCTTAAATAATATCGAAACAAAAGCTCTTGATGCTAGAAATGCGCCGCTTGAGTTTGAAGGAAGATTATTCGACAAAGTATTAGTTGATGCTCCTTGTTCAGGTTTAGGGGTTATTCGTCGTAAACCAGATATTTTATTGAAAAAGAATGCCACAGATGTGACAAATTTACAAAAAGTTCAAAAGTCTATTTTAGATGAAGCTTCAAAACTAGTTAAACCTGGTGGATCATTAGTATATAGTACTTGTACAGTGGGTCATGAAGAAAATATGGATGTAATCGAAGCTTTTTTAGATAATCATCAAGAATATGAGTTAGATCATTCATTGGTCGATCATCTACCAGAGAAATTAAATGAAAACAATTCGGTTCAAAATGGGTATGTACAACTTTTACCACATTATTTTGGAACGGATGGATTTTTTATTGCAAGATTAAGAAAGAAGGTGTAACGTTGAATTTAGAAAATACTACAAATTCAGTCAAAATAAAAAAGGAACATAAACCCTCAATTTACTCGTTAAAGGTGAGTGATTTAGAGGATTGGATAAAGGCTCAAAAGCAGCAGGTTTTCCGCGCGAAACAAATTTATAATTGGCTATATGTGCAACGAGTTGAAAGCTTTGAAGAAATGCAAAATATTCCAAAAGAATTACGTGTTTTACTTGAAGAGAATTTTACGATTACTACATTAAAAACGTTAGTAAAACAAACCTCTTCAGACGGTACAATGAAATTTTTATTTGAATTACATGATGGATATTCGATTGAAACTGTTTTAATGAGACATAATTATGGCAATTCTGTATGTGTAACGACACAAGTAGGTTGTCGAATTGGATGTACATTTTGTGCATCAACTCTTGGCGGTTTAAAACGAAATCTAGAAGCTGGCGAAATTGTTGCACAAGTTTTAGAAGTACAACGTGCAATCGATGAAGTCGAAGAAAGAGTAAGCTCAATTGTTGTTATGGGTATAGGCGAACCGTTTGATAACTACGATGGTTTAATGGATTTCTTAAGAATCGTAAATAGTGAAAAAGGTCTAAACATTGGTGCAAGACATATCACTGTTTCAACAAGTGGAATCATCCCAAAAATCTATAACTTTGCTGATGAAGGACTTCAAATTAATTTTGCAATCTCATTACACGCTCCTAATAGTGAGTTACGTTCTAAATTAATGCCAATTAATAGAGCATATAAATTACCGGATTTAATGGACGCTGTTCGTTACTATGTTGAAAAGACTGGTAGACGTGTTACGTTCGAATATGGTCTGTTCGGTGGAGAGAATGATCAAGTTGAGCATGCAGAAGAACTTTCAAAACTACTTAAAGGAGTTAAATGTCATGTGAATTTAATTCCAGTAAACTATGTACCAGAAAGAAATTATGTAAGAACACCTAAGGAACAAATCTTTGCATTCGAAAAAGTACTAAAAAATAATAATATCAATGTTACAATTCGTCGTGAACAAGGTCATGATATAGATGCAGCTTGTGGACAGTTGCGTGCAAAGGAGCGTAAAGAGGAGACGAGGTGAAACAATGCAAACTTTTTTTCAAACTGATACGGGGAAAGTTCGTGGGCATAATGAAGATAGCGTAGGCATATTTTCGAACGATGCAGGAATCGTATTAGCTGTAGTTGCTGATGGAATGGGTGGTCATTTAGCAGGCGAAGTTGCCAGTATGATGGCGATCAATTTCCTCGAAGCAGAATGGAAAAATACTAGTAAATTTGATACACCAATCGAAGCCGAAGCATGGCTAAAAAACATTGTAGGACAATTGAATACAAACTTATTAGTTCATTCAGAACAAAATGAAGAGTGCAATGGGATGGGTACAACTCTTGAGGCAATCATTTGTACTCCTCTGTTTTTCACGCTAGCACATGTAGGGGATAGTAGAAGTTATTTATTGAACGACGAAGGTTTTAAACAAATAACAGAAGATCATACATTTGTTGCCGAACTCGTCAAATTTGGACAAATTTCTAGAGAGGATGCAGAAATACATCCTCGTAAAAATGTAATTACACGAGCACTTGGTACAGAGGAAACAGTTGATGTTGATATTAAAACTTTAACTTGGGAAGAAGATGATTTAATCCTTTTATGTTCAGATGGTTTATCTAATAAAATTTCTAATGAACAATTAAATGAAAAATTAAATGAAAATCTTCCAATTGAAATGATCGGAAACCAGTTGATTTCACAAGCAAATGATCTCGGTGGAGAAGATAACATCACACTTGCCATTATTAAGTACGAGTCTAGAAATAATGAGAAGGGGTGATGATGAACGTGATGATTGGTAGACGCCTAAACGACCGATATAAAATTTTAAAATTAATTGGTACTGGCGGTATGGCAAACGTTTATTTAGCCCGTGATATGATACTAGATCGCGATGTAGCAGTTAAAATGCTTAAAGCTGATTTTTCAAGCGATCCTGAATTCTTAAGAAGATTTCAACGTGAAGCATATTCTGTAACATCACTTTCTCATCCTAATATCGTAAGCTCGTATGACGTTGGGGAAGAAGATGGTTTACAATATATCGTCATGGAATATGTCGAAGGTGAGACTTTAAAGGAGTATATTCAGCACCATACTCCTATTAGACCAAAAGAAGTGTTACGAATTATGGAGCAATTAGCTTCAGCGTTAGCACACGCTCATCATTTTCAAATTGTTCATAGAGATGTAAAACCGCAAAACATTTTAATAAATAAAGATGGTAACGTAAAAGTCACTGATTTTGGAATTGCAACAGCTTCGACAGCTGCTACAATTACTCAAACAAATTCAGTTCTTGGGTCTGTTCACTATCTTTCACCTGAACAAGCAAGAGGTGGAGTAGCTAATAAAAAGTCAGACATTTATTCTTTAGGTATTGTAATGTTTGAACTGTTAACTGGAAAACTACCATTTTCGGGTGAAAGTGCTGTTGCGGTTGCATTAAAACATTTACAAAGTGAAGTTCCACCACCGACAAAATATAATCCAGAAATACCGCAAAGTGTTGAAAATATAGTTTTAAAAGCAACTGCGAAAGATATTTTCTATCGATATGATTCAGCGGATGAAATGAAGCTCGATTTACAAACGGCTTTAGATACCGATCGATTGAATGAAAAACCTTTTGTTATCCCTACAAATGATGACGAAACGAAGATTATTCCAATCCTTAAAGATATTCCTGGATCGATAAATGATGATACTGTAGTAGTACCAATAAAGAACAAATCAAATCAATCAAATCAACCGAAAGACAATGTAAAAAAAGCTCCAGATAAAAATTTAAAACGAAAGAAGAAAAATTCCTTCGCAAAATTTATTATTGGGACTTTCATAGCACTTTTAATTAGTGGTTTATTAGCTATTACGTTAATACCTGCTTTGTTCTTACCAGAAGATGTAGAAATTCCCGATGTAAAGAATATGACATATGAAAGTGCTGTTACTTTGCTTGCCTCAAAAGGATTGAAAATAAGCGATCCGAAAGAAATTTATGATAATGAAATTGATGAAGGAAAAGTAGTACAAACATCACCTAATATTGGGGAAACTGTTAAAGAAAATTCATCAGTTACAATTTATAAATCTAAGGGAAAAAAAAGTAGTGAGATGGAAGATCTAAAAGGTTTTCAATACAGCACAATAAAGTCTCGATTACAAGATGATTATCGTTCGGTTACGACACATTTTATCGAAAGTGATGAAACTGAAGGTGAAGTAATTGATCAATCTCCAAATATGGGAGCAGAAGTTGTCCCTTCAGAAACAGATTTAAACGTATGGATTAGTAAAGGTACAGCTACAGTAATCATTCGTGACCTTACTGGATGGTCTAGAAATGATGTTGAAGACTATGCAGGTGACAATAACTTAGTTCTTAGTGTTACGAAAGCAGAATCAGAAACAATTGCTGAAGATCATGTTATTTCCCAAAGCCCAGCTGCTACAGCTGCTTTAAAGGAAGGTGGAAAACTTAGAGTCGTTATTTCTTCTGGGAAGCCTAAAGAAAAGACGAAAAAAGTAACAATTAATGTACAAGTACCATATACACCGACTAATCCTAGTACCCCTCAGTTAATTGAGGTATTTATTACAGATAAAAATAATAATGGTGATAAACCTGCAATATCAAAATCGATCACAGAAACAACTACAATTCCTGTAGAAGTGACAATTGATCCTGGACAAAAAGCTTCCTATAAAATTGTTAAAGATGGTCAAGTTATTGCAGAAAGAGATGTATCTTATCCATCGAATTAAATAGCTGTAGGAGTGAGTATATGCCAGAAGGCAAAATTGTAAAAGCATTGAGTGGGTTCTATTATGTCGAAACAAATGATACTATCATTCAATGTCGTGGTAGAGGTAATTTTCGCAATAAGAAAATCACACCATTAGTTGGAGATGAAGTAGAATACCATTTAGAAAAGAGTGGAGAAGGCTATCTATTAGAAATAAAAGAGAGAAAAAATGAACTTGTTCGACCTCCGATTGCAAATGTTGATCAAGCCATTTTAGTCTTTTCAGCGGTAGAGCCCGATTTTTCTCCAATATTATTAGATCGATTTCTCGTTTTAATTGAATTTAATGAAATCAAACCGTTAATTGTTATAACGAAAATCGATTTATGTTCAGAAACACAATTAAAATTAGTCTATGAATATGTTTCTTATTATCGCCAAATTGGTTATGAAGTATGTTTAACTTCTTCAAAAACTGAGGAAGGTTTAGAAAAAGTACTACCTCATATGTCAAATAAAATTTCGGTCTTTGCAGGTCAATCAGGCGTTGGTAAGTCGACTTTACTAAATGCGATTAATCCAGAATTAGATCTAAAAACAGGCATAATCTCGACGCATTTAGGACGTGGTAAACATACTACTAGACATGTTGAATTAATTAAAATCGGTGAAGGATTAGTTGCCGATACACCTGGTTTTAGTTCATTAGATTTTCTGGGAATTGAAGCTGAAGATTTATCTTATTGCTTTGTTGAAATGCGAGAAAAAAGTCAAGAATGTAAATTTAGAGGTTGTACCCACTTAAAAGAACCTAAATGTGCTGTAAAAGCTGCAGTTGAAAGTGGGGAAATTTCTTCTAAGAGATATGACCATTACGTGTCGTTCATGGAAGAAATAAGAGACAGAAAGCCGAGGTATTAGTCATGGTTAAAATTGCACCGTCAATTCTATCAGCAAATTTTGCTAAATTAGGAGAAGAAATCTTAGATGTAGAACGTGGAGGAGCAGATTTAATTCACGTCGATGTTATGGATGGTCATTTTGTACCTAATATTACGATTGGACCACTAATTGTAGAAGCGATTAGACCAATAACGAAGCTTCCACTTGATGTACACTTAATGATCGAAAAACCTGATCAATACATAGAGCAATTTGTAAAAGCAGGAGCGGATATTATTACTGTTCACGTTGAAGCATGTACTCATTTACACCGTACGATTCAAAATATTAAATCATTCGGTATAAAAGCAGGAGTTGTTCTTAATCCAGCTACGCCTGTTTCAACAATTGAACATATTATTGATGATATCGATATGGTCCTTTTAATGACGGTTAATCCTGGCTTTGGAGGACAGAAATTTATTCACTCAGTTGTTCCTAAAATCAAGCAAGTTGCTAATTTGATTAAAGAGCGTAATTTATCTGTTGATATTGAAATAGACGGTGGTGTAGATGAGCATACAGCTATTCTGTGCAAAGAAGCAGGTGCTACAGTTTTAGTTGCTGGCTCAGCCGTATATAATAAAGAAAACAGAAAAGAAGCAATAGAAAAAATTAGAGGTTAATATTAAATAATCTAAATATGAAACAAAAAATGCAATCGATTCGATTGCATTTTTTTTAAAGGTGGAAATTAAGTTGATAATACATATAGTTGGTGCAGGACCAAAAACGAATACAATTACAAATCTACCGCAAAATGACGAGAATTCAATGGTAATTGGAGTGGATAATGGAGCCCATTATATAATTGAAGAAGGGCTGATTCCAGAAGCAATATTTGGTGATTTCGATTCTTTAATTGATGAAAATTTAGAAAAGATAAAAAGACTTGTACCAAATGTATTTATTTACCCTCCTGAAAAAGATGAAACAGATCTAGAACTTGCCATTCAATGGGCAATTAAGCAAAATCCTGAAAAAATAATCATTCATTGTGTAACCGGTAAACGTTTAGATCACGAATTTGGAAGTATAACTTTATTAATAAAGTTTATGAATTCGGAGGTTCCCATTATGATTGTTGATGAATATAACGAGATATATGTGATAAATGAAGGAACGCATCTAATTAATAAACAGAAACAGTTTAAATATGTATCATTTTTTTCATTAGGTACTTCAGTAGAAAATTTAACGCTAAAAGGCTTTAAATACCCCCTTACTAATCATTTATTGGAAATTGGTTCATCGTTATGTGTGAGCAATGAGTTAGTGGAGGGTGTAGGGTCTATTTCCTTTACAAAAGGCATAGCTTTAGTAGTGAGGAGCAAAGATTAAAAATTTTCATGTCATAGTTTTTGCTAATAGCAAGTAGAATGTAATAGGATTAATCTTTTCCTTAAAAATGCTAGAAAGCTTGTAGGAGGGAAAGCATGAGATTTTATACGATTAAATTACCTAAATTTCTTGGCGGACTTGTTCGCGCCATGCTGAGTACATTTAAAAAAGAAGGATAGTTGAAGTAGGGGTTTTTGGTTAGTTGCAATAGGAATCATAAAAAAGTAAAAAAGCATAGCGGTTCGCTATGCTTTTTAGTACGTTAATAAATTAAACGCGCTCAATTTTACCTGATTTTAATGCTCTCGCTGAAACGTAAACACGCTTTGGTTTACCGTTTACTAAAATACGAACTTTTTGAAGGTTAGCACCCCAAGTACGTTTTGAAGCATTCATAGCGTGAGAGCGACTGTTACCAGAACGAGATTTTCTTCCTGTGATTACACAAACACGAGCCATCTATTTCCCTCCTTACAAAAACCGGAATAACATTTCAATGATTATTTTCATTAAGAAATACTACTATAATTTATCACACCGCTCTACTTAATGCAACAGTTATTGGTAAGTTGTTCAAGAAAAAAACCTTGACATTGAATTGTATGGTATACTAAATATTAAGAGGGACCTTAAAAGAAATTCATAAAAAATTGTATTTTCTATAATTAACCATGAATATTATTAAAAAGCTAATAATAAAAGTGAGTCAATAGAATTATTTTGGAAAAAGGTATACAATAATAAGTAAGTAGTATAACTAACTATACATGGATTATCCAAATGAGGGGGACCAAATTATGTCATTAGAAATGAAAACGCAATATGGAACAATCGAGATTGGTACAGATGTAATCGCTACAATTGCTGGTGGAGCTGCCATTGATTGTTACGGTATTGTTGGAATGGCTTCTAAGAAACAAATTAAGGATGGTCTTACTGAAATCCTAAAAAAAGAAAACTTTACAAAAGGTGTTATTGTTCGCCAAATTGGTGAAGACGTTAATATCGATATGTACATAATTGTAAGCTATGGTACAAAGATTTCAGAAGTTGCTAATAACGTACAAAATAAAGTGAAGTATACGCTTGATCAAACATTAGGCTTGTCTGTTGACTCAGTCAATATTTTTGTTCAAGGTGTGAAAGTAGCAAACCTGTAAGACGCATTAAGGAGGAGAATTTGTGTCGATAAAACGTATTGACGGTAAATTATTTGCAGATATGGTTATTCAAGGTGCAAATAACTTAACGAAAAATGTAAAATTTGTAGATTCATTAAATGTATTTCCTGTACCTGATGGTGACACTGGAACAAATATGAATCTTTCGATTACTTCTGGTTCAAAAGAAGTAAAAGAAAAACCGAATCATCATGTAGGAAAAGTTGGACAAAGCTTTGCAAAAGGCTTACTAATGGGAGCGCGTGGAAATTCTGGTGTTATCCTGTCTCAATTATTTAGAGGTTTTTCTAAATCAATCGAAGCTAAGGATACAATTTCAACAGCTGATTTTGCGCAAGCTTTAGAAGCGGGTGTAGAGACTGCTTATAAGGCTGTTATGAAGCCTATTGAAGGTACAATCTTAACAGTTGCAAGAGAAACGGCTAAAAAAGCGGTTGTAATTGCTAAAACACATGAAGAGTTTATTCCATTTCTTGAGGAAACAATTGTTGAAGCAAAAGCATCATTAAATCGTACTCCAGATTTATTACCTGTATTAAAACAAGTTGGTGTAGTTGATAGTGGTGGTCAAGGTTTAGTCCTTGTATATGAAGGATTCTTAGCATCTTTAAAAGGTGAAGAAATTTCTTTAGAAGGTGCTGAAGCGACACTTTCACTAGAGGAACTTGTGGAAGCAGAACATCGTAATGTACAAAGTATGTTAAATACTGAGGACATTGTCTATGGCTACTGTACTGAATTTATGGTGCGTTTTGAAAAAGATAAATTAAAAAAACAACCGTTTGACATTGATACTTTCCGTAAAGAGTTAAGTGCATGGGGGGATTCGCTATTAGTAGTTGCGGATGATGAAATTGTAAAAGTTCATATTCACGCTGAATACCCTGGTGAAGTTTTTAATTTAGGTCAACGATTTGGAAGCTTTTTGAAATTAAAAGCAGAGAATATGCGCGAACAACATACTAGCTTACTACATGAAGAGGTTTCAAATGAGTCTCCTTCTAAAAATGAGTCTATCCAAACTACTGAGCAACAAGAATTTGGGGTTGTAACTGTAGCAATGGGTTCAGGCATTAAAGCATTATTTGAAAGCATTGGAGCAACTGTTGTGATCGAGGGCGGTCAAACAATGAACCCAAGTACAGAAGATATTGTAAAAGCGATCGAACAGTGTAATGCCAAAAACGTCATTGTCCTTCCTAATAACGGGAATATAGTGATGGCTGCTGAACAAGCTGCGTCAGTCGCAGAATGTAATGTAGCTGTTGTGACGAGTAAATCAGTGCCTCAAGGAATGACTGCGTTATTATCATTTAATCCAACAGCATCATTAGATGAAAATAAAGTTGGGATGCAAGAAGCATTAAAAACAGTTAAAACAGGTCAAATAACATATGCTGTTAGAGATACTGAAATTGATGGTGTGGAAATAACGAAGGATCATTTCATGGGGATTCTTGAAAGTAAGATTGTAACAACTGACGCGAATCAATTTGAGGCTGCAAAGAAATTATTGCAAGATATGATTGATGAAGAGTCTGAAATATTAACGATTTTATACGGTCAAGATGTTTCTGAAGAAGAAATTTCAAAATTAGTTGAATTTGCTGAAGAAAGCTTTGATCATTTAGAAATCGAAGTTCATAATGGAAATCAACCATTGTATTCATATATTTTTTCAATCGAATAAAATAAATTAAAAAAAGGGTAGAGAAATCTGTGAAATTTCTCTACACTTTTTTTGTAAGTGAAGTATAAAATGGCAAATTATATAATAACCCAAGGAAGAAATGAAGAGACACTTCTTTTTTTTTGCACATTATTTAACGACTAATGTAAAATAACGTAGAACTCTGTAGAAATTCGTATTACACTATAAGGTGGACATTGTTTTGTCTTTAATACCAATTTTTTATATAAATGAATTGTTAATACGTAAGAAAAACTAAATTAAACACGCTTTTAATTAACGTAATGGGGGAAACGTGATGAAATATAAAAGTGTTTTTGACATTATTGGTCCAATTATGATTGGTCCATCAAGTTCACATACAGCTGGAGCGGCTAAAATTGGTCGTGTAGCGAGAAATCTTTACGGAAAAGAACCAAAGAAGGTTTTAATTTCATTATATGGTTCTTTTGCTAAAACTTATCGAGGACATGGGACAGATGTTGCACTAGTCGGTGGATTATTAGACTTTGATACATTTGATGAGCGTATTCCAGAGTCATTAAAAATTGCTAATGGAAATGGAATGTCTGTGGATTTCGTTGAGGAAGATGCAGTTACTGAACATCCAAATACAGTAAAAATTACAATACTAGATGACGAACAACCATTTGAATTAGTAGGAATTTCAATTGGTGGTGGAAAAATTGAAATTATTGAGTTGAATGGATTTGAACTTAAGCTTTCGGGGAATTACCCTGCCATACTTGTTGTTCATAATGATCGCTTCGGTTCAATTGCAGGTGTAACAAATGTACTGATGAAGTATTCTGTGAATATTGGGCATATGGAAGTTTCACGTAAAGAAGTAGGACAAATAGCATTAATGGCAATCGAAGTTGACCAAGACTTAGATGAAAAAGTAATTCAAGAAATAGAATCTTTACCACATATCATTCGCGTTACGAAAATGGTTGATTAAGGAGAGGGGGATAATAATGTTTAAAAATGTTGCAGAATTAGTAGAATTAGCTGAATCAAAAAATGTAAAAGTTTCAGAAATAATGATCCAACAAGAGATGCTTTTTACTGGGAGAAGTCGTGAAGAAATTATCGCGAAAATGGATCAAAACCTTGTAGTTATGGAAAAGGCAGTTGAAAGAGGGTTAGCAGGTGTTCATTCGCCAACAGGATTAACTGGTGGAGATGCTGTATTACTTCAAAATTATATTGCCAAAGGAAATTCCCTTTCGGGTACTCTACTTTTAGATGCCGTAAGTAAAGCAGTTGCGACAAATGAAGTAAATGCTGCAATGGGTACAATTTGTGCGACTCCTACAGCAGGGTCTGCTGGGGTAGTGCCAGGTACACTTTTTGCAGTAAAAAATAAATTAAACCCTACTCGAATGCAAATGATCGAATTCTTATTTGCCTCTGGAGCATTCGGTTTTGTTGTAGCTAATAATGCGTCTATTTCAGGTGCTGCAGGTGGTTGTCAAGCCGAAGTAGGATCTGCTAGTGGTATGGCTGCAGCAGCGATTGTAGAAATGGCTGGAGGCTCTCCAAGTCAAAGTGCTCAAGCATTTGCTATTACATTAAAGAATATGCTTGGTTTAGTTTGTGACCCAGTTGCAGGGTTAGTAGAGGTTCCTTGCGTTAAGCGAAATGCAATGGGTGCTGCAAATGCAATGGTAGCTGCAGATATGGCTTTAGCTGGTATTACAAGTCGTATTCCATGCGATGAAGTAATTGATGCTATGTATCGAATTGGACAAACAATGCCATCTGCTCTAAGAGAAACTGCAGAAGGAGGACTAGCGGCAACGCCAACAGGACGAGAATTAGAAGCAAAGATATTTGGTGTTTCGCTAAAAAAATAGTGAGTATTGAATTAGAACAAAAAGTATCTATATTAAGTGGTGTTGGTGAGGAAACGGAAATACAGCTAAACGATATGGGTATTTTTACAATAAATGACTTAATCGAGTATTTACCATATCGATATGAGGATTATCGAAATAAAGAGTTATCAGAAGTAAAACATGAAGAGCGCGTGACAGTTGAAGGGATTGTTCATAGCGCTCCTCTTCTTCAATATTTTGGTAAGAACAAATCACGTTTAACATTTCGAGTTTTAGTAGATCGTTACTTAATTACTGTTATTTGTTTTAATCGACCTTATTTTAAAACGAAATTAAATTTAAATGAACATGTAACGATTACTGGTAAATGGGATCAACATAAACAATCTATTACTTTATCTGAGCTTGTTTTTGGTGCTCGTACGAATAGCCATGAAATTGAACCTGTCTATTCAATTAAAGGGAAAATGTCTGTCAAAACAATGAGGAAATTTGTTGACCAGTCATTTAAAAAGTTTGGACATTTAATAAATGATTTAATACCAACGGAATTAATTCATAATTATAAACTATTGAATCGTTCAGAAACGATGAGATTGCTTCACCATCCGATCGATGCAAATAGTTTAAAACAAGCTAGAAGAAGTTTTGTTTATGAAGAGTTTTTTCTATTTCAGTTGAAAATGCAAGCCCTTCGAAAAATTCAGCGCAATCAGTCTAAAGGCATTCCAAAAGTATTAAAAAATGACAAAATTCAACAACTAATCCAATCCCTACCATTTCCTCTGACATCAGCTCAAAATAGAGTTGTACAAGAAATATTCAACGATTTAGAAAGTCCGTATCGCATGAATCGCTTATTACAAGGTGATGTTGGTTCCGGAAAAACTGTTGTCGCTACCATTGCTTTATATGCATGTACACTTGATGGCTATCAAGGGGCATTAATGGTACCTACAGAAATTTTAGCTGAACAACATTTTGAATCGTTATCAAAAATGCTACAGCATACAGATATGAAAGTTGAACTTCTTACTAGTTCAGTAAAAGGAAAAAAGCGTCGTGAGATTCTTGAAAGATTAAAAAACGGAGACGTTCATATATTAGTCGGTACGCATGCTTTAATTCAAGATGAAGTTCAATTTAATAAATTAGGGATTGTCATAACAGATGAGCAACATCGATTTGGTGTTGGTCAACGAAGAGTGTTAAGAGAAAAAGGTTATTTCCCTGATGTTTTATTTATGACAGCGACTCCGATCCCTAGAACTTTAGCGATCACTGCTTTTGGAGAAATGGATGTTTCGATTATTGACGAATATCCGGCTGGACGTAAGAAAATAGAAACGTATTGGGTTAAACAGGAAATGTTTGATCGTGTTTTAGATTTTATAGGCAAAGAGATCAAAAACGGGAGACAAGCATACTTGATTTGTCCACTTATTGAAGAATCTGAAAAACTAGATCTTCAAAATGCATTAGATTTGCATAGTGTACTATCATTCCATTATAAAAATATGGCAAAGGTAGGATTAATGCATGGGAAGCTCTCCTCTTCTGAAAAAGATGAAGTAATGAAGGATTTTGCAGCAAATGAAGTTCAAATTTTAGTATCAACTACGGTTGTAGAAGTAGGGGTAAATGTTCCTAATGCAACTGTAATGGTTATTTATGATGCTGATCGATTTGGACTTTCACAATTACATCAGTTAAGAGGGCGAGTTGGACGTGGTTCTGAGCAGTCGTATTGTGTTTTAGTGGGAGATCCAAAAAGTGAAGTAGGGAAAGAAAGACTAACAATCATGACGGAAACAAATGATGGGTTTGAGCTAAGCGAAAAGGATTTAGAGCTTAGAGGACCAGGAGATTTCTTTGGAAAACAACAAAGTGGAGTACCTGAATTTAAAATGGCTGATATGGTACATGATTATCGTGCTCTAGAGGTTGCAAGAAATGATGCTACATTATTAGTTAATTCAGATGTTTTTTGGGAAGCTAATAAATATCAAGCGTTAAGAACGTACTTAGAACGAACGGGAATATTTGATTCAGAAAAATTAGATTAGTACTAGGTATTAAAAGTTTGTCAAAAAACTATTGTAATACATGGATTTTTAATATAAAATGTATTTAATACCTGGTCACAAATTAGTAGTAGAGGTATGTAATATGAGAAGAAATAAAAAAGATCGTCATGAATTGTTAAAAAAAATTATAAAAGAAAATCCGTTTATTACAGATGAAGATTTAGCTAGTCAATTATCTGTGAGCATACAAACTATTCGTCTTGATCGTCTTGAATTATCGATTCCTGAGCTAAGAGAACGTATCAAAAATGTTGCCACTCAGCAATTGGAAGATGTAAAATCACTACCTGTAGATGAAATAATCGGTGAAGTGATTGATATCCATTTAAACGAAAGTGCGATTTCGATATTTGATGTGAAGGAAGAGCATACTTTTAGTAGGAATGGTATTGCACGTGGTCATCACCTATTTGCACAAGCTAATTCTTTAGCTGTTGCAGTTATTCATGATGATTTAGCACTAACTGCTAAGTCAAATTTTGTTTTTATTAAACCAGTAAAGACAAATGATCGAGTAATTGCTAAGGCGAAGGTTTTACCGCAAACAGGAGATCCGAGGCGTACAACAGTTGATATCAATGGCTACGTTGAAAAAGAGCATGTATTCCAAGGCTTATTTGAAATGTATCACCGAAGTATTGAAGAATAGGAAGTGAATGAAGATGAAGTTAGCAATCGATGCAATGGGTGGCGATCATGCCCCAAAAGCAATCGTTGAAGGTGCGATGCTTGCAGTTGAAAAATTAAATGATATACATATAACTTTGATTGGTGATGAATCAAAAATAAAACCATTCTTAACCAATAATAAAAATATAACAATTATCCATACAGATGAAGTGATTGAAGGTACTGAGGAGCCAGTTAGAGCAGTTAGAAGAAAGAAAAATGCTTCAATGGTTTTAATGGCAAATCAAGTAAAAGAAAGCAATGCTGATGCATGTATTTCCGCGGGAAATACTGGAGCTTTAATGACTGCAGGACTTTTAGTTGTTGGTCGAATGGAAGGTGTAGAAAGACCTGCCCTTTCACCTACAATGCCTACTTTAGACGGCAAAGGCTTTGTTTTCCTTGATGTTGGAGCAAATGTCGATGCAAAAGCAAATCACTTACTTCAATATGCGATAATGGGATCTATCTATGCCCAAAAAGTAAGAGGGATTAATAATCCAACTGTTGGCTTATTAAATGTCGGTACTGAAGATAAAAAAGGAAATGAACTGACTAAACAAACATTTCAGTTACTAAAAGAATCTAATCTGAATTTTATTGGAAATGTTGAAGCAAGGGACTTAATGAACTCAGTTGCAGATGTTGTTGTTACTGATGGATATACTGGAAATGTAGCCTTAAAAGCGATTGAAGGTACCGCGCTTGCAATGTTTTCGTTAATAAAAGATGCGATGCTTACTAACTTCACATCAAAGCTTGCAGCAGCTATATTAAAACCAAACTTAAAAGGCGTAAAAAAGAAAATGGATTACGCTGAATATGGTGGAGCAGCATTATTTGGCTTAAAATCACCTGTTATTAAAGCGCATGGTAGTTCTGATGCTTTAGGTATTTTTAGTGCAATTAAGCAAACTAAAACGATGGTTGAACATGATGTGATAAAACAAGTAAGTGATCACATGGAGAAAATCGAATCAAAAGCATAAGGGGGTCACTCCATTGGGTAAAGTGGCGTTTATTTTTCCTGGACAAGGATCACAAAAAGTAGGAATGGGTAAAGATCTAGCTGAAAGCTATAATGAGTGTGGGGCAATATTTGAATCTGCTAATGAACAATTAGGGTTCAGCCTTTCTAATATTATTTTCAATGGGACAGATGAAGAGTTAACTGCTACATATCATGCACAACCTGCAATTTTAACTACTTCAATTGCAATGCTTGAGAAAATAAAAGAAGCTGGCATTAAACCAGACTTCGTTGCTGGACATAGTTTAGGTGAATTTACTGCACTTGTAGCGGCAGACGCGATCTCTTTTGAAGATGGTGTTAAATTAGTTCATAAGCGTGGTCAATTAATGGAGAAAGCTGTACCAGTAGGTCAAGGTGCTATGGCAGCGGTATTATTTTTAGCTCCAGAAAAGATTGAAGAAGTTGTTTCTGAAGTAAATAAAAATGGTCACTCTGTAGGAATTGCGAATTATAACTCTCCAACACAAGTTGTTATTACTGGAGATGCAGAAGGCGTTCAAATCGCTTCTGGCTTACTTAAAGAAGCTGGAGCAAAACGTGTACTACCATTAAAGGTAAGTGGACCTTTCCATTCATCATTAATGAAACCTGCAAGTGAAGATTTCCAAAATGAACTTGGTAAAATAAATGTTAATGACTGTGTAACTCCATTAATTTCAAATGTTACTGCGAACGTTGTGACAGATGCAAATGAAATTAAAGAATTATTAGTTAATCAATTATACTCACCAGTTAAATGGAATCAATCAATTCAAGAATTAGTTAACCAAGGTGTTGATACATTTGTTGAGATTGGTCCTGGTAAGGTTTTAACTGGATTAGTAAAAGCAATCTCTCCATCATCTAAATTAGTAAATGTTTATGATGTTGAAACATTAAACCAGTTTTTAAATGAGTGGGAGGAAATAAAATCATGCTAAATGGTAAAGTTGCTTTAGTAACTGGTGGATCTAGAGGTATTGGACGAGCAATCGCCTTATCTTTAGCAAAAAATGGTGCAAATGTAGTTGTTAACTATTCTGGTAATGAGGCTGCTGCTCTTAAAGTTGTAGAGGAAATTACAGCTCTTGGAGTAAAAGCGATTGCATATAAAGCAAATGTATCAAATAGTGAAGAAGTTGCAGCATTAGTAAAAAATACTGTTGATGAATTCGGAAGTATTGATATACTAGTAAACAATGCAGGTATTACTAGAGACGGTCTTTTATTACGTATGAAAGATGCTGATTGGGACGATGTAATTGACACGAACCTAAAAGGTGTATTCAACTGTATTAAAGCAGCAGCGAAGTTTATGACTCGTCAACGTAATGGCCGTATCATTAATATTAGTTCAGTTGTAGGCCAAATTGGTAATCCTGGACAAATGAACTATGTAGCAGCTAAAGCTGGTGTATTAGGCTTAACAAAAACGGCTGCAAAAGAATTAGCTTCAAGAAATATTACAGTTAATGCAATCGCACCTGGTTTTATTGAAACTGATATGACAAATGAATTAAATGAGCAAGTTAGAACACAAATGTTATCTAATATTCCATTGCAATCATTTGGACAACCAGAAGATATCGCACATGCAGTAGTATTCTTAGCAATGGATGCTAGTAGATACATTACAGGACAAACAATTAATGTTGATGGCGGACTTGTAATGATTTAGTTTGGCGTTTGCCTAAATTTTATGTATAATGCTTAAGTAGACAATCTTTGGGGGGAGGTGAATAATAATGCAAGACGTATTAGAGCGTGTATCAAAGATTATTGTTGACCGTTTAGGTGTAGAAGAATCTGAGATCCAAATTACAAGTCGTTTCAAAGAAGACTTAGACGCAGACTCATTAGATGTTGTTGAATTAGTAATGCAATTAGAAGATGAGTTTGAATTAGAAATTTCAGACGAAGATGCTGAAAAAATCGTCACAGTTGGTGATGTTGTGAACTACATAGAGAGCAACATGTAATGAGAAAAGTCCCGTATTTTATGCGGGACTTCTCATCATTTTCTTAACTAGTAGGTTTAGCAGCATATCAAACTGTTTTTTAGTTGGAGGTAAATATGCCGCATTCAAGAAGAGTAAGAGAATTTAAACTATCTGATCATGAAAAAGAGAATTTTGTAAAATTCCAAAAGCAAATTAACATTATGTTTAATAATGAAGGCTTGCTTATTCAAGCGTTTACACATTCATCCTATGTGAATGAGCATCGTAAAAAACCATATGAAGATAATGAGAGATTAGAATATTTAGGGGATGCTGTTTTAGAACTTACAGTTTCACAATATTTATTCCAAAAATATGACACAATGAGTGAAGGCGAGTTAACAAAGTTACGCGCCGCAATCGTTTGTGAACCATCGTTAGTAAAATTTGCGAACGAATTAGATTTTGGTCGATTTATTTTACTTGGTCGCGGTGAAGAAATGACAGGTGGTCGGACACGTCCGGCACTTCTAGCAGATGTTTTTGAAGCATTCATTGGATCATTATATTTAGATCAAGGACTACAAACAGTTATTAACTTCTTATCACTTCATATATTCCCAAAAATAAACGATGGTGCTTTTTCGCATGTGATGGATTTTAAAAGTCAATTACAAGAGTTTGTTCAAAGAGATTCTACAGGTTCAATCGAGTATAAAATACTACAAGAAAAAGGACCTGCTCATAACCGCGAATTTGTTTCTAAAGTATTATTAAATGGAGAAACATTAGGAATTGGTAGTGGAAGATCTAAAAAAGAAGCTGAGCAACAGGCAGCTAAAGAAGCATTAATAAAACTAAAAGAGTCAAGTAAATAGATTTCTTAAAATCTAGTAGAAGCATGCCAAATAAACGATAAAACTTGGTTTTTAGATTGATTGCAAGCGCTTGACATATAAATGCATGAAGTCTTTCGAGGAGCGAAAGTTATCTTTAATGGTAATCGCGCACCGTAAAAGACGGCGAAGCATTGATGAGCGTTTGGCGGGCAATCTGCTCCCCCTTTTATGGGGGAGTTTTTGTGTATATAATTAAATCAAAAAGGGGGAATTCAGTTGTTCCTCAAACGACTAGATATAATTGGATTTAAATCATTCGCTCAGCGAGTTACGATAGATTTTGTAAAAGGTGTTACTGCAGTAGTAGGACCAAACGGAAGTGGTAAAAGTAATATTACAGATGCAATCAGATGGGTTCTAGGTGAGCAGTCTGTTAAATCATTGCGCGGAGCAAAAATGGAAGATATCATTTTTGCTGGCAGCGAAGGAAGAAAGCCTTTAAATTATGCAGAGGTTACGCTCACATTAGATAATGAAGATCAGCAATTACCACTTGAATATAGTGAAGTAAGTGTAACAAGACGAGTTTACCGTTCGGGTGATAGTGATTTTTATATTAATAAACAATCATGTCGATTAAAAGATATTGTTGATTTATTTATGGATTCTGGACTAGGGAGAGAAGCGTTCTCTATTATCTCTCAAGGAAAGGTCGAAGAAATTTTAAGTAGTAAGCCGGAAGATCGAAGAGGGATTTTTGAAGAAGCGGCTGGCGTTTTAAAGTATAAAACTCGAAAGAAAAAAGCTGAAGCGAAATTATTTGAAACACAAGAAAATTTAAATCGTGTGGATGATATTTTATTTGAATTAGGTTCTCAAATAGAACCACTACGTATGCAGGCTTCAATTGCAAAAGAATACATAGAACATAGAGATGAGTTAGAGAAGGTTGAAGCTGCTCTATTAGTATACGAAATAGAATTGCTCCATCAAAAATGGGAAGAGTTAAAAAAAGAAATTGCACAAAATTCTGATATCGAAATCTCATTATCGACGGAGATTTCAATAGATGAATCAAAGCAACATGAATTACAAGACAAATTAACTGCATTAGATGAGTCGATTGATCAATTGCAACAAGTCTTATTAACCGTAACGAAAAACTTGGAAAAATATGAAGGTCAGAAAGAGTTAATGAAGGAACGAAAAAGAAATACTTCGACTCAATCTGAACAATTAAGAAAACAAGTAGATGAAGTTACTGAACAAATTAACGTGACTAAAATATTAATCGAAACTGAAAAAGCACAAGAAAAATTATCTCGTCAAAATGTAAATAAAACTAAAACGAGTATTGTTGACATTCAAAATGAAATTATTTCCTATGAGGGAGATATTGAAGAACAAATCGAACTGATTAAATCAGATTATATCGAACTCTTAAATAATCAAGCATCGATTAAAAATGAAAAAACAATGCTCGAAAAACAAAGTCAACAATTCTCTGTAAAATCGAGTCGATTAGATGTAGAAAATGAAAAATACATTCGTCAAAGAGAAGAATTACAACATAGAAAAACAGAATTGCTTAATGAGAAACAACAAGTTGATCTTAATTTTCAAGCATTAAATGAAAAATTTGAAGCTTCAACTATTCAACTTCAGGAAACTACTGGATTATTAAAGGAAAAAGAAGAATTATTATCTAAAGCTTATCAATTTATTCAACAAACTAAATCACGTAAAGAAACTCTAGAAGAACTTCAAGAAGACTTTGCTGGGTTTAATCAAGGCGTTAAAGAAATTTTAAAAGCAAGAGGCACGAGACTAGAGGGTATTAAAGGTGCAATTGCTGAACTTATTTCAACGAATAAACAATATGAAACCGCGATTGAAATTGCGCTAGGTGCCGCTACACAACAAATTGTTGTACAAAATGATGAGCATGCTAGAAGAGCAATTCAATTTTTAAAGCAGCAACGACTTGGTCGAGCTACGTTCCTACCAATGAATATTGTGAAAGCTCGTTCTGTGCCATCAAATCTAATTGATAGCTTAAAAAGAAATCCTTCTTTCATCGGCGTTGCTTCATCGCTAGTTAGTTATTCAAATGAATATGAACAAGTAGTTCAAAATTTACTTGGGACTGTTTTAATAGCTCAAGATTTAAAGAGTGCCAATGAACTTGCTAAGCTCGTTGGTCATCGTTATCGCTTTGTCACGCTTGAAGGTGATGTTGTCAATCCTGGTGGTGCTATGACCGGTGGTGCAGTACGAACAACAAATGCCTCACTTATTGGAAGACAAAGAGAGTTAGAGGAAATAACGATTAAGCTTGATGATATGCAGGAAAAGACTACTTCAGTAGAACGTGAAGTCCAAACACTTAAAGCGTTGTATCAAGAAAAAACTACTGAAGCGCAAAGTTTAAATGGTGAAATGCATTCAGTTAAGCAAGTAATTGATTCGATTATGGAACAATTAAAAAGCATCGAATTTCAAGAAAAAAATATTAATGATGCATTAGCAATCTATGATTTAGAAATGGGTAGCTCAGCAAGTGATTTAATAAAGGTAAAAGATCGTCTCGGGGAATTAGCAACATTAGAAGCTAATATAAAACAAGAGATTATTACCAAAGAACAGAAGATTAATGAATTAACTGAACGAAAACTAAATCAAAAAGAAATAAAAGATGAATTACAATCAAAGTTAACAAGTTTTAAAATTTCTCTCGCACAGGAAGAACAAAAATTAAGTTATAGTATCGAACGAATTCGTCAATTTGAAGAAAATGCGTTAAAACAAAAGCAGGTTCTTGAAGAAACAAGGGACAAAATTATTTTCTTATCAAGCGAACTTATGACAAATGAAAATGGTAAGGAAGAATTAGAGAAAATAATTTCTGAAACTCGAAATGAATTTTCAAAAACAACTGAAATCATTTCGAAACGTCGAGAGCAACGAATTGCTTATCAAACAGAGTTAGAAGACTATGTTCAGTCTTTACGCGAAAAGCAACGTCAATATAAATCACTTTCTGATTTGTTAAAACAACAAGAAGTAAATAGTAATCGACTTGACGTTGAATTAGAAAACCGCCTGCAACAACTGAATGTTACGTATATGACGACATATGAAGCGGCAAAAGTAAAATATACATTAGAAATGACAGTTGATGAGGCAAGTAAGCGAGTAAAACTTTTAAAACGTTCAATCGAAGAACTAGGTTCTGTCAATATCGGTGCAATTGATGAGTATGAACGTGTTTCTGAGCGTCATGATTTTCTACAAGAACAAAGAACTGACCTAAACGAAGCTAAAACTACACTTTACAATGTAATCAGTGAAATGGATGAAGAAATGACGAAGCGCTTTGAATCAAGTTTTTCCGCAATTCGTGAAAAATTCCAAGTCGTCTTTACACAGCTATTTGGTGGAGGTCGAGCGGATTTAATACTGACGGATGCAGAAAACTTATTAATAACAGGTGTTGATATAGTCGCACAGCCACCAGGTAAAAAGCTTCAAAATTTAAGTCTTTTATCTGGCGGTGAGAGGGCACTTACGGCAATCGCATTATTGTTTGCCATTTTACAAGTTCGTCCAGTACCTTTCTGTGTACTAGATGAGGTTGAAGCTGCACTAGACGAAGCCAATGTAGCTCGATTTGCAAAATTCCTAAAATACTTTAGTGAACAAACGCAGTTTATTGTCATAACACATCGTAAAGGAACAATGGAAGAGTGTGATGTGCTATACGGAGTAACAATGCAAGAATACGGTGTTTCAACACTTGTATCTGTCCGTTTAGATGAAGGAGAAGCATTACTATCGAATGGTAATTAGAAAGGATTGAAATTATGAGCTTTTTTAAGAAATTAAAAGAAACAATCTCAAAGCAAACTGAGTCAGTGACTCAAAAATTTAAATCTGGATTAGAGAAGTCTAGAAATAATCTGACAGATGGTCTAAATGATTTATTTGCTAGATACCGTAAAGTAGATGAAGATTTTTTTGAAGAGCTTGAAGAAATTCTAATTATGGCTGATGTTGGCGTAAACACAGTAATGGAATTAGTCGAAGAATTAAAATATGAAGTAAAGCGAAAAAATATTCAAGATCCAAAAGCTGTTCAAGAAGTAATTTCTGAAAAATTAGTTGAATTGTATAAAGGTGACGATTTAACTGAGGATTCATTTGAAATCAACATGAATCCAAATGGTTTAACAGTTGTTTTATTCGTCGGTGTTAACGGTGTAGGTAAAACAACTTCGATTGGAAAAATCGCACATAAACTTAAATCTGATGGCAAAAAAGTATTGCTTGCAGCAGGTGACACATTTAGAGCTGGTGCAATTGATCAATTAGAAGTTTGGGGAAATCGTGTCGGTGTTGAAACAATTAAACAAGGTGAAGGTTCAGACCCTGCAGCAGTAATGTTTGACGCGGTACAAGCTGCAAAAGCTCGTAAAGTAGATGTGTTACTTTGCGATACAGCTGGGCGCTTGCAAAACAAAGTAAACTTAATGAAAGAACTAGAAAAAGTACGTAACGTTATTGCTAGGGAAGTACCAGGAGCACCTCATGAAGTTTTACTTGTCATTGATGCTACAACTGGTCAAAACGGCCTTGTTCAAGCAAAAACATTCTCCGAAGCAACAAATGTAACGGGAATTGTCTTAACGAAACTAGACGGAACTGCAAAAGGCGGTATTGTATTAGCAATCCGAAACGAACTAAAAGTACCAGTAAAATTCGTTGGGCTAGGAGAACAAATGGACGATCTACAACCATTCCAAGCAGAACAATTCGTATATGGACTATTTGGTGATTTAATTAGTAAGGAACAAGCATAATGCTAAATTAGGTACAAATTGGAAGGGTGGTAAAACGAGGTTTATCTTTCCTTGATCCCGCGCTTCCTAAATCTTGAAGTAACGTCAAGTAAAAAACTTGACAGAAGTTTAGCTTTTAGGTAAACTAGCATATGTAAAGGCAAATCACTTAACAAAGGAGTGATAGTTTTGGCAGATCATACCATGTTAGATAAGACGATGAGAATAAATTATCTATATGATTTTTATCAATCTCTTTTAACTCCAAAACAACAAAACTATATGTCACTATATTATTTAGATGACTATTCTTTAGGTGAGATTGCAGAAGAGTTTAGCATTAGTAGACAGGCGGTTTATGATAATATAAAGCGAACTGAAGCAATGCTAGAAGAGTATGAAGAGAAATTATTACTTCTAAAAAAATTTCAACAACGAAATGAAATATTAAATCAATTGAAAACTTACGCTGAAAAGAGTAAAGTTGTAGATAACGATTTTCTTCGATTAATCGATGCGTTAGAGAAATTAGAATAATAAGGAGGACGGTTTTATGGCATTTGAAGGATTAGCCGACCGACTTCAAAAGACATTACAAAAGGTTCGAGGCAAAGGTAAAGTATCTGAATCTGATGTCAAGGAAATGATGAGAGAAGTTCGTCTTGCGTTACTTGAGGCGGATGTTAACTTTAAAGTTGTTAAAGATTTTGTGAAACGTGTTTCTGAACGAGCTGTTGGACAAGAGGTATTACAAAGCTTAACGCCTGGTCAACATGTTGTTAAAGTAGTTCAAGAAGAACTAACTGCATTAATGGGTGGAGAACAAAGCAAAATTGCTGTTGCAAATCGCCCGCCGACTGTTATTATGATGGTTGGTTTACAAGGTGCTGGTAAAACAACTACGACTGGTAAATTAGCTAATTTACTTCGCAAAAAGTATAATCGTAATCCGCTTTTAGTTGCAGCAGATATTTATCGTCCTGCAGCGATTAAACAGCTACAAACTTTAGGTAAACAGTTAGATATGCCAGTGTTTTCATTAGGCGATCAAGTAAGTCCAGTTGAGATTGCAAAACAAGCAATTCAACATGCAAAGGATGAACATCTTGATTATGTTCTAATTGATACTGCCGGTCGTTTACATATTGACGAAGGTTTAATGGAAGAACTTGCACAAATTAAAGAACTTTCTAAACCTGAAGAAATCTTCCTAGTTGTTGATGCAATGACAGGACAAGATGCAGTCAATGTGGCACAAAGTTTTAATGAACAATTAGGTTTAACTGGAGTTGTTCTAACGAAGCTAGACGGCGACACTCGTGGTGGTGCTGCTCTATCAATTCGTGCAGTTACAAATACTCCAATTAAATTTGTTGGACTTGGTGAGAAACTAGATGCAATTGAGCCGTTCCATCCAGAACGAATGGCATCACGTATTCTAGGTATGGGTGATGTGCTTACTCTTATTGAAAAAGCACAAGAAAACGTAGACCAAGAAAAAGCAAAAGAAATGGAACAAAAATTAAGAAATGCATCTTTTACTTTGGATGATTTCTTAGACCAACTTTCCCAAGTTAAAAAAATGGGTCCACTTGGCGATATTTTAAAAATGATGCCAGGTGCAAACAAAATAAAAGGGTTGAATGATCTGCAAATTGACGATAAACAAATCGCTCATGTAGAGGCAATTATTCAATCGATGACAAAACAGGAAAAGCTTACTCCAGATATTATTAACTCTAGTCGCAGAAAGCGAATAGCTAAAGGCTCTGGGCGTCCTGTTCAAGAAATAAACCGTTTATTAAAACAGTTTGAAGAGATGAAAAAAATGATGAAAATGATGGGCGGTATGCAAAAAGGGAAGAAGAAGGGTTTCAAATTTCCGGGCTTATTCTAATCTTTTTGTATAATTTTCCAACATTTAAACATCATTTAATAAAAAATTATGCTGTTAAGAAATTTTACTTTACAAACAGTATTGGTTTTTGATAATATATAAAACGTTGTAAATATTTTCGGAGGTGCTTTAAAAATGGCAGTTAAAATTCGTTTAAAACGTATGGGAGCAAAAAAATCTCCTTTTTATCGTGTAGTAGTAGCAGATGCTCGTTCTCCTCGTGACGGACGTTTCATCGAGGAAATTGGAACTTACAATCCAGTTGCTCAACCAGCTGAAATCAAAATCAATGAAGAAGCAGCATTAAAATGGTTAGGAACAGGTGCTAAACCATCTGATACAGTTCGTAACTTATTCTCTAAAGCTGGTATCTTAGAGAAATTCCACAACGCTCGCAACGGCAAGTAATTATGGAAAAAAAGATGAATACACTCATCAATGCAATTGTTTCAAGTCTTGTAGATCATCCAGAGGATATTTCACTTCAAGTAAAAGAAGATGAGAACAATCTATTCTTTCATTTACAGGTAAACCCTGAAGATGCTGGTAGAGTGATTGGCAAACATGGTAAAATTGCTAAAGCGATTCGTACGGTTGTTTACGCAGCAAGTAATGAACACGCAAAACGTATTCACTTAGATATTCAGTAATGTAAGACGGTCCTTGGCTATAGCTAAGGGCCGTTTTCAACATTAGTAGACATATATGCAACCTGAATGGTAAAACTAACTATAAACTTAAGAAATTTTATATATAGAGGTAATCGAATGGAAAAATATTTAAATGTCGGAAAAATTGTAAATACTCATGGAATTCGTGGAGAGGTCCGCGTTATTTCAAGAACTGATTTTCCTGAGAAACGTTACAAAAAAGGAAATTCACTTTATTTATTTAAAGAAAATGAAACTACACCAATTAAATTAATCGTAACGAGTCACCGTGTACATAAAAATTTTGATTTACTTACATTTGAAGGGTATGAGTCATTAAACTCAGTAGAGCCACTGAAAAATGGAATATTAAAGATAACTGAAGACCAACTACATGATTTAGATAAAAATGAATACTATTACCACGAGATTATCGGTTGTGTAGTTGAAACAATTGATGGAGAAGAAATAGGTAAGATAAAAGAAATATTATCTCCAGGAGCGAATGATGTTTGGGTTATTCAAAGAAAAGGTCAAAAGGATGCGCTCATTCCATATATTGAACAAATTGTCAAAGAAGTAGATGTAACGAATAAAAAAGTTAAAATCGAATTAATGGAAGGTCTATTATGATGAAATTAGACTTTTTAACACTTTTTCCGGAAATGTTTGAGGGAGTATTAAACTCCTCAATTTTAAAAAAAGCGCAAGAAAAAGAAGCAGTCCAATTCCGTTGCGTTAATTTTAGAGATTTTTCGACTAATAAACATTCAAATGTTGATGATTATCCTTATGGCGGAGGCGCAGGTATGGTACTTGCTCCTCAGCCGATTTTTGACGCTGTGGATGAATTAGTATCTAAAAGTGAAAATAAGCCTAGAGTCGTCCTTTTATGCCCTCAAGGAGAGAGATTTAATCAACGCAAAGCTGAAGAGCTTTCGAAAGAAGAACATTTAATCTTTATTTGTGGTCATTATGAAGGCTATGATGAGCGAATTCGTGAGCATGTCGTAACAGATGAAATCTCAATCGGTGATTATGTATTAACTGGTGGAGAGCTTGGTGCTATGGTAATTGCTGATAGTGTTGTTCGTTTATTGCCTGGTGTACTCGGAAATACAACTTCAAAAATAGAAGATTCATTTAGTACAGGATTATTAGAACATCCCCATTATACAAGACCTGCCGATTTTAGAGGACATAAAGTGCCAGAGGTATTATTATCTGGAAATCATGCTCTTATTGAGGAATGGCGTACAAAACAATCTTTTAAACGAACTTTAACACGTCGTCCAGATCTACTTAAGGACTACACTTTATCTGAAAAAGAGTCTAAATGGATTGAGCAAGTTAAAGAAGAATTAAAACAAGAAAACTAGTTGCACGCACTAAAAGAATATGTTAATATAACTTGTGGCTTAAGTTAATACTTAAGCCTTTATTCTCGGTGTTCCGCTGCGAGCAATGTATCTTGTAAGAGCATCGGTTGGAAAAGGAGCGCATAAAATATGCAAAATTTAATCAACGAAATTACAAAAGAACAACTAAGAACTGACTTACCAGCATTCCGTCCTGGTGATACTGTACGAGTTCACGTTAAAGTTGTTGAGGGTACTCGTGAGCGTATCCAATTATTCGAAGGTGTAGTTATTAAACGTCGTGGTGGCGGAATTAGCGAAACTTTCACAGTTCGTAAAATTTCTTACGGAGTTGGTGTTGAACGTACGTTCCCAATTCACACTCCAAAAATTGCTAAATTAGACGTTGTTCGTCGCGGTAAAGTACGTCGTGCTAAACTTTACTACCTACGTGCACTTACTGGTAAAAAAGCAAGAATTAAAGAACTTCGATAGTCTTTTGAAAGGAGCTTGTATAAAACAAGCTCCTTTTTTTCCAATAAATGTAGATTATGGATATAATAAAAAGTAAAATAGAATACATAAATAAAGGTTTTAACTTTTGTAAGGTTAATACTTCAAAACGTATGGTTATAATTGGAGGGATTTAGGTTGAAAGAAAGCAATAGTGGTGGAATTTGGGAATTAGTTAAAACAATCTTTATTGCGCTTGTACTTGCACTTGGTATTCGAACATTCCTTTTTACACCGGTTTTAGTTGACGGTATCTCAATGATGCCAACATTACAAGATCAAAGTAGAATGATTGTAAATAAAATTGTTTACAAGATTCATGAACCAAAACGTTTTGATATTGTAGTCTTCCATGCTACTAAGGAAAAAGATTATATTAAACGTGTAATCGGCTTACCAGGTGACACAGTTGAATATAGAAATGATGTTCTATATGTTAACGGTAAACCGTATAAAGAACCATATTTGAATGAATATAAAAAAGAAACAAAGGATGGTCCTCTTACGGAAGACTTTACGCTAGAAGAGATTACTGGCAAAAAGACTGTACCAAAAGGACAAGTATTCGTTTTAGGGGATAATCGTCGATTAAGTAAAGATAGTCGTATTATCGGAACGGTTAGTCAAAAAGAAATTTTAGGTCGAGCGAGCATTGTATTCTGGCCGATCTCTGAGGTTAAAATGGCAAAATAAGTGCCATATTAAACTTGAATATTTATTGCATAAAGAAGGTGGCAACATGACGATTCAATGGTTTCCAGGTCATATGGCAAAAGCTAGAAGGCAGGTTACTGAAAAGCTTTCATTAATTGATGTCGTAATTGAATTAGCGGATGCTAGAGTACCAGCAGCTTCAAGAAATCCAATGATCGATGAAATTATTTCAAATAAGCCTAGATTGCTTTTATTAAATAAAGCAGATTTAGCAGACCCAAGAAATACGCAGCAATGGTTAGCATATTATGAAAAGCAAGGAGTAATGGCTATTGCTATTGATGCAGCTTCTGGACAAGGATTAAAAGCAATTATTAGTTCGTGTGAAATTCTAGTTAAAGAGAAATTCGATAAAATGAGATCGAGAGGGATTAAACCTCGCGCAATTCGAGCTTTAATCGTAGGGATTCCTAACGTAGGTAAATCGACTTTAATTAATAAGCTAGCACGCAAAAATATTGCTAAAACTGGTGACCGTCCCGGCGTAACACAAGCACAACAATGGATAAAAGTAGGGAAAGAAATTGAATTGCTTGATACACCTGGGATATTATGGCCAAAGTTTGAAGACCAAATTGTTGGTCTACGCTTAGCAACAACAGGGGCAATAAAAGACAGTATTATTAATTTACAAGAAGTAATGATCTATGCTATTAAATTCTTAAGAGAATATTATCCAAATGTATTAAAAGATCGATACGACATGAATGATGAAATTTTATTTTCTGAAAATGTAGTAGATGTTTTTGATCATATTGGGAAGAAACGTGGATTTTTAATGTCAGGCGGAATTATAGATTATGATAAAACATCTGATTTATTTTTACGTGAGCTAAGAGCTGGGAAATTAGGCAGATTAACATTTGAGAATCCTTCGATGCTTGAAGTGACTGATGAAATACTAGAAGAAAGTACGCATGAGTAAGCGTACTTTCTTCTTTTTTAATGAAATAGATAAAGTTAAAAAAGGAGTACAAAATTTATGTCGCTGAAAATAGACGAAATAAAAAATAAATTAAATGAACTAACTGACCCAAGTAGTGAACTCTTAAAAGAATTTGAAAGTGATCAGCGAATTGGTGTGCAAAAGCTAGTTGCAAAGTGGTATAGAGAACATGAAAAAAAAGAGCAAGCTCGCTTAAAATTTTTAAAGATGATGGAATATGAAAAGAATCTATATATGCAAAATGTAAAATTAATTGCAGGAGTAGATGAGGTTGGAAGAGGGCCATTAGCTGGACCAGTAGTAGCAGCGGCAGTAATTTTAGCAGAAGATACTGAACTGATCGGCCTTGATGACTCAAAAAAATTATCAAAAGAGAAAAGACAGTATTTCGTTAAACGAATTAAGGAAGAAGCAATTTCATATGGAATTGGTATGGCTAGCTCAAGCGAAATAGATGAAATCAATATTTATGAAGCAACAAAATTAGCAATGAAACGTGCAATAGAGCAACTTAAACATTCGCCTGAACATTTATTAATTGATGCAATGAAACTACCAATGGAAATTTCTCAAACATCAATCATTAAAGGTGATGCAACAAGCATAAGTATTGCAGCAGCATCTGTCCTTGCAAAAGAAACAAGGGATTCTTTAATGTGCGAACTAAGTTTAAAGCATCCAAACTACGGCTTTGAAAAGCATATGGGATATGGAACGAAAGAACATCTCCAAGCAATTGAAAAGCATGGAATAATAAATGAACATAGGAGATCATTTGCGCCTATAAAAGAACAAGTTAATTCTAATACATAAGAGTATAGAATAAGTAAAATTACAATTACAAATCCTTCGTTAATTGAAGTAATTTGCTTTTTTAAATTATACAAGTAACAACGAAGAATTTTTTTAAAAAGATAACAAAGTATAAATTTTGAGGTGTACCACAGTTCTAAAAACTGTGGTATTTTTGCTGCTGTACTCTAAGCAAAAAAAGACCGGGCGTTTTTTGCCCGGTTTTTCTTACATAATAACACATATAAATTGGCATCTATAAGTATTAGGGTAGCTACTCAAATGATTTCGAAAATGGACGTATTTTTTTTTATTTGAAGCAAGAATTTTCTTAATATTTACAAAAAACAAATTAAAAATTAATATTGTAATATGATAAACTGACATCATCTATTGTTTCTGAAAAGGTTTTCTATATAAAAACATAGAATATTTAATTCTTTTCTACTAAAGTATTTACAGTATATTCTGTAAGAGATACAATAGGGATGTGTTTTAATTTGTCTTGTTCTAAAAGGGGAGGATGGATCATGAATATCCATGAGTATCAAGGGAAAGAAATCCTACGAAGCTATGGCGTAAAAGTACCAAATGGTAAAGTTGCATTCACAGTTGAAGAAGCAGTAGAAGCAGCAAAAGAATTAGGTACAGCTGTATGCGTAGTAAAAGCTCAAATTCACGCTGGTGGTCGCGGTAAAGCGGGCGGCGTAAAAGTAGCAAAAAATTTAGATGAAGTAAATACATATGCTAGTGAGATTCTAGGTAAAGTATTAGTTACTCATCAAACTGGACCAGAAGGTAAGGAAGTTAAGCGCTTACTTATCGAAGAAGGCTGCGATATTAAAAAAGAATATTATGTTGGTTTAGTTTTAGACCGCGCTACTTCACAAGTTGTATTAATGGCTTCTGAAGAAGGTGGAACTGAAATTGAAGAAGTAGCTGAAAAAACACCTGAAAAAATCTTTAAAGAGTATATTGATCCTGCAGTAGGTCTACAAGGCTTCCAAGCTCGTCGTATTGCGTTCAATATCAACATCCCTAGCAACTTAGTTAACAAAGCTGTAAAGTTCATGATGGGCTTATACAGTGCGTTTGTTGAAAAAGATTGCTCTATCGCTGAAATTAACCCTCTAGTAGTAACGGGTGATGGCGAAGTAATGGCATTAGATGCAAAGTTAAACTTTGACTCAAATGCTTTATATCGTCATGCTGATATTTTAGCTTACCGTGACTTAGAAGAAGAAGATCCAAAAGAAATCGAAGCTTCTAAGTACGACTTAAACTATATTTCTTTATACGGAAATATTGGTTGTATGGTTAATGGTGCAGGTCTTGCAATGGCTACTATGGACATCATTAAACATTACGGCGGAGACCCGGCTAACTTCCTTGATGTGGGGGGCGGTGCTACTGCAGAGAAAGTTACAGAAGCGTTTAAAATCATCCTTTCAGACCAAAATGTTAAAGGTATTTTCGTTAACATCTTCGGCGGCATCATGAAATGTGATGTTATTGCAGAAGGTGTAATCGAAGCTACTAAACAAGTTGGTTTACACTTACCATTAGTTGTTCGTTTAGAAGGAACGAATGTTGAATTAGGTAAGAAGATTCTTAATGAATCTGGCTTAAACATTGTTGCAGCAGATTCAATGGCTGATGGCGCTGAAAAAATCGTTGCACTTGTAGGCTAAGAAAGGGAGGATAAAAATGAGCGTATTTATTAATAAAGATACAAAAGTCATTGTACAAGGTATTACTGGTTCTCAAGGCTTATTCCATACTACACAAATGCTTGAGTATGGTACTAAAATTGTTGGCGGTGTAACTCCTGGTAAAGGTGGAACTGATATCGCTGGCGTACCTGTATTTAATACTGTTTCAGAAGCAGTAGCTACAACTGGTGCTAACGCATCTGTTATCTATGTACCACCTGCATTTGCTGCAGATGCGATCATGGAAGCTGTTGATGCTGAATTAGATATCGCTATTTGTATTACTGAAGGAATTCCTGTACTTGACATGGTAAAAGTTAAAAAGTATATGGAAGGCAAAAAAACTAGACTAGTTGGTCCAAACTGCCCAGGTGTTATTACTCCTGATGAGTGCAAAATCGGAATTATGCCTGGTTACATCCATAACAAAGGTCACGTAGGTATCGTATCTCGTTCTGGTACGTTAACTTATGAGGCTGTTCATCAATTATCTCAAGCAGGTGTAGGTCAATCTACAGCTGTAGGTATTGGTGGAGACCCAGTTAACGGAACAAACTTCATCGATGTTTTAAAAGCATTCAATGAAGATCCAGAAACTTATGCAGTTATTATGATTGGTGAAATCGGTGGAACTGCAGAAGAAGAAGCTGCTGAGTGGGTACAAGCTAATATGGCGAAACCAGTAGTAGGATTCATTGGCGGTCAAACTGCTCCAGAAGGTAAACGTATGGGCCATGCTGGTGCAATCATCGCAGGCGGTAAAGGTACTGCTAAAGAAAAAATGGCTACAATGGAAAGCTGTGGCATTAAAGTAGCTCTTACTCCAGCAGTAATGGGCGAAACTTTAATTAGTGTATTAAAAGAGCGTGGCTTATATGAACAATGTAAGACACACGAAGCTTTAGTATAAAATGTTAAATAAGTAGCCTCCATTTGGAGGCTACTTTTCTTAAAAGGAAGGAGAGTTTATGGGAAAGAAAATTCGACTGATTCATTTGCATCACTTTTTATTTGAAAATTATCAAGCGATCAAGAAAATTCTTCACTATGATCCAAACTTGGAAAACCTCTATCATTATTCACCTTCAATATTTCAAACTACTTTTCAAATGTCTTCAAAAGCTGCGGAAAAATTATATAATCAACTTCATTCATCTTCCATTCTTGATATTTTAAAAGAAAACTATAAAAAAAATATTAAAATTATTACAATTTATGATGATTTGTATCCCGATTTACTAACAGAAATTTGTGACCCTCCATTTGTTTTATATTTAATAGGTAATCAAAATATCTTACATAAAAAATTTATGATCAGTATAATAGGTGCTAGAAAACCATCATTATTTGCAAATATAATTTGTCATTCATTAATAAAAGACTTAATGAAAGAAAATTGTGTAATTGTAAGTGGAATGGCAGCTGGATGCGATTCTATTGCGCATAAATCAACTATTTTCCATAATGGAACGACGGTTGCAGTTGTAGGATGTGGGTTAGACTATATTTATCCGAAAGAAAATCGTAACTTATTTGATGAAATAGCTAGTAAGCATTTAATTATTAGTGAATATCCCTATTATATTAAACCAGAAAAAAGGTATTTTCCTAGAAGAAATAGAATTATTGCAGGATTATCAAAAGGTTTAATCGTATTAGAGGCAAATGAGAAAAGTGGCACGATGATCACAGCAAATTTTGCAATTCAATATAATCGAGAGGTATTTGCTGTGCCAGGTCCGATTATAATGGAAGAATATAAAGGAAATCATCGTTTAATTCAGGATGGAGCGAAGTTAATTACTTGTACAAATGATATTTTAGAGGAATTTAAGGAATATACTAAAAAATAAAAAAATATGTTTATATTACAAAAATTTGACAATACTATTGCGACTTGTGTTATTTTATATCTAAATAAAATTTGACTAATGTATAGAATAAACTATACAATTTGAAATTGTATGAAGGAAAATTAAAAATATAATTGAACTCTTCTTATTATGAATCTATTTGAGAATAAATAAGAATTAATGAATGAAACAAGGAATACAGAGAGTAATGAATAGTAAACTCTCAGGAGGCTTAAAAGATGGCAGAAAATTTAGTGATAGTGGAGTCCCCTTCAAAGGCTAAAACAATTGAAAAGTACTTAGGTAAAAAATTTAAAGTAATTGCATCGATGGGACATGTTCGAGATTTACCTAAGAGCCAGATGGGGATTGAAATAGAAAACGATTACAACCCAAAATACATAACAATTCGCGGAAAAGGGCCAGTTTTAAAGGATTTAAGATCAGCTGCCAAAAAAGCAAAGAAAATATATCTAGCGGCCGATCCAGATCGTGAAGGAGAAGCAATTGCCTGGCACATTGCTAATACACTTAATATCGATACAAGTTCAGATTGTCGTGTAGTGTTTAATGAAATTACAAAAGATGCTATTAAAGAATCTTTTAAAAAACCTAGACCAATTAATATGAATTTAGTAGACGCACAACAAGCTCGACGCGTATTAGATCGTTTAGTAGGATATAACATTAGTCCATTACTATGGAAGAAAGTAAAAAAAGGTTTAAGTGCAGGTCGAGTTCAATCTGTCGCATTAAGACTGATTATTGAACGAGAAAAAGAAATTGAAATTTTCCAACCTGAAGAATATTGGACAATTAAGAGTAAGGGGATTACAAAGAAAGAAGCATTTGATACATTTTTTTACGGTGTTAATGGAAAAAAATTAGAATTAGGCTCAGAAGCTGAAGTAGAAAAAGTTTTATCACAAATAAAAGGTGATAGCTTCGAAGTTCAAAGTGTCACTAGAAAAGAACGTAAGCGTAACCCAGCTACTGCATTTACTACTTCTTTACTTCAACAAGAAGCGGCTAGGAAATTGAATATGCGCGCTAAGAAAACGATGATGATTGCCCAACAATTATATGAAGGAATCTCTTTAGGTAGTGGAGGGCAAGTCGGACTAATCACTTACATGAGAACTGACTCGACACGTATTTCAGATGTTGCAACTGAAGAAGCAAAATCTTATATTGTTGAAACATACGGCGCTGATTTTGTTGCTACAAATAAAAAAAATGAAAAAAAATCAGATAAAGTACAAGATGCACACGAAGCAATTAGGCCAACATCTACATTGCGTTCACCAGATACGATTAAAGCACATGTAAGCCGGGATCAATATCGACTATATAAATTAATATGGGAACGATTTGTTGCTAGTCAGATGTCATCAGCAGTGCTTGATACGGTTAAAGTTGATCTAACTAATAATAATGTAATATTTAGAGCAAATGGTTCTGTCGTTAAATTTCCCGGCTTCATGAAGGTTTATATTGAAAGTAATGATGATGGTACTGAGGAAAAAGATCGCTTACTTCCACCACTAGCTGAAGGTGAAAAGGTTAAAATGGAAGATATTTTACCTGAACAACATTTTACACAGCCACCTCCACGTTATACAGAGGCAAGGCTAGTAAAAACGCTTGAAGAGGTCGGAATTGGTCGACCATCAACTTACGTACCAACATTAGAAACTATTCAAAAGCGTGGATATGTTTCTTTAGATAATAAACGATTTGTACCAACTGAACTTGGTCAAATAGTGTTTGATTTAGTCGTTGAATTTTTCCCAGAAGTCATTAATATTGAATTTACAGTTCAAATGGAAGGTGACCTTGATAAAATTGAAGACGGCAATGTGAATTGGATTCAAATCATTGATCAATTTTATAAAGGTTTTGAAAAACACTTAGAAATAGCAGAAAAAGAAATGCAAAAAGTTGAAATCAGAGATGAACCTGCTGGTGAAGATTGCGAACAATGTGGAAGCCCTATGGTATTTAAAATGGGTCGATACGGTAAGTTTATGGCATGTTCAAACTTCCCAGATTGTCGTAATACAAAAGCAATCGTAAAAGATATTGGCGTTAAATGCCCTACATGTAAAGACGGCAATATTATTGAACGTAAATCGAAAAAGAATCGAATTTTCTTTGGATGCACGAATTATCCTGAATGTGAATTCTTATCATGGGATAAGCCAATCGGAAGACCTTGTCCGAAATGTGACAACTTATTAGTTGAAAAGAAAATGAAAAAAGGAATTCAAGTTCAATGTGTATCTTGTGATTACAAAGAGGATCAACAAGTGTGATGTGAGCAATTAATTTGCTCACTTTTACTTTTCATATCAACTATTGATTAAGAAAACTTTAAGAAAAAAAATATAAAATAATATTACGTAATTTTTATTTAAACAGCGTAGAAGGAGTTATCAATGAAGGAACAATTTATTAATGTAATCGGAGCAGGTTTAGCAGGAAGTGAGGCTGCTTATCAAATTGCAAAAAGAGGAATAAAAGTACACTTATACGAAATGAGACCAGTAAGACAAACTCCTGCACATCATACAGATAAGTTTGCTGAGTTAGTTTGTAGTAATTCACTAAGAGCAAATACATTAACAAACGCTGTAGGTGTTTTGAAAGAAGAAATGAGAAGACTTGATTCGGTTATTATTCGATCTGCTGATGAATGTGCTGTTCCTGCAGGTGGTGCACTTGCTGTCGACCGTCATGAATTTGCAAGTCGTGTTACGGAATATGTAAAAAATCATCCTAATGTAACCGTGCATAACGAAGAAATGACAAAAATACCTGAAGGACCAACTGTTATCGCAACAGGACCTTTAACTTCACCAGAACTTTCACAGCAATTAAAAGAATTGACTGGAGAGGATTATTTTTATTTCTATGATGCAGCTGCTCCAATTGTAGAAAAGGAAAGTATTGATTTAAATAAAGTATATTTAAAATCGAGATACGATAAAGGCGAAGCGGCTTATTTAAACTGTCCAATGAATGAAGAAGAATTCGATCGCTTTTATGAAGCATTAACAACTTCAGAAACAGTACCTTTAAAAGAGTTTGAAAAGGAAATATTCTTTGAAGGATGTATGCCAGTTGAAGTAATGGCTAAACGTGGAAAACAGACGTTACTGTTTGGTCCAATGAAACCAGTAGGGTTAGAAGACCCAAAAACAGGAAAGATACCACACGCAGTCGTACAGCTACGTCAAGATGACAGTGCTGGAACTTTATATAATATTGTTGGGTTCCAAACACATTTAAAATGGGGTCCTCAAAAAGAGGTACTACAGTTAATTCCAGGTCTTGAAAATGCTGAAATTGTACGTTATGGAGTAATGCATCGAAATACGTTTATTAATTCACCTAAACTATTAGAACCAACTTATAAATTTAAAGGACGTAATGATTTATTTTTCGCTGGCCAAATGACTGGAGTAGAAGGTTATGTAGAATCAGCAGCATCTGGTTTAGTAGCTGGAATTAACGCAGCTAGACATGTAATGGAAAAAGAATTAGTAGTATTCCCAGCAGAAACTGCAATCGGAAGTATGGCAAATTATATTACGACTACTAGTGAGAAACATTTCCAGCCAATGAATGCAAATTTCGGACTATTCCCAAGACTTGAAATGAAAATTAAGCGAAAACAAGAACGCTACGAAGCTTATGCAAATAGAGCATTAGAATCAATTATGAATTTTGTAGAATGTTAAGAAAATAAATTGCAAATAGCTACTTAATATGTTAGTATGTAGTGGCTTGTGAGGAGAAAATACCTTGAATATTAAAATATTGTGTCAATTGTTCATTCAGTATTTACAATTAGAGAAAAACTCTTCACAATACACATTAAATAGTTATAAAAAAATTGTTGAACAATTTCTAGTTTTTATGGAACAACAATCCATTATTTCATTTTCTTCAGTTACTTATTCTGATGTTCGTCTCTATTTAACAACTTTGCATGACAAACAGCTATCAAGACGTACAGTCTCAAAACATATTTCTTGTTTAAGAAGTTTCTATCGTTTTCTAATGAGAGAAAATGAGGCAAAAGAGAATCCTTTTGTGCTAGCGTCACTTCCTAAAAAAGAAACTATGATACCAAGATTTTTATACAAGGAAGAACTTGAAAAACTATTTAAGGTTAGCGATCTAGATACGGAACTTGGACAAAGAAATCAAGCCATTTTAGAATTGCTATATGCTACAGGTATGCGAGTAAGTGAATGCTGTAGTTTGAAATTAAAAGACATAGATTTTCAAATTGGGACTATTTTGGTAACAGGCAAAGGGAATAAGCAGCGGTATATTCCCTTTGGTAGTTATGCAGAAAAAGCTCTTCATACATATATAGAAGATGGCCGAAATAGACTGATAGTAGCTAACAAGCAAATAAATGATGATCTTTTTTTGAATCACCGTGGTACAAGGCTTACAGCAAGGGGCGTCCGTGGTATTTTAGAAAAAATGATCAATGATACTTCGTTGACTAATAAAATCTATCCACATATGTTAAGGCATACCTTTGCTACGCATATGCTTGATAACGGTGCTGATATTCGTAGTGTACAAGAATTACTTGGACATGAGAACTTATCATCTACTCAAATCTATACACATGTAACGAAGGAAAGATTACAAAAAGTATACAATTTACATCATCCTAGAGCATAGACGAGCTCAATTTTAGAAATTAATCGACATTTCTAAGGAGGATTCAAATGTCCAATTTTCATGCTACAACGATTTTCGCAATTAGCCACAATGGAAAAAGTGCCATGGCAGGTGATGGTCAAGTAACTTTTGGTAATGCAGTAGTAATGAAGCACACTGCAAGAAAGGTTAGAAAGCTTTTTAATGGAAAAGTTTTAGCTGGATTTGCAGGGTCAGTTGCAGATGCATTTACTTTATTCGAACTTTTTGAGGGCAAGTTAGTTGAATATAATGGGAATATTCAACGAGCTGCTGTTGAATTAGCAAAAAAATGGAGAACAGATCGAGTATTACATAAACTTGAAGCCTTACTGATTGTAATGGATCATAATTCATTATTATTAATTTCTGGTACTGGTGAAGTAATTGAACCTGATGATGGAATTCTTGCAATTGGTTCTGGAGGGAATTACGCCCTTGCAGCAGGCCGTGCATTAAAGGAAAACGCAGGTGACAATCTTTCAGCAAAACAAATTGCTTATGCAAGTTTAAAGACTGCTAGTGATATTTGTGTTTATACGAACGGAAATATAATATTAGAAGAATTAGAATAGGAGAGTGTATTATGAGTACTTCTTTCACGCCTCGTCAAATTGTTGAAAAACTAGATCAATATATTGTTGGACAGCAACAAGCGAAAAAAGCAGTAGCAATTGCACTCAGAAATCGATATCGTAGAAGTTTACTTGAAGAGTCATTCCGAGAAGAGATTTCACCAAAAAATATATTAATGATTGGCCCAACTGGTGTAGGTAAAACTGAAATTGCTAGAAGGATGGCAAAATTAGTTGGAGCTCCTTTCATTAAAGTTGAAGCTACTAAATTTACTGAGGTTGGTTATGTTGGTAGAGATGTTGAATCAATGATTCGTGATTTAACCCAAACTGCCATTCGAATAGTAAAAGAAGAGCGTATGAATAAGGTGAAAGAACAAGCTGAAAAAAATGCTAATACAAGATTAGTAAAACTTCTTGTACCGAGTATGAAAAAACAAGCTTCATTTAAAAACCCACTTGAGATGCTTTTTAATCAAGATGCACAAAACTCGAATGCTGAGCAAGAAGAGAATGATACAGAATTAACGTCTAAAAGAAGAAATATAGAATTTCAACTTTTATCTGGAAAACTAGAAGAAGAACTTGTTTCTGTTGAAGTAGAACAACAGCAAGCTCCAATGCTAGATTTCATGCAAGGAACTGGAATGGAACAAATGGGGATGAACTTTCAAGAGTCATTGGGTAGTTTATTTCCAAAGAAAACTAAAAAAAGAAAGCTTTCCGTTAAAGAAGCTCGTAAAATTTTAACAAATGAAGAAGCTCAGAAATTAATTGATATGGATGAAGTAACCCAGGAAGCAGTTTATAGGGCTGAACAATTAGGTATTATTTTCATAGATGAAATTGATAAGATTGCAAGTAAACAAAACTCTACTCAAGATGTTTCTAGAGAAGGAGTGCAAAGAGATATCTTACCAATTGTTGAAGGTAGTACAGTTGTAACAAAGTATGGACCAATCAAAACGGATCATATTCTATTTATTGCAGCGGGAGCATTTCATATTTCAAAACCTTCTGATCTAATACCTGAATTACAAGGGCGCTTCCCAATTCGTGTAGAATTAGGAAAGCTATCTGTTGATGACTTTGTTCGGATTTTAGTTGAACCAGATTTTTCAATTATTAAACAATATAAAGCATTATTGTCTACAGAAGGTATACAAATCGAATTTTCTGACGATGCTATACGTAGAATAGCAGAAATAGCATTTGATGTTAATCAGACTACTGACAATATTGGTGCGAGAAGATTGCATACGATTATGGAAAGACTTCTTGAGGATTTATCGTTTGAAGCTTCTGAGATTCAAATGGGTACAATCATGATTACACCACAATACGTAAATGAAAAACTCGCAAATATTGCAAAAGATAAAGACATAAGTCAATTCATTTTATAGGAAACGTACAATTAAATAGGAGGCATTTAGAAAGATGCAATTATTAGAAAAAACAAGAAAGATTAATAAGTTATTACAACAATCTGCAGGTAAACCAGTAAACTTTAAAGAAATGGCTGATACATTAGAAGAAGTAATTGAATCAAACGTATTTATTTTAAGCCGTAAAGGGAAGTTATTAGGTTATGGTCTTCACCAAAAAATCGAAAATGAGCGTATGCAAAAAATGTTCAGTGATCGCCAATTCCCTGAAGAGTACACTCAAACCCTATTTAATATTAATGAAACTTCTTCAAATATAGATATTAACAGTGAATACACTGCATTCCCAGTTGAAAATAAAGATTTATTTTCTGGTGGTTTAACAACGATTGTTCCAATTATCGGTGGTGGTGAGCGTTTAGGTACTCTAGTACTAGCGCGAATTAATCAAGATTTTGAAAATGACGATTTAATCTTAGCTGAATATGGCGCAACAGTAGTAGGTATGGAAATTCTACGTGAAAAAGCTGAAGAAATTGAAGAAGAAGCAAGAAGTAAAGCTGTTGTACAAATGGCTATTTCATCTCTTTCTTATAGCGAATTAGAAGCAATTGAGCATATTTTTGAAGAATTAAATGGTTACGAAGGTTTATTAGTAGCAAGTAAAATTGCTGACCGTGTTGGAATTACAAGATCTGTGATCGTAAACGCACTACGTAAATTAGAAAGTGCTGGTGTTATCGAATCTAGATCACTAGGAATGAAAGGTACTTATATTAAAGTACTAAATGATAAATTCTTATTAGAATTAGAAAAATTAAAGTCTAACTAATTAATAATAAATAAAAACCTTTTCTCTTATGGAACATTAGAGGAAAGGTTTTTTATTTTTTACTCAACTATTGTTAGATGAATACTTTGAAGGTCTCTAATCTAGGAAATACGATAATTTTTTTCTAATTATTAATATTGGAAGCTAACTAGGTTCTTCATAAAAATGGATAATGTAGAATTATCTTTTTAATATTGTGTAAAAATTATATACAAAACTGTGAAGGTTTATTTTATTATGAAAAAACATTGCTCGAATATAACGTTGTAATGAAAGAATATTTAGCCTTTTGAACGTATACTATTTTTAGAATGATACACTCTAGAAT
>NZ_JBHJTJ010000011.1:70560-120594 GCF_042267765.1 Gottfriedia sp. NPDC056225 | reverse complement strand
GTAATAATTACATCTTGCTTTAATACTGGTTATTAAATGGGGGTGCATTTAAAAAATACTAATGAAGTTATTAATCTTTAGTATCGTTTAATTGCTTGTAAAGAAATCATACCATTATGTTTGACTTTTTTGTATTGGGAAAATTTTTCGAATATAATTTGTCTAAAAATTATCAGAAAAATATATTAATATGTCGGTGAATCTACTAAAATTTAATTATTAGGATGAGATTAAAAATATTAATATAGAATTTATTGATTATTTATCATATGAAATATCTATTTTAAATAAAGATGAACAGGAGATTTAATTATGGATTATGGTATGATGATCTTTCATCATCGAAAGAAATTAGGTTGGACTCAGGAGAAATTATGTGAAGGGATTTGTTCTGTTTCACACTTAAGTAAAATTGAAAATGGTACAAAAGAAGCTGGTATAGAAACGATTGGGTTACTTTTAAAGAAGATGCAAGTCGAGGTAGATGAGAATGACATTATAGATGAAGTGACTATTCAGCTCAAACGATTATGGAATTCTATAGAGCGAGCTGACTATGACTCAAGCAAAATGCTATATGAAGAATTAATCAATAAGGAAGAAAAAATAAATTATACTAATATATCAAATGATTTTTATATTACAATTTGGAGATATTATATTTTTATCGAAGATCTTAAAAAAGCAAAGAAAAAATGGAAACAACTTGAAGCAAAAACGAAGAAATTTTCCCAATATGAATCAATAAAATATTTGTTTACACTATCAATATATTACATAAAAGAAAAAAGATACAATGATTCACTTCAAGTAATGGATGAAGTCCAAGAAATTACACCGAACCTTGAAATTGATTTTCAAGAATACTGCTTTTATAGAGCTTTAGTATACAGTTATATTAATCAAACCTCTTTATCAATGTATTTTTGTAATAAGGCAATCCCTATTTTTCTACAAAATAATAATATTAAACGAATTCTAGATGCAAAAATGTTACTTTCACTTCAATTAATTAAAAGTAAGTTATTAGATCGAGCTGAGCAATTTCTAATCGAAATTCTAGATGCTTCTGTAATACTAAGCGATAAAACGATACAAATGAGCGCATTACATAATTTAGGCTATTTATACTATCATTCTAGTCAACATAAAAAGGCGATTAGATATTATGAAGAATACTTATCGAACATACAAGAGGGAACTGAGGAGTATTTTTTAGTCATTTCAAATATAGCTAACAATATGATGATCATGAACAATTACGAGACTGCTACTCAATTGTTATGCGAAAATCTATCTAAAATAAAAGATAGAAATAGTGCATCTTACATTAGAATGAAAGTTTTATTACTTGAAGCAAAAAAGGATGAGGCTAATTTAGTGACTTATTTACGTAAAATTGCTTTGCCATTATGGATTGAATATAATGACCACGAAAAATTAATTAAATATTATGGGGTTGTTGCAGATTACTATGAAAAACACGAATCATTAGAAAATCAAAACTTGTTATATAAAGAATACAATAACACTCTATTAAAAATAATCGAAAGCAGGAAATAACAAGATGAGAAGAATATCCAGCATTATAACAATATTGTGTATGATGACTGTATTATCTATGAATTATGAGCCAAACTTTGTTTCAGGCGGAATTGAGACTGCGATTGTTTCAACTGTTTCTGAAAGTTCAACTTTCTCAGACGATGGGCAAACAAATGGCTCATTTGACGGTGAGATCCAGCTATTCAATCGATGGAATCGTTCTTATGTTGATGAACCGATTCATCCTAAAGTAGAAAAGTTTTTATTTTTTAAAATTAAATAAATTGATTATTAAGTATCATACATTCAGTGTGGTGCTTTTTTAATTAGGAGGTACATTTTATGGTTTTTAATGAATGTTTTAAAATAAATCAAGTAATGAAAGGGTTTAATAAAGGATGGTATATTGCTGGTGGATGGGCAATTGACCTTTACTTAGGTAAGGAGACGAGAAATCATCATGATATTGAAATCGCGATTGCCCGGAAGGATCAATTAAGTCTTAAAGAGTATTTAAATGATTGGACGTTTAATAAAGTCCTTAAAGGGGAATTAACAAATTGGAAGAATGAATATCTAGAATTACCAATCCATGAATTGCATGGTAGGAATAGTCAGACGAATAGTGAGTTAGAAGTCTTACTAAATGAAATTGAATTCAATGAGTGGAAATTTAGAAGAGATAAATCGATTATTTGTAAACTAGACTCATTTTACAGCTTTTCAAATGAGGGTATTCCATACTTAAATCCTGAAATAGTCCTATTATATAAGGTTAGTAATACGAGGGAAAAAGATCACGAGGATTTTAAAAATGTGATTAATTCATTGAACGAGTTCCAGAAAAAGTGGTTGCGTGAAGCAATTTTGCGCAATCATCCTAATCATGAATGGTTAGAGGGGTTAAACTAATAATTTGAAGGAGTGAGCCTTGATGGAAATCTTGATAAGACCAGTAGAAATAAGTGATGCGAAAGCACTTCATAGGATATGCACTCAAGAAAATGTTTTTCCTTATATGATTTTTTTACCTAGTATGAGAATAGACATGATGGAAAATAGAATTAGAAACCTACAAGCAAATGAATATGAATTTGTAGCTGAATGTAATGGAGATGTAGTAGGGCTAGTTGGTTTAGTGCAAAGAACTGGTCGCAGGTCTCATGTAGGAGATTTATTTATTGCGACTGATGGAAATCATCATAATAAAGGAATTGGCAAGGCTTTACTTAGAAAAGTTTTAGATTTAGCTGATCATTGGCTAATGCTAGAAAGAGTAGAACTAGGAGTGTTAGAAACAAATCCTATGGCACAGGCGTTATATGAAAAGTTTGGTTTTAACGTTGAGGGAGTTAAGAAGGGGAATATTAAAGCAAATGGCCGGTTTGTTGATGAAATTATGATGGCGCGATTGAGACCGGCTGGTGCATTATCATAGAACGCAAACCGGGCGAGTTGATGCCCGGTTCTTTTTATTTGAAAAAAAGCCTATTTAATTGAAATAGTACGAGAGTGTTTCTTTCATAAACGCAGATGTACTACTATTCATGTCGTCAAATTATTAACCTCGTTTGCTGCTTGGATCCCAGATTCAATGGCACCTTGAATCCAAGCATGAGAACGCGAAGCATGTTCACCTGCGAAATGCAGTCTACCTTCAGGACTACTTATATAAGAATTGAGTTCTTCCTCTTGCCCAGGCTCGAAAAAAGTAAAAGCACCAACAGAAAATGAATTTTGACTCCAGTTAAAGGAAGTTCCCGTTACGAATTCAGAATAAACTTGGTTTCCCCATATTTTAGACATGTCTCGTAAAGTATAATAAATACGTTCTTCTTCTGTTAAACTACTTAACGTTAGCGCCTCATCTGCCCAAGTGTAGCTTGCATTTACTACAGCAGGCCCTGATTTGCCAATATCAATACTAGGATAGAGTGCAAGTCTACTAGGTAAATCGGTTGTAGATTTCCCGCCGAATTGACCATGTTTTTCCCAAAATCTACTTTTAAACTCTATTCCAATTTTCGTTGCAGACATGTAGTTAATTTCACGAATTGCTTTACGTTTATAGTAAGAAACCGAATTGAATGGTTCAATTTCTACAAATCTTAAGAGTGAAAATGGAATAGCGATAATGGCAAAATCAGCGTTTAGCGTGAATTGATTGGAGGTTTTATTATCAGTCGTTTGAATAGTTACAAATTTATCGTTTTGAATAATTTTCATCAGCTTTTGGTTGAGATGAATATTATCTTTTAATTGTGGTAGGAACGCTTTTGGTAATAGATCCATACCACCTGTTATTTCATAAAATTTTGTTGCTGAATTAAAAGCGACCTGTTCCCTTAATACCTCTAAAAAGGACATCCCCATAAATGCTTCAAAATCAAGGAGAACACCAATCATGTCGACTGCTCCTATTGAAAAATAGGAATTTAAAAAAGAACCAAATGAAATATTGCCGTACCTTTTTTCGACTAGTTCCCAATTCGTTAATGGATTTTGATTAATAAAATCGATAAATGGCTGCAATGCTTGATTCAATAAAGCATCAGAAGTTTTTCTTTTTTCGTTTTGTGCTACTGGATAATTTAAAATGTCAGGATTAATTTTATAATTAGCTTCATTCGTCATTATTCCGTTTGCATAAATAATATCGTTTGGCGTTTCATTAATAAACTCATTTACTGGCAATTTAAACTTTCGAATATATTCTAATGTCAAATGATGGATATTGGGGATTCGTAAAGGTCCTGCGTTTAAATATAGTCCATTACTAAAGGGAGAACGCAACGTATAGGCACGACCTCCAATTCGATCATTTGCTTCAATAATTGTAACTTGATGCCCCGCATCTTTTAGTAAAGAAGCAGCTGTCAATCCGGCCATACCTGCGCCTACTATAATTACTTTTTTGGAGAATTGGGTTTTTCTAAGACCGCTTCGAATAATAGAAATCATTTGATCAGTTGTTAGTGGTAAATTTGTCATAGATTCTCCTCCTTTACAATTCGTTCATTTCATTTTATTCACATTCAGGATAACGTATGAAAGTTTGGGGCAGGACAAAATATAAAAATCTTTAGAAGAATAGAGGAGAATCCTGTCAAAAAATCTAATAAATAGTAGTGACTTACTTGTACTTTATTTACTTTCAGTCTTAAGCCGTAGCCTGATTGATACTAGAGGATGTTATCTAGATTTTTTAATTTCCATAAAATGAGAGTGTTAGAAGTTCTTAATTGGAGGTTAAAAAATGAAAAAATTAATTATGTCCGTACTATTAATAATTGCTGCGGCCTTTGTTGTTACCGGTTGCTCAATCGTAAACAATGGTAAGGTGAAGGAAGAGACAATTTCAATTCATAAAGATCAAGCAAAGAATTTGGATGTAAGTTTAGACTTAGGTGCCGGATCAATGAATGTTTCTATAGGAACTAAAAAATGGGTAGAGGGAAAGGCAGAATATAATAATAAAAGTTTTAAACCGGATGTATCATACAAACTTAAAAATTCTACTGGTGAAGTAAAAATTGATCAGTCTAAACATCATCTATCAAAAATGAAAATCGGGAAAATAAAGAGTGAGTGGGATCTGAAGCTTTCGGATAAAATTCCGCTCGATTTAGATGTAAACACAGGTGCGTCAAAGACAAATCTTGATTTGCGTGGTTTGAAGTTAAATAAATTAAATATAAATGCAGGTGTCGGAGAACTTAATGTCAACTTAGGAGGAAACTGGAAGAACAGTTTTGAAACAAATATTAAAACGGGAATCGGAAAAACGACCGTTGTATTGCCTTCAAATGTTGGTGTAAAAGTTAAATTAAGTAAAGGAATTGGAAAAGCAAACGTTATTGATTTAATTTCGAAAGGTAATGGAGTTTACGTTAATGAAGCATATGACGATGCTAAAATTAAATTAGAAGTTAATATGGATATTGGGGTAGGAGAAGTAACCTTCAAATTAGATTGAAACAAAACGGAAGAATAGTAGAAAAGTAAATTAATAATGACATGTATCGTCCAAGGAGGAGTTTTATGATTAAAAATGCAGTTGAATCGGTTATTGATTGTATGGCATCAGGTAATGGGATGTCTGACATACAAAGAATACAAACGGAGCATCGTTTTAAATTAGTTGAATTTTGGAATATAAAAGAAGGAAGTAAAGTACTTGAAATAGGCTGTGGTCAAGGAGATACGACTGCCGTTTTAGCATACGTAGTCGGGGAAAATGGATTAGTTCATGGAGTTGATATAGGTTCAAAAACGTATGGAAGTCCAATTTCATTAGGAGACTCAGCAGAATTTTTAATGAATTCGAAATTAGGGCATCAATTAAAGATGGAGTTTGAAGTTGACTTATTATCACCAGCTATTGATTTTTCGGAAAATGAATTTGATTATATCGTAATGTCTCACTGCTCATGGTATTTCAAATCGCAAGAAGAGTTTGGGACATTATTAACTAAAATTAAAAAATGGGGCAAAACACTATGCTTTGCTGAATGGGACACAAGAGTTAGCTCAATTGAGCAGTACCCACATTTATTATCGATTTTAATTCAAGCTCAGTACGAATCATTTAAACAAGATAGTGAATCTAATGTTCGAACTCTTTTAACTCCGAATGATATAAAAACTATTTGTGAAAGCTCTGGCTGGAACATAAATAATGAGACAGCAATATTTTCACCACAATTACATGATTGTAATTGGGAAATTAATAAAACATTATCAGATATTGAAGTTGAACTAAGTAATGTAGAAGCCATGCCAAGTAAATTAACGGGACTGATTCGGTCAGAAGTTAAAATGCTAGAAGATTTTATTGAGAATAATGAAATCAAGCCATTATCGATATTTGCTTTTACAGCGCAATAAAAATTTTTAGTATCAAATATAAAAAAAAGCATCTATTTTTCTAGATGCTTTTTACTATTGTGGATGATAATTTCTTTGATAAACATACGGATAACTAGGGTAGTAATATGGAAATAAGTATATTGCTGAAACTGATGCTAACGGTATATTAACTTTTTTATACTTTCGATATCTTGGACTAAAAGTTTCACCACCGCTTTGTCTTACTTCAAAAAACGCGATTTTAGGAGCAGCAAGGTCCTCTAGGACGAGTAAGTTCGCGCTATTTGAGTCATGATCTAATAAAACTCCTTCTAATAAAGCTCTTTCAGCAGTTTGAAATACTACATGGCAGAATTTATATTTATTACATTTCTCTTGCATATTTCGAATATGATCCATGAAATCCCTCCCAATTTTATTCATTACATAATGTATGAAACAAGATAAAGGACTAGAATATTGTCCAAACTAATAATTGAACCGAACACATATGAAAAAATGAGAATGAGATGTTTCCAAGTTGTAAATTTTTTGTATATAAATAAAAAACGTTTAGTAATTCGGTAACGAGACATCTATAATTTTTCCTAAGGAAATAGAAAAAGCCAAAAGTAAAATTTCAATAAAAGTGAGAAAAACATAAATTATGAATTTAGGTGAGGTAATTGCAAGGGAAAGTATTAATTGTAGATGATGAAAAAAGTATCGTAGATCCATTAACATATGCATTTCGTAGAGAAGGATATGATGTAGAAAGCGCATTTAATGGAAAAGAAGCACTAGAAAAAATCTCGACTTTTAATCCGGATATTCTAATCTCGGATATTATGATGCCTGTAATGAATGGTTTGGATTTATGTAAACAAATTGGTAATAAAGATGGACTTGGCATTATTTTACTTACAGCTAAAGACGATATTATTGATCGTGTTTTAGGATTAGAGTTTGGAGCAGACGATTATATAACAAAACCATTTGATATTAGAGAATTAATAGCTAGAACTAGATCACTACTTCGAAGATTAAAAAAGCAATCATCTCCTGATGAAAATAAAACGATTTCAATTAATAAGCTTCAAGTCATTCCGTCGCAAAGAAAAGTTGTCATTGATGGCACAAATATTGAATTAACCCCTAAGGAATTTGACTTACTTGTATTATTAATTTCTAATATTGATCGAATTTATAGTCGAGATGAATTATTAGATTTAGTATGGGGGATTGAGTATATCGGTGGTACAAGAACTGTCGATATTCATATCCAACGCTTACGAAAAAAGCTAGGGAATTCATACCAACATATCGTTCAAACTGTTTTTGGGGTTGGATATAAAATATCTAGTGAAACGAAATGAAATTAAGTATAAAAGTTAAGTCGAGCTTATTTTTAGCCGCATTATTAGTAGGAACTGTCATTGTATTAAGTATTTTAGTACTTCAAGGAATCAAACAAAATCAGCAAAAACAAACGGAAGAAACACTGGCTAGGCAAAGTAAGCTAGCAAACGTGTATGTAAAGCAGGTTTATTTAAGTCAAACATTAGATAACCCTCAAGAATTTTTTAAACAATATGGTCGGGAAATCGCTAGACAGATTGGAATTATTAGTAGTCTTCATGTCACGATTTTTAATATGTCAGGAAAAGTTGTAGGTGATTCTCTTCCATTAGAATCTACTGATATAGGAGATACATTGAGCTATGCCTTAAAAGGTAAAATTGCATATCAGGAAAAAGGCGATACATTATCATACTTTGCACCTATTTATAATGCGAATAAACAAATCGGAGTTGTTCAATTCGATTATTCATTAATAAATAATCAGAAGTTTTATGATAATACAATTAATCTCTTTATTAAAATTGGTTTAGTTACTACTATTCTTAGTTTTATTATTGGATATTTCTTTTTTAATTCGCTCGTTATGAGTATTTTAAAACTTAGAAAAGTAACAGAGGAAATTAAATTAGGAAACTATCCAGAACGATCAATTTTAAGTCGAAAAGATGAATTAGGCTATTTAAGTCAAGCCATTTTCTATATGAGTAATGAAATTCAACATAATATAAAAGGAATCAAGCAAGAAAAAGATAATCTTCAACTTGCAGTGGAAAAACTGAAAATCTTAGAAAAACAACAAAAACAATTTATAGGCTCAATTACACATGAATTTAAAACGCCTCTGACAGTTATAAGGGCTTATATTGACTTATTAGACATGTATTCAGATGATCCGAAATTATTAGAAGAAGCGATCAGTAATATCGGAAAGGAATCACTTCGCCTTTACGATATGGTAGAAAAAATTTTAAAATTAGCTGAACTTGAGAAATATGACTTTGAAATTGAGAAAGAAGCAGTCGATATAAAGTCTCTTTTAGAAGATATCTGTTCAAGAATGAAGGGGAAAATGACAAAGTTTGGATTAGCGATTCATACAAATTTTGAACATGCAACGATTTTAATAGATAAGGAAAGCTTTACATTAATTATGATGAACTTACTAGACAACGCAATTAAGTATAATAAACCGAATGGTGAAATAAGTGTTTCAAATATCGTAGAAAATAACCAGTTAATTATTAATGTAACTGATACGGGTATTGGAATTTCTAAAGTAGCAGTCGATAAAATATTTGAACCATTTTTTACTGTAAATAAGGATCGTTCGCGACAATTTGGAGGTTCTGGGCTAGGACTTGCATTAACGAAAGATTTAATTGAAAAGCAAAGCGGTACGATTCAAGTCGAATCAATTGAAGGTAGCGGATCAAATTTTATCATTAAATTTCCTATCGTAAAATAAAAATTTACAAGTTGGAAACATGATTTGTTAAAAATTGAAACATCCTAAACTTATCATATAGTTAGTACTGGGCGTAGGGGAGTGATGTGGTGTTCAATAAGATTATGGTTAAAGTGATATTTCTTGTTTGTTCAATATTATTGATATCTGGTTGTCAAAGTCAAAATGACAATATCGTAATCGAAAAAAAGCATAAAAAGATTACCGTATTAACTGGAAATGAAGAAGTTGTAACAAATGAATTGGCTCTTGAAAAAATCGATCGATATGAAGGTGTTCGGGGGACGGATTGGTTAGATGATCATACGATTTTAACCGAGCAAAAAAATACAAGTTTACCAAAAAACGTGATGACAGATAATGGTGATTATACTTATCATATTAACTTGTATTCTTATGATTTAAAAACGAATAAATCGAAAGCATTAGTCAGTGAGGAGCACGATCAAGTTGGTGCTGTCATTTCGCCTGATAAAAAGCATATTTTCTATAAACAAACAGAGGATGGAAATACTGGAACTGGTTATATTATAAGTTCTGAAGGAACTGAAAAGGTTAAAGTGTCAGAACCAGATACAATCTTTGCATTTGCAACAGAAGGCCGATGGATCGATAATAATACAATCATTTATTCAACTTTATCTGGTCAGATGTATTCAGCTGATCTAACTGGACATGTGAAAGAAATCAATCCGAGCTTAGATCAGGTTAATGAAATTAGAAAAAAATATGGTGAACAAAATGTCGAGTGGGTGATTCCAGCACCTGATCAAAAGCAATACGCGATTGTTAGAAAAATTACACCGACAAAAAGAGAGTTATTTATTACGGATGAAAAGGGTCGAAAAACTGCCTCATTAGCTAAGGGGACGCAAATTTTTGGTTCAGGTTGGTCCCCCAATTCTAAAACGCTAGCTTTTTCCGTTATTTCGGAAGATAAAGGAGAAAGAGGATTATTTGTAATCGATGTCAAATCTAGAAAGATAACACAATTATCGACTGATTTAGATGAGATCGCAGGACCAATTACTTGGAGTCCAACAGGCAATGAACTATTAGTTTCTAAAGTAATGATGAAAAATAACAAAAATGTGTTTGTAGCATATGTATTAACTTTGAAAAACTAAGAATTGACAAAAGTTTCTTCTATAGAAAGTGAGAGATTTTACTCACTTTCTCTTTTTTTACACATTAAGGAAGTATAGATTGGCAACTGTGAAGAAAAATCTCCATAGTTTCATTTTATTAAAAAATTCGTTCAATGGTCGTAGAAATAGGCAAGATATTTGTTCGAACAAGTAGCTGAACTTTTTCCCTATAATTCTAGCAAATATATATAAAGGAGAAATAAAATCATATGAGGAGTAGAAAGGTTAAGAACACCGAGAAAAGAAAAAGTTACAAAGTAATTGTTTGGATTATGGTGCTGGCACTATTTGGATGTATATCAGTGTTTAGCTATTATGTTTATGAGAAAATTTATGTAGAAGAAAACAATTTAGTAAAAAGCGATCATAAAAGTAGCGTAGGCAATGCTCCAAAAACGATAAAAAAGCCGGAGATCAAACCTCCTGTTCAAAAGCCTGAAAATCACAATACAACAAAACCTCAAAACGTCGAAACGACGATTAAAATTAGTGCAGCTGGTGACTTTACGCTTGGATCAGATGTGAACTTTCAATATGTAAACTCTTTTCCAGCAGAAGCTAATAAAAATGGATTAGCGTATTTTACAAAAGGCTTAAATAATATATTTAAACAAGATGATTTATCGACTGTTAATTTAGAAACGACATTTACAAATGCTACTAAAAGAGCATCAAAAACGTTTCGCTTTAAAGGTAAACCGGCTTATGCGAAAATTTTAAATCTAAGTGGTATTGAAGCGGTTAATCTAGCTAACAACCATATTCATGATTATTTACAAAAAGGCTATGAAGATACAATAAACACTTTAAAGAAGCAAAAAATTGGTTATTTTGGTTATGACAATGAATATGTAACCACAATTAAAGGTGTGAAAGTAGCTGCACTCGGATATGAAGGGTGGAATGATTCACCTGATTTAAGAGTTAAAATTAATAATGATATTCAAAACTTACGAAAAAATGGCGTGAAAATCATCATTATTCATTTCCATTGGGGAATCGAACGCGATTATGTACCAAATAGTATTCAAAAGGATTTAGCACATTATTCGATTGACCACGGAGCAAATCTAATTGTTGGACACCACCCGCACGTCGTCCAAGGGATAGAAGAATACAAAGGAAAATTTATCGTCTATAGTTTAGGAAACTTTATGTTTGGTGGAAATAAAAATCCAAAAGATAAAGATACATTTGTTTTCCAACAAACATTTCATTTAACTAATGGAGTACTCTCTAATCAAAAGGAAATCAAAGTTGTGCCATTTTCTATTTCCTCGGTAACTAGTCGAAATAATTATCAACCATTATATTTAAAAGGATCAGAAGCACAAAGAGTTAAGAAAAAAATTATTTATCTTTCAAATAAAATCAAAGGATCAAATTGGACTAAATATGAAAAATAATTAGATTGGAAATTGGGTTTAGTTAATTTCTTTAATCCAATTCTAATGGTTAGTGCAATAGTTATGGGTATTAGTCCTTATTTACTGTAATACTGTTATTTTTGAAAGGAAAATCCTTTTTTATATCGAATCAAAAGAATAACCTAATAGAGTTAATTGCCAAATAAAATTTAGGAGGAATAAGAATGGATGTAAAGTTTATTGCGTTCCTTGGTTTTATTTTCGTTTCCTTGATTTTATCAGTCTGGTTAGAGGTTAAAATGCAAAGAAAAACAAAAAATGTACTAGCTACAATGTCGATTGCATTTAATATTAATCTCTTCATCTTAGGATTTGCGAGTATTTGGTGGTTACTTCATGCTACTGATAGTGCGAGTGTAATTTCAGGCGTTCAGTTATTATTAGCAGCATTTTTAGGAATATTTTTAGTGAATATCGGTGTATTCTTTTTTGTAAGACATAGAGCAGTTTCATAATAAAAAATGCTCTATTAGTGTATAGCATTACTCCAATTTATGGGGTAATGCTTTTTATTTGTATGGGTCAAATTGAAAAAGTGAGGGGAAATTATGCAGTTATCTATTAGAGAAATGACAGCTTCTTATGCAATTGAAATTGTTAATTGGAGATATGTACCACCATACGATTTTTATAATATTAAGTCGGGAAAAGAAGAATTAGATGAATTGTTAAACAATCAATATAAAGTAATAATTGACCAAAATGAGAACCTAGTAGGTTTTTATTGCACTGGACAGGCAGCTCATGTTCCAAAAGGAAACGAGTTTGATGTATATAACGAAAAATTGATTGATATCGGAATAGGTGTTAGACCAGATTTAACAGGGAAAGGGTTTGGAAGTCAATTTTTCAAATTTATTCTTGGAGATATCGAGGATTCAACAAATCATTCCGCGTTTAGATTAACAGTTGCAAAGTTTAATTCAAGAGCAATTCGACTATATGAAAATTTTAGCTTCACAAAAGAAAATGAGTTTCATACTGAGCGTGCAAAATTCATAACGATGGTTAGAAGAGGGAATAAAATTAGTTAGCTAAAGAGAAAAATATGGGTATAAAATGTGATTGACATGAAACCAAATGGTTGTATATAATTTGAAATATAACTAAAAGGTTTTATATTTAATGTGAAAGAAGGGTCTATATGGGAGTACAAAACCAAGTAGAAGATATTAAACAAACACTAATATACAATGCACCTATTCAAAAAGTATGGCAGATAGTATCAACTTCTGAAGGTATTGCAGCCTGGTTTATGCCGAATGATTTTCAACCAATAGTTGGGTATGAATTTCATTTGCAAGGACCATTCGGTGCATCTCCTTGTAAAGTATTAGAAATTGATGAACCAAATCTAGTATCATTTTCTTGGGATGTTGACGGATGGGTAGTATCATTTATTTTAAAAGATTTAGGTGAACAAACAGAATTTACTTTAATTCATAGTGGCTGGAAAACAGCAGATGAAATTCTTCCAAAACCAAATCAAAAAAGTGCTATTGTCCGCGACAATATGAATGGTGGTTGGACAGGTATAGTTCAAAAACTTAAAAAGGTTGTTGAAAACTAGTGTCCAGTTCTGCACAAAAATATGACGTTTTTCAAGCGATAGCGGATCCTACGAGAAGAGAAGTACTTAAATTATTAGCAAATAATGAACTACCTATCTCTGAAATATCAAGTAATTTTCCAATGAGTCGAACAGCAATTGCAAAACATCTCCATATTCTTTCAGAAGCTGAACTAATAAGTGGAAGAAAAGTTGGCAGAGAAAGAAGATACAAACTTCAGCCAGAAGCATTTTTAGAAATCAAACAATGGTTATCCTATTACGAACAATTTTGGGCAAATAAATTATCCATCCTACAACATCTTGTTGAAAATAATGAAGACCAAAGCATACAAATAGTTAAAGCGAAAAAAGACCATATTGAAGATTAAATCATGACGGTGTCCCGAAATTCTATTGGGACACTCTTTTTTTTGTGAGGAGCATACGGAGTTTATGAGTTAAAAAGAGAGGGAGTATGAAGATTCTTAACTCATAAGGGGTTCATGAGTAAGTAAAACAGCAAAAAGAAGCAAAAGTGTTATTCATGGAAGGCTCATGAGTAAGTAAGACAGCAAAAAGAAGAAAAAATCTAACTCATAAAGGGATCACCCTGTAGTAGAAATCAAACTCAGGAGCCAACCTTTACAAAAATTTGATTATTAATCGGTAAGAATATGTATAACAACTTTAAAACGAACCGTAACCAGGTTCGTTTTTTTACATAGACATTTTTAATTATATCTATATAATGAAATAATGTGACAAAAAATATTATGTGGTTCATATTTAAGGGGTTTTATAATGCATAAAGGAATATATATATTAGCTATTGCAACATTTGTAGCGGGAACTGTTGAGTTTATTATTACCGGTTTACTGTCAATGATTGCTGGGGATTTACATGTATCGGTTGGGGCCGTTGGTCAATTGGTTTCAATTTTCTCGGTAGTCTTTGCATTTGGTGCTCCTGTTTTTATCGCGATTACTTCAAAAATGGAGCGTAAAAAATTACTGCTAATCGCATTAACCGTATTCTTCTTTGGAAATATTGTTTCTATTGTTAGTCCAAATTTTGCTGTTTTATTGATTGCACGTATAATTCTTGCAGCAAGCTGCTCAGTCGTAATCGTTGTTTCAATAACGACTGCAGCAAATATTGTTTCTTCTGAAATTAGAGGTAGGGCAATTGGAGTTATTTTTATGGGAATCAGTTCTTCTTTAGTTTTTGGTGTTCCATTAGGTACAGTAATTGGAGAAAATTTTGGTTGGAGAATGACATTTGTTTTGGTAGGTTTATTAAGTTTACTGTCTATGTTAGGGATATATAAATTTTTACCAAAAGTTGAAGGTCAGCCTACGATCCCATTGATTAAGCAAGTAGCGACACTTAAAAATAAAAGTATTTTATCGATCCAACTTATTTCATTTTTACAGTTAACAGGACACTTTACAATCTACACTTACTTTACTCCATATTTAATTAAAACGATGGGATTATCTACTAACATGATTAGTATTGTTTTATTAGTATTTGGTATGGCAGGAATTTTAGGCGGATGGTTAGGTGGTTGGTCTACTGATAAATTTGGTGGAAGTAAAACGATCGTATTTAATTTAGGGTTATTGGCTATTTCGATTTTAACTCTAACATTCGCACCGAGTTCAATCATTAGTTTATTTATTATTGTTATCATATGGGGTACAGTATCATGGTCTATTAGTCCAGCAGTTCAAAATAGCCTTGCGAAAGTAGCTAAAGAGTCAGCAGATATACAAGTTGGATTAAACAACTCTTTTTCACATACAGGAATTGCTTTAGGTTCAAGTTTAGGTGGTATTCTAATTACTCAGTATCATGTAACAATGAATGCATTAGTCGGTGGTATTATCGTTATTTTTGCTTTATTTTCTGCAATTTACTCTTTTGTTCAAACAAATAAAGTGAAAGCAAGTACAAATTAATATGTAAATATAAACGATGTGATTTTTATTGCATCGTTTTTTTGTCATTTATTTTTCAGAATTGGACACTATAATAGTGACATAAAACTAATATGAATTAGAAGGTGAAAGTATGGAAAATAAACCAATGCATTATGATGGCAGCGGAATGAATGAAGAAACATTTGAGCAAAATTTCGAACAAGAAGATTTTCAAGTTACAGAGGATATGAGAAAAAGTATAAGTGGAAATCCTTATTTATTTGAGTGATACTTTTTAAGCGATACATTGTATCGCTTTTTTATTTTATTTTTTTTAAACCTATGTTAAATAGCTCCTTAATCAAATATGATTAATAAAAAAAGGAGAGGTTATCAATGGGATCATTTGCAAAAACGCCAAATCCGCCTTATTATGCGGTAATCTTTTGTTCTAATAGAACTGAAGGAGATAATGGTTACAGTAAGATGTCCGAAAAAATGGTTGAATTAGCTTCAAGCCAACAAGGATTTTTAGGAGTGGAGAGTGCTCGAGATGATGAAATGGGTATAACTGTTTCGTATTGGGAATCATTGGACGCTATTAAAACATGGAAAGAGCATGCGGTTCATAAAGTTGCACAAGAACGTGGAAAAAAAGACTGGTATGAATCATTCGCGTTAAGAGTGTGTAAAGTTGAAAGAGATAATTTTTTTGAAATGTAAAATATTATCGCCGTCAATAATACAGGAGTTTATAACGGTGAGAAGGCTCAGATGTAAAAAAATAAAATAATTGGAATAAATTTGAATGAAAATGATAGTTATTATCAATACTATAAATAAGAAAGGGCAACCTCCTAAATAGGTTACCCTTAATTGTTTATAATCCTGGATCAAATGTTTTGCAATCTGTTTCAGCATTGTTTGCAGCTTGTTTCCCTTTATGACTTACAACATAAATAGAATCTGCACTACATTTGTTTCCAGAAGCCCAATATTTACAATTATCAACTTCACAAAGCACATCTTTTGCCATAGTAAGACACCTCCTTAATTTTATCATTAACATTAATAAGAGGATTGATACATATTTGAATCGCTTTTTTTAATGTAAATTAATACAAGGTGTAAATCTTTATAAGGCAAGGTAAAACCTTATCGATTAATTAGATAAGGTTTTTACTTTATCTATTACTTTTAGGTTTCTTGATTTTGATTAAACATATTTGAAATTGAATATACTAACTCTGTAAAAGCCCATACTTTTTTGAGTTCTAACTAAATCCGCAATTTTATCTTTATCATCATAAAAATGATAAAAGATAAAATTGTATACCAAAACTAACTATTTATGGTATAATTTCTTATAAAATATACTGAATATTTAATTATGGTATACCAAATGTAAGGAGAGGATGTTGGAACGTGTTGAAGTATATGTTTGCTTTAGTAATCTTTTTCTATTTATTATCCTCTTTATTTCAATGGGATTTGCAAATTTATATCTCTTGTTTATGTATTTTTATTGTTCTATATACAATGTTTATGGTTAAGTCACTCGTTAGAACAATTGGAAGTATTTTTTTACTAATTGGGTTCATTCTACTTTGGAGAAATCATGCTAGTTTAAAAGACTATATCCTGTCATTTGGACCAATGCTAGATTTGCTAACTTTATTTGCACTAATTCCTATATTAGGTTTTCCGGTCAGACTGGGAGGTTATGCGAATGGAATTCAAGCGATTATACAGAAGAAAGTAAAAACATCCGGACAGTTGTATATTATGACATCGGGAATTTCTTATTTTTTAAGTATGTTTATGAATCTAGCAACCTTACCGATGACATATTATTCCATTCAACCATCTTTAAGTCTTTTTTCTATTAAAAAAGAAGAACGTTTTATGAGTAGAGCGATCACTCATGGATTTGCAATGCCACTACTTTGGGCGCCAATTACACCAATCGTTGGGATTGTAATAGGGGTAACCGGGGTAAGTTGGGTATCAATTCTACCGTACGTGTTGCCTTTAAGTATGTTGGGGGTCGCGTTAGATTGGATATTAGCTTCAAGAAATTCACGAAAAAGTGTTACGAAGGGACTTAGAAATAATTTAATACCAGATGAAACTGCAGCTTCACTAGAAGGAGTAGCTACTCAAGGAAAAGTATTTCATATTTTCATAGCAATCCTGATTTTTAATCTGATCATTTCATTTGCTGAACATCTTTTTGCCTATTCATTTGTTATTATCGTTTCGATTCTAGTTATTCCGTTTGCATTTAGTTGGTCTCTTCTCATTAAGCAGCAAAGTGCATTTTTACATAATTTAAAAGAGTATTTTCATTCCTACTCCTTTAAAATGAAAGACCAATTTTTTATATTTTTGTCAGCTGGCTTTTTTATTTCGGTAGTCAAAGGTACGAATATAAGTGAAACAGTAAATATAGCGGTTACTCATTTTAAGGATATAGTAGGCCCAGAAGTATTTTTAATTCTTTTACCATTAATTCCATTAGCATTTGCTTTTACGGGGCTTCACCCTGCGGTAACTTTGACATTAATGGCAGAAGCGCTAGACCCACAAAGTTTAGGTATTTCACCGTATATATTAACTGTTTCATTACTAGCAGGGGCCATTTCAGCATTTTTAGTAGGACCATACAACGCTACGATCGGATTAATGTCGAGTATCGTGAAAGAGAGTTCGTTTAAAGTATCGAATTGGAATATTCCTTATACAATTAGTTATTTAATTATGATTATGCTTTATTTATGTGGTTTAGAGTGGCTTTTTTAGAAGAATAGAACTGACAAAGGACAACAGTTAGTAGTTGTCTTTTTATTTTACCTATTATGAAAGGATAAATTGGGAATGTTGAAGAAAAATAGACGTAGTTTCCGATTTTAGGTATAGGTAACTACACCCCATAAAAAGGTGGGTTTTCTTTATTTATCTGTTGAATAGTATTCGAATATAGAAATAGATGGGCAAAATAGACTGTTTTCAGTTGCCTGAGGAAATCAGTAAGTGCAGATCTAATATATTTTTTAAATTTAAAAATAGCACTGTAGCAGTGCTATTTCTAAGTAATCTATACAGATAATACGTCCGATTTAACTAATTTTGAATGCTGAGAGTCTTCACTGTTACCTTGGGCTTTAACAATTTCGTATAACTCTTCATGTGCCGCTTCGATTGTATCAAACGTCTCAAAGAACTTTACGCGAATATCATTCACATATTCTTTTCCTTCATACTTTTCGTAAAGTTTAATTTTAATATTGTCGTCTAATACTTCAGCAATGGTGTATTTCGCTTTTAGTTCTTCAAAAAAGTAGAAATGGTATGTTTCGATTGCTTTTAATCCCTCGTTATCTACAATCGTTTGAAACGTGTCTTTATTCGTTAATACAATATACTTACCCATCTTTGCACACTCCTCATCTAATTATGTAGTATTGAGCATTAGGTATTTTGTATACCAAATTTCTATTCACAGTGTAATACATAAAAAAATATTAAGCAATATAATTTTCTGAATTTTTAATAAAAAAGACGAATGCTTTGAAAAAAATGAAGATCGAAAATACAATGCTTTTAATGTTAATGATTTCCAAATGAATAATAGTGTTTACATTATAAAAAATTCGAATTATAATCAGAGTAAATTTTTGAAATTTTAAGAAAATTAAATTGGAGGGATACAAATGCCAAAAGTACGCTTGCATGTTGAAGGAGAAATCATTGAGCAAGAAGTGCGTGATAACGCGAATCTAGTAGTGTTGGCAGGCATCCGTCAATTCCCAAAACTGAAATATGGGTGCGGGATGGGTAAATGTACAAAATGCGCATGCAGAGTGTTAGAAGGAGCAGAGAAGCTTGATCCGCCAAACTGGAAAGAGCAGAAAATGTTAGGAGAAAAAGTTGAAGAAGGCATGCGTTTATGCTGTCAGCTAACGATCAAAGACGATATTGTCATTTCACAGGAACATATAGTTGCCCCAATACCGAAAGTTGCAAAACCAGTTAATGCCCAATAATTTTTTTTGCATCATTTAGGTATACAATATACCTCGCTAATCTGAAATTAAATTCACATGAACTAAAGTAGAAATATTTGTAAGCGGATACACTTACCGTGAAAGGAGGTGAAAATATGAAAGCATTCTTGTTAACTGAGATGACTTGGGAAGAAGTAAAGGATGCGTTACATACTGTAAAACTTGCAATTATTCCAGTTGGTGCACACGAACAGCATGGCCCGCACATGGTTGAAAGCTGTGATGCTGTACTTGCTGAGAAAATGGCTAATAAACTAGCAGAAAAAATGCATCCTCATGTAATCGTAACACCGACTGTTAATATGGGAGTTTCACATCATCATTTGAATTTTCCAGGAACTATATCTTTACAACCGACTACGCTTATAGCAATTTTAAAAGATATGATCATATCTCTTAAACATCATGGAATTGAGAAATTTTTATTATTAAACTCACACGGTGGCAATCAGTCAACATTAAATGTTGCCTGCACTATGTTGTCGGATGAGCTAGATGCAGAGATTTATTATGCTAAAACGACTGCATCTGCCAAACTTTCAATCTCAGAATCTATTCACTCGCCGTTATTCGGGCACAGCTGTGAACGAGAAGTGTCAGAGGCACTTTACTTGGCTCCTCACTTAATTAGACCAAATAAAATTACAAAAGGAAGTATCACTAGCGAGGGTAGGTGGAAACAGCTACGACCTGGTAAAGCAATTCAAGGATTTTATCGATATGAAGAAATGACGACTAATGGTTGCATTGGGGATGCAACGAAAGCAAGTTACGAAATAGGGGAAAAAATCGTAGAAGAAGCACTTGAAAATCTTTCACTCGAACTTCAAAAGCTATTACATCTAGAAGAAGAATGTAAGTTGTAAGTACCTATAAATGAGAGGGTGGAGTTTATGGATTTAACTGTTGCTCACTGGCTTTATGGTATCATGACACTTGTTGTAATTGTGACAATGTTGTTTCGAAAAGGGGTTGTACTTCCTACCATCATTGGGACCTTTCTTGTTTCCATCGCTTATAAGGGATCTGTTGTTGGTGGATTTCAAGCGTTGTTCAATGCAAACCTTGTAGCAGCGAAAGAACTTTTTACCATCTTTTTGATCATCACTTTTATGGTGGCTTTATTACATTCCTTAAAAGATACAGGTGCAGATGAAAGAATGATTGCTCCGATGCAAAAGGTGATGAAAAACGGGCATATCGCTTTTGCTGTTTTACTAGTTGTAACATACGTTATTTCCTTATTCTTCTGGCCTACTCCTGCCGTACCGCTTATTTGTACATTATTAGTACCTGCGGCTATTCGTGCTGGTTTGTCGCCAATTGCTTGTGCTATGGTTGTCTCGATTGCAGGACAAGGTATGGCACTATCTTCAGACTATATTATGCAGATCGCACCAATGCTTACTGCTAAATCTGCTGGTATTCCAACATCTGCTGTATCAGGGAAAGTGTTAGTTCTTTCTCTAATTACAGGAGGAGTTGCGATCGCGATTACGTATTTAACTGAACGAAAATCTATCGGTAAAATGAAAGGTGAAGCATCATTGCAACATCTACAGTCACTTATAGACAAAAATTCTTCTGCAAATGAAATCGCTGCTGCAACAGAAAGCACGGTAGATACTAGAGAGCGTGAAAAATGGGGGAAAATCTTTGCAGTTATAGTCCCACTTTCACTACTAGCAGTTATTATATTCATGTTTTCAACGAAGCTTGGTAATAGTAAAATGGGTGGTTTTGAAGGAGGAGACGGGGCAGCATTTATAGGTGGTGTTGCAACGATGCTGTTGGTTGTAACATGTGTAGCGTTCCGTCGTTTACAAGCTCTTGATAAAATTAGTGAGCATATTACAGAAGGATTCGTATTTGCGTTTCGTGCAATGGGACCAGTTATTCCGATTGCAGCGTTCTTCTTTTTAGGAAGTTCGGACTTTAGTGGTACAATTTTTTCTTTAGGAGAAAATGTGGCAAAGCCGGCTTTCTTAGTTGATTTAGTGCAAGCTGGCCAATCAATTATTCCACATAATTCGGTATTAACATCATTTGGTCTATTAATTACTGGCGCAATTACAGGGTTAGAAGGATCAGGATTTTCTGGATTACCATTAGTCGGAGCTTTATCAGGTGCATTGGCCCCAGGTGTAGGAATGGATGCAGGTACGTTAGGTGCGATCGGACAAATGGGATCTGTTTGGACAGGTGGCGGTACATTAATTGCATGGTCTTCATTGGTAGCGGTTGCAAGTTTTTGTGGCGTAAACGTTTTAGAGTTAGCTAGGAAAAACCTACTTCCTGTTACTGCAGGATTAATAGTCTCTACCATTGTCGCTCTGGTTATATGGTAGAGCATTTCTTTAAATTTTAGAAAAATTAGAAAATTTAGTAAAAATGTATTTACAAACAAAAATGAATGGGTTACTATAAGGTTAGTTGGTATACCAAATACAAAATACAAATAAATACTCAAATTTAGTAGTTTTTATCGGTATATTTAGTGGTTTGGTATACTTCGATTTTTTACCTAATCTATTAAACTACATAAACATATTGAAGGAGGAGTTTGGAATGACTAGATTATTATCTAAAGATGAGTTTCGTAAGGAGTTAGAGGAAGCAATTAAAGGGAACCATAGCCAAAAGGCACCTTTTACTGTAGCATGGGCTGAAGGAAAATTAGAGCGTAGCCACTTCGCTCGCTGGGCTGAAAACCATTACCATTATGTTGGACCTTTTGCAGATTACTTAGCTTATATCTACCATAACACTCCAAACTTACCAAAATTTGAAGACGCTAAAGATTTCACTTTACAAAATATGTATGAAGAAGAGATCGCTGGCGATCGTCATACAGACTTATTAATCCGATTTGCTGAAGCTTGTGGAACAACTCGTGAGCGAGTATTAGATCCTAATAACATGGCTGCAACAACATTAGGCTTACAAAGCTGGTGCTTTGCAGTAGCAGCGCGTGAAAACTTCGTAGTTGCAACTGCAGCATTAGTGGTAGGACTTGAGTCTCAAGTTCCTGACATTTATCGCAAGCAAACTCCAGCTCTACGTGAGAAGTACAACTTTACAGATGAAGAGATTGAATTCTTCGACTTACACATCGTATCAGATGAAATTCATGGAGAGCGCGGATATAAAATCGTACTTGATCATGCTGATACTCCTGAGTTACAACAACGCTGCTTAGAAGTAGTTCGTACTGGTGCAAAAATGCGCCGCATGTATATGGATGGCTTATGGAGAGAATATCTTGAGAAAGATCTTGGCGCTCTAGTACAAGCATAATAAGTAGAAAACTAAAATGGCAGTTTCCGACTAGGGAACTGCCATCTTGTTCAGAAAGGATGATAGATTTGTTAACTACTAAACTGGAAACTTTTAAAAATTACATATGTGGAGAGTGGATCGAGTCTTCAAATAATAAAACATTCCAAAGCATTAACCCGGCAAATAAGGAAGAGATTGTTGGCATATTTCAAGCATCAGCAGAGCAAGACGTTAACCAAGCCATTGAAGCAGCAAGTAAAGCATTTCCTGAATGGGCACAAACTCCTCCTTCTAAACGTGCAGCTATTTTAAATAAGGCGGCAGCTATTCTCGAACAAAGAGTCGATCAACTAGCAGGCGAGTTAACACGCGAAGAAGGGAAAATTATAAGTGCAGCTAAACAGGAGGTACTCCGTTCGGCAGAGACGCTTCGTTATTATGCAATTGAAGGACAAAGCTTTACGGGAGAAACATTCCCCAACGATGATCCGAGTATGAGGGTTACAACTGAACGTGAACCTCTTGGAGTTATTTCAGTTATTACGCCTTGGAACTTCCCATTATCTATACCATCTAGAAAAATTGCTCCTGCATTGATTAGCGGAAATACGGTCGTTTTCAAGCCCTCCTCTGATACACCTTTAATTGCTTTTCGACTCGTCGAAGCGCTACACGAAGCTGGTATTCCAAAGGGAGTAATCAATTTTGTTACTGGAAGTTCGTCTGATATCGGGGATATTTTAGTTAAACATCCAGCTATTCGTGGAGTTACTTTTACGGGATCTACTAGTGCTGGGGAGCATATTCATAAAAACACATCCTTTACGACAAGAACACAAATGGAGCTTGGTGGAAAAAACCCACTAATTGTAATGGATGACGCAGATGTAGACTTAGCAGTGAATCTGGCAGTGAATGGAGGTTTTCATCTTACTGGTCAGGCATGTACGGGTACTAGTCGTGTCATTGTTATGAAAGAAGTAAAAGAGCAATTTGTTCAGAAATTAGTAGAAAAAACAAGCGCTTTAAGAATCGGTGACGGATTTGATGAAAGTGTCATTATTGGACCGCTTGCAAATGAAAAGCAGTTAAAAAATGTTCTGAAATATATTGAAATTGGAAAAGGTGAGGGAGCGTTACTTGAATACGGCGGTCAACAACTTTCGTATGGAAATTACGAAAATGGCTACTATATCGAACCAGCAATATTCACGAATGTAAAGCCGGATATGCGAATTGCGAAAGAAGAGATTTTCGGACCAGTAGTAGCCGTGATTGAAGTTGAAAGCTATGAAGAAGCCGTTTCAATTGCTAACGATGTTGAATATGGACTATCCGCTTCGATTGTTACAAATAATTTGAAACTGGCTCATCAATTTACGAAAGATGTTCAGGCGGGGACTGTCAAAGTAAATCGTACAACAACTGGTAATTTAATGAATGCTCCATTTGGTGGAGTAAAACGATCTAGTACTTCTACTTTCCGTGAGTCAGGCAGAGTCGGACTTGAATTCTTTACTCAAATAAAAACAGTTTATATCGGTTATTAAGGAGGCATTTTTAATGAAGACAATATTGAAAATAGAACTAGAAGAAGCAAAAGTAATGATTGAGGCTGCAAAGAAAAAATCAGAAGAAATTAACGTACCAGAAACGATTGCAATTGTAGATGATGGAGGATATGTTATTGCGCTTGAACGCATGAATGGTGCTCGTATTACTGGTCCAGAAATTGCGATTGCTAAAGCATATACCGCAGCAGGACACAAGCGTTCGACTCATTTATTTAATACAGAGCCTAATGGACCAGCTCTTCCAGGAAATGAGGCATTTGGCATACAACATATGTTAAATGGAAAATTTGCTATTTTTGTTGGAGGTTTTCCAATCGTAGTTAACGGAGAAGTTATTGGTGGTGTGGGGATTAGTGGCGGAAATGGAGCGCAGGATACAGCTGTAGGTACTGCAGCTTTGCAAGCTTTACAAGAGCTACTTTCAAATGATGGTTATGAAGTCATTACGGATGCAGACATAAAAAAATAATAGTTTAGAGGCGGTTAGGTGTTGTCCCTACATCGCCTTTTTTGGTATACAAACATTTTCATAATATAATAAATGGGAGTAAAGTTCTTAATTGGAAGATACATAAGTAGTTAATTATAAGACAAATTACTTAGATGGTTAGAGGGAACAGATGTTAGAATGTGATAAATGAACTACGAATGTTAAGCAAGGCTAAAATTGTGCAAAAGGTTTTAAGGTAGGTATTTCTCCCTTCTGCTCGATTACTCCAATAAAAGATATTATAATAGAAATATCAATTTACTTTTGAAGAAATGGTGTTACACTATTTTAAAATAGGCAAGAAATGAGAGGCAGGTGATTTGAATGGAAATGGAAACGAATTTTCTTTCAATCCGAGAACATGCGTATAGATATTTAAAAGAATTGATTTTAGAAGGGCATTATAAGCCAGGTGATCGCTTAATTGAACGGGAACTAGCTGTAAAGCTGAACATTAGCCGTACACCTATTAGAGAAGCTTTATTCCGTTTAGAATCACAAGGGTTTGTGAAAACGGTTCCGCGTAAAGGAGTCATCGTTTCGAATATTTCCGATGAAGACATCATGGAAGTGTTTACGATTTTATCTTCATTAGAAGTGCTAGCAGCAAAGTTGGCTGCGCAAAAAATGACGGACGAAATTCAACAAGAATTCGATCAAAAAATCGAAGCGCTTCTATATATAGAAGAACACTCGGATGAAAACTTTGAAAACGAACATATTGAAATGAATCTTTTACTATACAAAGCAGCAAAAAGTCCGAAGCTATTTGAAATTTTATCTGGCTTAACAGATTATATCCATATGTCTGCCAACATGGGGTACGAAGCACCTGGAAGACGTAAGGAATCATTAAGGGAACATATTGAAATCATGAAAGCAGTACGAAATAAAGAAGTAGAAATGTCGGAGTATTTAACAAAAATTCATATTGAAAATTCTAGACGTGCTTACATGAACTACATAGAAAAAAGAAAAGAGAAAACGACATAAATGTAGTTGATTAAGATTATGATCCTATCGGTTTTATGTCCAAATTGATTTTTTCTAAAATAAAAGCCGCTAATAGTTAGACTTTTTATATGTCTATACTAATAGTGGCTTTTTGTTATTAACGTAGAAAGTTAGTTACTAATTACACATACAGTAAAAGGGAAAAATATTATACTCCAATTACTATAGAGGAAGTTCTACTTTTTAATGCATTACAAATACTCATTGCTACAATATAGCCAGTCTTTGGATTAGTAGCAGAAGGAATATTTTGTACCTTCACTTCCATCTCACCAAAATAGCCTTTTACGATGATTTGGTGTGTATTTCGGGTAATAGTCGGATCAACATATACTTCCACTTTTGTTTTTTCAAATCCTACACCTGCAAGACTTAGTGCAGCTGAAACATTTGTGCTCTCTGGAAAAAGCTTAGAAGATTCTCTAGCAACACCACTGTATATGCAAAGTGGCTCTTTTACAGTATCTAAGTCTACCTTGTCTTCTGCAATAGTCCCTCGCCAAGCACTTGGTGGTTTTCTAGTTACAAGTTTCACTTCGTCAACACTCTGTAACATTGAAGCAGCTACACGATCCAAACCGGCAATTGCGGCAGAAGGGATCATGATCCTGCTGTTATTAAGCTTTGCAGCGGTTTGCAGTTCAGCTAGAAGTGTATCATCTGCTAGTGCGCCCACAGAAGCAATAACAAAATCACTATTAGAAGATAGAGCCCTTTTTCCATATTTGTAGACAGCTTCATGACCCGCAGCTTCAATAATAACATCCAATCCTAATTCGAAAAAAGCTTCTTCGTTCTCAAAAAATAAATGGCTAATTCGAGATGCATATTTATCTTTTCTTCGTACGAGTACTGCATTTAACATGACGTCACCGGCTTTTCCTTCGTTTATATATTTGACGATATCCTGTCCAATCGCTCCATAACCTATTAGTCCAATTTTAAGCAAAGCAATCACCCCTCTTTTTGAAAATTCAGATATATTTGGTATACAAAATATTATATCAAACCGGAATACAAAAACAAATAGACTAATATAAATTAAGAAAAATAGCTAAATATATGCAATTTAAATATTGTCAGAAAATTGTAAATATGGTATATTGTATACCAAAGAGGTAAAGGGGAGGATTTATATTATGCCGAAACTGAATTTTGCTACTAGTGGAAAAGTATTAGAAGTACCGGAAAACTCCAATATTTTACGTATGTCTCTTCGTTTTGATGGGGAATTACCAAATCGATGCGGTGGAGGTGTTTGTGGATCCTGCGTCTGTAAAATTGAAGAGGGTACTGTTGATCATATAAAAGTACAAGAGCGACGAAAGCTTGGGGAAGAATGGTTGAGTAAAGGGTATCGTTTAGGTTGTCAAGCTTTCATCAATGACGAAGATGTAACGATTTCCTGGGATAAAGAAGTAACAGAAAAAGTGAAGAAACGAAAATTAGATCATCCGAAAAAGAAAGTAACAACTACACCATAATCTATTTTAGGAGCGGGAGTGATTTATATGTTGTTAGTATGCGATAAACATATGAAAGAAGCCTTAAAGTTAGTGGAAATGCCTCAAATCCAAAAAGCTCCAACTGGTAAAACATGCTCTTTTTGCAATATGGAGACTTCGCTTTTAGTGAGCATGGTCAATCAATCCAAGCCAAATAAAAAGATACCATGCGGCAAATGTAAAACATGCTCTTGTCTTATTGCAAATTAAACGAAAGATAATCTAAAGGGATGGATTTTATGAAACAATTTAACATCTTTATCGCCTTTTTCAGAAGCAGCATGCTTGGATATGGAGGTGGACCTTCAACCATTCCTTTAGTACATAAAGAAGTGGTTGATCGCTTTAAATGGATGAACGATGAAGAATTCGGTGATGTTCTAGCAATTGGAAATACTTTACCGGGACCAATCAATACAAAAATGGCAGGATACATCGGATTCAAAGTTGGTGGCTCGGTGGGGATGATCAATGCCATTATCGCTACGATTCTACCGACGATTATCTTAATGGTTATTTTATTAACAACACTCGTTACATTTAAAGATTTAAAATGGGTGCAAGGGATGACTAAAGCCATCGTTCCAGTAGTTGGAGTAATGCTTGGTGTATTAACTTGGCAATTTGTACAAGGTTCGGTTAAGGGGCTAAAATGGCCATTTACAATCGGTCACATTTTGGTAGGTGTTGTTTTAATGCAATATTTTCATATACATCCAGGATTTATTATTGGTGGTCTCTTGATATTTGCATTAGTAAAGCCAACCAATTCAGTAGAAGGTAAAAAATCAAAAGGACTGTCTGCATAATGGTATATTGGAACATTTTCTGGTCGTTTTTTGTTGCTAATATTTTAGGGTATGGCGGTGGCCCTGCGACAATTCCTCTTATTCAAAAAGAAGTGATCGCAAGAGGATGGCTAACGCATCAAGAATTTAATGAGGCTCTTGCTATGGGGAATTCTCTTCCAGGACCGATTGCTACGAAAATGGCAGGATATATCGGATTTCATGAGGGTGGAATAGTTGGCTCTTTTTTGGCAGTATTCGCTACAGTTGCCCCATCACTAATCCTCATGTTGACTCTAATGGGAATTTTGTATAAATATCGTCATTCAATCCAAGTTAAGCGAATGACTCTCTATGTCAAGCCGACAATCGCGGTATTGCTTGGTGTTATGGCTTTTAATTCATTTCACGATTCATTTTCTCAAATCGGTATCGGACAATTTTTATTTTTAGGAGTGATTAGCTACATATTAATGGAGAAAGTAAAGCTACATCCAGCTTTTATTGTAATGGGAGCATTGTTATACGGTGGATTAAATTTATGAGTCGAAAAAAGGGTAAGCAAATTTCATTAAATTTTGCTTACCCTTTTTTGCACATTAAGAAAGTATAAATTAGTAAAGATGGAGAAAATCGACGTAGAGGCCAATTTTAGAGATAAATATAAGTGCAACTACGCCTCTGTCTTCGCCTGATGGCTCGCCAATCGGCGAGTTTTCTTTACAATTTATACCTTGGTTTGTAGTTTGTTATAGTAATCTGCTTTCAACTTGTTGGCAAACTTGCTCAGCCGTTAAGCCACTTGCCTCAATTACTGATCCTTGTGTAGCAGTATCTTGCATTCCCATAACGTTTGAATCAAGTCCTGTTACTACACAGCAATCACAACCATTTGCATCTGATTCTTGTTTTAATTCAACTACATCATGACCTGCTGAACGTAATGCTTCTTGGACATTTGTTAAAGATTGTTCTACTCCGATTCTAGCCATAAAAAACACCTCCTCAGAAATATAAGATTTGCAATTAATAGGAAAATTATTCTTTGAATAAAGAAGTTAACGTTTAGAAAAAGTAAAGATGGAGGTGATTGATATGGGAAAAACTAAAAAAGATCCATCTAGAGCTGGCTTAGGGTCACCAAATGTGCAAGGTCAAGGGACTACTACATCTGAAACAGGTGTGGAAATGTCTTCAAGTAGAAAAAAACAAAAAAGAGATTAATTTTAGACTGTTAATCTTTCAGATGAAAATGTTTAGCCACCTATAAATAGGTGGTTTTGTTTTTAACTTAAAAATAGTGATCAATGTAAAAGGATTCTACTATCCATAAGAAGAATTAAGAATTTAATTAAATAATCTTTTGATTTTGCTAAAGTACATTACAACAATATTTTGGAGTAATGTATTTTCATTTAAATTAAAAATATTAGGAGAGTAGATGAATAAATGAATCATATTGTAAATGGTGACGTGGTTGGTGGGAAAATACAATCTTTAAATGGGAATATAATCGTCTGGAGAGAAATGTATGATTTTGGGCCACTGAGTAATGAGTGGTCTTTGGAAGAAACTTGTCGAAAAAGAGCAGAGTTTTTTGAACATAAGCTACAAATTCCTGCCGACTTTTTTATTGAAAATTGTCAAAAACAATATAGTTTATTAAATGAACTATCACGTACTGAGGAAGTTGTTTTATGGTTCGAACATGATCGCTATGATCAAGTGACGATTCTCTATTTATTAACAGAATTATCATCACTTGGATTTCAAAAAATTTCAATGGTTAGTATCAATGAATATGAAGGGATTGAACCATTTCACGGACTAGGTCAATTATCAACTGAACAATTAATTGAATTACTTCCGACTAAACAGGAAATTACAAAAGAACAAATTGAAGAGGCTTGTGCAGGATGGAAAGCTTATCAATCAGAAAGATTGGAAGAACTCGATGAGTTTATTCAAGAATGTCATACACTTCCATTTTTAAAACAAGCCTTATTATGTCATAAAACATATTTTCCATCTGCACAGAGTGGATTAAATGAAGTAGAATTACTAGCATTAACTATGATTAATGCAGGGATTACATCATTTGCAGAACTATTTAATAAGCTCATCAGACAAAGAACAAATGATGGATTAAGTGATCTATATTTCGCAGCTATTTTAAATGAATTAATGAAGGGTGAGTATCCTTTAATAAGCTGTAATAGTGAATTACCAAGTTATAAGCAACATAACCCAAAAGCAAAGTTTGAGTTAACTAGATGGGGGCTAGACGTATTATCGGGAAAAGCAAATCGAATTCATTTAAACGGAATTGACTGGTGGGTTGGAGGAGTTCATCTATTTGAAAAACCCACTATGTAAATACTGAAAGAAGAATAAAATAAATGGCAGGTATTTATAATGGATGTTGTATTTAAATTAGAAAACAATGTATTTAATTTAAGAGTGGCAGGTATTTGGATTGAAAACAGACATGTACTAATTCATAGACTAGCAAGTGAATCAATTTGGTCCTTACCTGGAGGTAGAATAAAATTGAATGAAGAATCACATATAAGCTTACAAAGAGAGTTTATTGAAGAACTCGGCATAGAAGTTGACATCGAAAAAATGATGTGGACTGTAGAAAACTTCTTTCATTATAACGGCAAAGATATTCATGAAGTTGGTCTTTACTATAAAGTTAAAAGTGAACAAAAGATTATTCATATGATGAATAAATCGTTTTATGGTCTTGAAGGTGATAGACTAATATTCAAATGGGTACCGATTGAGAATCTTGAAGAAATCGAATTATACCCGGAATTTTTGCGAACAAAATTAAAGGATTTTTCAACAGAAAATCATTTTATTGTTAAATAATGGAATGAGTTAAGAGGTGGTGGTTTAAATGCGCCCAATTATATTAGGAATATTAGCAGCATTTTTCTTTTCGATAACGTTTATTTTAAACCACTCAATGGAATTATCCGGTGGAAGTTGGATTTGGAGCGCGTCATTAAGGTACTTTTTTATGGTTCCTTTTTTAATGATGATCGTAATTTCTAGAAGAAATCTTACTGTTTTATTGAAAGAAATGAAAAGGAATTTAAAAGGTTGGATTTTATGGTCAACAATTGGATTTGGTTTGTTTTATGCACCAATCTGTTTTGCAGCGGTTTATTCTCCAGGTTGGCTAATAGCTAGTTCATGGCAAATCACGATTTTATCTGGTTCATTGTTAGCGCCTTTATTTTTTATTTCAGTGCAAACACCAAATGGTCTACAAAAGATACGTGGCCAAATCCCATTTAAAGGACTAGGGATGTCATTATTAATTATATTTGGTATTTTATTAATGCAAATTGAGTTAGCTACAAAAATAGCTATTTCAACAGTAATAATGGGCATTTTACCAGTCATTATTGCTTCCATTGCTTATCCACTTGGTAATCGAAAAATGATGGAAATATGTGATGGAAAGCTGGATGTATATCAACGTGTTTTAGGTATGACTTTAGCAAGTTTACCATTTTGGCTTATTCTTTCAATCTATGGTTTTTATACGCTAGGGCTGCCGAGTCAAAGCCAAATTTCACAATCATTAATTGTAGCGATTTCATCTGGAGTGATTGCAACTGTATTATTTTTTCAAGCAACTGATTTGGTGAGAGGAAATATGCAAAAATTAGGCGCGGTAGAAGCGACCCAATCAATGGAAGTATTGTTTACAGTAATTGGTGAGATTTTCTTCTTATCCTCAGCACTTCCAACGATAATTTCTTGGATTGGTATGTTTATTATAATGGTAGGTATGATCTTACATAGCTATCTATCACAGAAGGAAAAAGTCTTAAAGCAAGATAAAGAGACTGTTAATTTATGAGCTAGAAAATATTTTTATCCCAGAATTTGAAAAGAGGTAATTAACATGAATAAAGAATTCAGAGAATCACTTGTACTAGATGAAAGTAAGAATTCGATATCCATTTTAACACCAAAAGATTTCTCCTTTAAAGAATGCTTAGTGTTTTTAGCAAGGTCGAATAATGAAGTACTCCATCAAGTTAAAGGGGAGTATTTTTTTAAGCTTATAAAAGTAGAAAATGAATTAATTTTTCTCAAAGTCAGCAGTGAGCAAAATCGAGTTTTGATTGAGTTTCCAGATCAAATATTAAATGACGAAACAAGGGTAGCTGCAGCAGTATTTGTTTGGGATTTATTTGATTTAGATCGAGATCTTACGGATTTCTATCAATTAAGTAAAAATGATCAATTGCTACAGCAACTAATCAATCAGCATTTCGGACTTCGTGTAATAGGAATTCCCGATTTATTTGAAGCATTTACATGGGCAATTATGGGGCAGCAAATCAATCTTACATTCGCATTTTCTTTAAAACGAAGCTTTGTTGAAACATATGGAGAGAGTTTTAAATGGCAGGATGAAACTTTTTGGCTATTTCCAACTCCGAATGTAATAGCCGAACTAGAAGTTTCAGATTTAACTAGCCTAAAATTCACGACGCGAAAAGCAGAGTATGTTATTGGGATTGCAAAACTTATGGCAGAGGGTCTCATTTCAAAAGAAAATTTGCAAGATTTAGGCTCTTATGAGAAAAAGCTAAGTAAACTAGTAGAAATTCGAGGCGTTGGTAATTGGACAGCAGATTATGTTTTAATGAAATGTTTAAAAGAAAAATCTGCTTTTCCAATTGCTGATGTAGGAATACATAATGCTTTAAAAAATCTACTATCTTTAGAGAAAAAGCCTTCAGTAGAAGAAATTAAAAAATTATCGACAAGCTGGGAAGGTTGGGAAGCATACGTAACTTTTTATTTATGGAGATCTTTATATTCTTAATATGTGATGTGTTTATCCGGTAAAATTGAAAAATCCCTCTATTATTCGATACATAATTGGATTTTATTGTTAAAATAATAGTTAGTAACAAGAGTAGTTGGGGGAACATCATGAAAAGATTTATATTACTAACTTTAATGGCTATCCTTGGAATTAGTGGCTGTTCTCAGCAAGCAACATCTGTTAACGCTAAATCCGATACAAAGTTTACAGTTGAACTAGTTAAATGTATTGACGGTGATACAGCCAGATTTACAACTGTAGGTACAACAAGGTTCTTATATATTGATACACCAGAAAGTACAAGGACGATCGAACCTTTTGGAAAAGAAGCTTCAGCGTATACTTGTAATCTATTAGAAAATGCGAAAACAATCGAGCTTGAGTATGATGGTCCGAAAAAGGATAAATATAATCGAACACTTGCATGGGTTTGGATCGATGGAAGATTAATTCAAAAAGAAATTATAAAAAAAGGTTATGTTGAAAAATTTTATGACTATGGTGACTATTCGTATGAATCTGAGCTAAGAAGTTTACAAGCAACTGCCCAAAAACGGGGAGTTGGTTTATGGAGTAAAAATAAAGTAAATCAAACAAATACTAACAATGTATCTAAGGGCAAAACATTTAAGAATTGTACAGACTTAAGAAAAGTTTATCCAAATGGTGTGTCAAAAGGGAACAAAGCTTATCAAGAAAAAATGGATCGAGATCATGATCATTATGCATGTGAAAGTGACTAAAAAAGCACCTACTTTTAGGTGTTTTTTATTACTGATTAGAATCTTTCCTTCAATCTTGCTATTTGTATTGAATTTCTTAATTTAAGAACAAAAAAATTTAAAAAGAGTAGCATTTATACAAAGGATTTTTGATTTAATAGTAGAATAATATTAGTGCCTAAAAATTTATTTTTACAATTTTATTTAACAGTGCCAAAATATAAATAAGAAAAAATTGAAGAGGACGGGACTATGATTAAATTTTTTAAACGATTATTTAGTAAAGAAAAAACAAATCAGGTTACACTGCCATTAAAAGAAACTCGTTCCTTATCAAAAGTGGAAATCGAATATATTATTAATGAGTTCACTGATAAACAAAATAAATTAGTAGATGATATGAGAAATAATTCTATTAATCATGCTGATATTGAGTTCAATGAGCTAATTACAAACAGAATAACGAATAATTTAAAGTACAGAATACCTTTTTTAGCAATTGAATTAGTTTATTTAAATAATGTGTTAAGAGGAAAGAAAGTAAAATACATAAAGTATAAATTATTTCATCAAGTCAAAGATATAGAAACAACGGAAATCACTGATATGGTAATAAATCAAGGTTATTCATTTGTTCCTTCAGTTGGTTATTTAAAAATTAGATAAAACTTTGAAGAAAACCCACAAGATTCTTGTGGGTTTTTTATTTGTAATCTACATATGAGGGTTTAATTAATTGAGTTCAATTTATTACGCACAGAAAACTCTGGTTTACGCGCGAAAAACTTGTGTTTATGCACGAAAGTCAGCTCTTTATGAACAAAGTTCAAAATTCATGTTGTTCGCTTTGTGTTCGCCGCGTTCCTTACACAATTGCCTTATCCTTGTTCATGCGTTTCAAAGTTCTCATTTGCTTCCGATTTAGGCAAATCGTTAACCTCATAGGCTACTCTTATTCCGGATTCGATTGCACCTTGAATCCAACCTGGAGCGGTAGACGTGTGATCTCCAGCGAAGTGAATCCTTCCTTCTGGTGTTGATATATAGGGGGCAATTTCAGTTTGCTGGTCAGGTTTGAAAATGGCAAAAGCACCACCTGAAAATGGATTTTCTGCCCAACTAAATGTGTTACCAGTAATATACTCACTGTATATTTCTTTCCCATAAATTCTTGATAAATCTTCTAACGCATTTTCTATTTGTTCTTTTTCTGTTAAGCTATCCCAAATTGATGCGTTGTCTTCCCATGTATAGCTTGCTAATATGACACCTGGGCCTTCTGAGCCAACGGATTGACTTGGGAAATAGGAATAACGTACAGGTAAATCAGAAATCATTTTTCCGCCAATATTACCTTCTTTCTCCCAAAATCTAGTTCTAAATTGCAATCCGATTTTAGTCGAGGGCACATAGTGTAATTGTCGGATTGCTTTATATTTGTTGTAAGAAAATAAATCGCGTGGAATTACCTCCACGAAATTTAGTAATGAAAATGGGATTGTAATGATAGCTAAGTCACCAGTGACATTATATTGTTGTGAGGTTTGGGTATCTTCTGTATGGATTGTTACATATGAGTCATGTTGTTCAATTTTTTTCATTTTTTGATTGTAATAAAGATTGTCTTGTATTTCAGGAAGGAAGGAATATGGCAAATGGTCATTTCCACCTTTAATTTCATAAAACTTAAGACCGGGAGTAAATAAAATCATTACTTCTCGAAGTAATGCAGTGAATGAGAGCTCTGGAAAGCCTTCCATACCTAGCATAACCTTGATCATATCAATTGCTCCAACTGATAATGTTCTGCCATATGGATTGTATTTTAAATAATATTCCATAGAGTAACGATCAAGCAATTTAATCACGATTTCCCAATTCTTTTTTGGATTCTTTTTTATGAAATCAGTTACAGGCTGCATGGCATACCCGGCCAAATATTCTGCTGTTTTACCTTTTTCAGATGGTGATGTGGGGAAGTTTAGAATGTCTGGATTTTCTTCATAAAGCTTTTGAATAGTTCTTACGTTATTAACATAAATAATATCTTTTGGAGTGCTATTAATGAATTCTTCAAGAGTAAGATTAAATTTCTTAATATATTCTAGAACAAGTAAATGTATTGATGGTATTCGCATTGCACCATTTTCCATATACTGGTTTGCATAAAAAGAACGATTTGTATAAATTCGTCCACCAATGCGATTATTTCCTTCTAGAATCGTTACTTCATGCCCTGCTGCTTTTAAAAGAGAAGCAGTCACTAAGCCAGAAATACCTGCACCAACAATGATTATATGTTTAGGTTCCAATGTTTTTGGTAGTCCTGTACGAATTGTTTGAAGCATTTGTTCCATAGAAATAGGAGGCTCCATACTTACTGTCATATTTTTGCTCCTCTATTTATGACATTCATTGAATCTTATTCAATAATAGAGGAAGATAGAAGAGCTAAACAGAGAAATAAAGAAAACAAAAAGAGCTTGAAAATTCAAGCTCTCGATGTGTATTGATCCTGCTACTTTTTACGTCTAAATAGGTTAACGATAAATACTATGATTGCAATAATTAATACAATATGAATTAATCCACCTGCGATATGGAAAGTAAAATAGCCTAATACCCATAAGATTAAAAGAATAAAGAATAAAATCCACATAATGAATTAAACATCCTTTCTTAATGACTGTATTATTACGATGTCCAATTTTTACTTTCATATCCAATTAAAGTTTTAAACGAAAAAATTACTAAAGTTTTAAGAATTAGAATTTATCAAATACAGTGTAAGGCATTTGTCTCTTATGTCTGGATTTATTAAACCATGATTCGATCTTTGCTTGTGAGTCACTATTAATTTCTTTACCTTCTAAATAATCATCGATATCATCATATGTAACACCAAGAGCTACTTCATCTGCTAATTGTGGGCGATCTTCCTCAAGATCAGCAGTTGGAACCTTTTCATATAGTTTAGCTGGGCAGTTTAATTCTTTTAATAACATTTTGCCTTGACGTTTATTTAGACGGAAAAGTGGAGTAAGGTCAGCGCCACCATCTCCAAATTTAGTGTAAAATCCAGTAATAGCCTCAGCAGAATGATCTGTTCCTAATACAACACAACCATTCATTGCTGCGACACTATATTGAGCTTTCATTCGTTCTCTAGCTTTTTCATTCCCTTTTGCGAAATCAGTAAGCTCTATTCCAATATCCTTTAATGTATTAACACTTGCATCTACAGCAGCTTTAATATTTACTGTGAAAGTCTTAGTGGGTTGGATAAATTTTAACGCCTCTTGGCAATCTTCTTCGTCCATTTGTACACCATAAGGTAAGCGAATTGCGATAAATAAATACTTTTTTTCGGTTTGCTCACTATTTAACTCATCAACTGCTATTTGTGCAAGTTTACCGGTTAAAGTAGAATCTTGGCCGCCTGAAATGCCTAAAACAAAACCATTTAAAAATGGATGTTTCTTTAAATAACTTTTTAAGAAATTAACACTAATTCTTATTTCCTCTTTAGGGGAAATAACAGGCTTCACTTTCATTTCTTCAACGATTTCTTTTTGTAAATTGTTCAATCTTCATTCTCCTTTTGATACAGATTGTATTTTTTAATATAAGCGTAGCATTCCTCAGGCAATAAATATCTTGGCTCGCCGCCTTTAGCAAACTCTTCTCGGATATAAGTTGAACTAATTTCCATTGCTAATCCTTTATCAATTAAATGAAATCTAGAGCCATTATCATTATTTCTTAATAGGGGAGAACGAGAGATGGTCTTTAACATATCAATTCCATCACGCGCCATAACAATGAATTTATTTTCAGAAACTAATTGATCACCGTATTTCCATTTTCCTTCTGCAATATCTTCTAGAAGGTCAGCCCCCATTATGAAGTAAACTTCATCTTCACTATACTTAGCTTTAAAATGATTCATTGTATAGTAAGTAAAGACTTCCCAAGCCTCTTTACTCATTTCATAATCGTCTGCAATAAATTTTGTGTTATTTTGAATTGCCAAATTTAACATATTCCAACGATGTTCATCAGTATTATGTAATTGTTTATCCCTTCTTTTTGAAGAGCAAGGTAAAAATATTACTTTGTCTAATTGACAACGATGAGCAATTGTACTAGCAGTCCATAAATGAACGTTTGTGATTGGATCAAACGAACTGCCGTAAATCCCAATTTTAGCCATTTTTCATTTCCTCTGTTTTCTTTCTAGCTTCTGCTATTTTTTCCATTTTGTTATCCCAGCATTTTTGACTTAAGTCTACTGGATATTCTTCTGGGTTTAATGCACGCTTGTATTCTTCCCAAAGTACACTTAAATTGTTTTCAGCAAAATCTTGAATGTCTTTAATCGCAGGCATTTTATAAACTAATTCGCCTTTTGTAAAAATTTGGTGATGAAGCTCTCTAGCTTCAAAATTAGTAACAAACTTACTAATGTAAGGATGAACTGGATGGAATAACTTAATTTTTTCCTCTGACTGTGGATCTTCATCTTCAAGGGCAATATAATCAGCCTCAGCGTGATGGTTAACCGTATTAATAATTCGATACAATTTCTTTAGTCCTGGTGTTGTTACTTTTTCAGGATTTTGAGAAATTTTTATTGTATCAATCATCTTACCGTTTTCATCTTCAATACTTACTAATTTATAAACTGCTCCAAGAGCCGGTTGATCATATGCTGTAATAAGCTTTGTTCCAATACCCCAAGAATCAATTTTAGCTCCTTGTGATTTTAAATTTAAGATTGTATATTCATCTAAATCATTCGAAGCAACAATTTTCGTATTTACGAAGCCAGCTTCATCGAGCATTTTTCTAGCTTCTTTTGATAAATAAGCTAAATCACCACTATCTAACCGGATCGCTGCAAAGTTAATTTTATCACCTAGCTCTTTAGCAACCTTAATCGCATTAGGGACTCCACTTTTAAGGGTATCGTAAGTATCTACTAAAAATGTACAGTTGTAATGACGATCTGTATATTTTTTGAAAGCTATGTATTCATCTCGATAAGCTTGCACGAGCGCATGTGCATGTGTACCTGAAACAGGAATATTAAATAATTTACCAGCACGAACATTACTAGTCGCATGAAATCCACCAATAAAAGCAGCTCTTGCTCCCCAAATTGCTGCATCAAATTCTTGAGCACGTCTAGTACCAAACTCCATAAGAGTGTCATTACCGACAATATGCTTAATACGTGACGCTTTTGTAGCAATTAAAGTTTGGTAATTAACGATGTTTAATAAGGCAGTTTCAATTAATTGAGCCTCTAATAACGGGGCCTCAATTCTTAAAATAGGTTCATTACCAAAAACTAATTCACCTTCTTGAATTGATCTAATGGAACCTGTGAATTTTACACCAGACAAATATTGAATAAATTCATCTTCATATCCAAGTTCTTCTTTTAAATATACAAGATCTGTACTACTAAATTTGAAGTTTTGCAGATAACTAATTATTTTTTCTAAACCTGCAAATATCGCATATCCATTCCCGAATGGGAGTTTTCGAAAATATAGTTCAAAAATAGCATTTTTATTGTGAATATTGTCTCCCCAATATGTTTCTGCCATATTAATTTGATAAAGGTCTGTGTGAAGTGCAAGGCTATCATCGTGAAAGTTGTAATTCATCTTATTTCCGCCCCTAAAGTATTTTTAAAATGACTTAATGCCCATTCATGACCAGCTGCATTAAAGCTTGCAACTGCCTGCTCGTGAACGACTATTTTATACCCCTTATTATAAGCATCGACTGCTGTATGTAATACACAAATATCAGTACAAACCCCAATTAAATGAAGTTCATTAATTCCTCTTTCATTTAGTTTTATCTCAAGGTCAGTTCCTGCAAATGCGGAATAACGAGTCTTATCAATCCATTGAATAGTTGATTTACCTTTTGATGAATTGTATAAATCCATTAAGCCACCATATAAATCTCTTCCTTTAGTATGTCTAATATTATGAGGTGGAAATAATTTTGTTTCAGGATGAAACGGATCATTCTCATCATGGACATCTACAGCAAATACAACATAATCTTGATCTTCAATGAAAGTTTTTGTTAATTGAAGAATACTTTGTTCAATTTCCTGAGCTGGCTTACCACAAGTTAATGAACCAGCATCTGCTACAAAGTCATTCGTATAATCAATAATAATGAGCGCTTTTTTATTCATTTTCAAATCACCCCAAGTAATTAGAATGTTAAATTCTTCACATAGTGAATTAAATCAAATTAGTTTTTCATCTTCAATATTATTATAAGTTAATTCATATGAAAACCTAAATTTTGGAAAATTAATATTTCATTTGGAATTTATTATTACCTTTTCTAGAAAAAGTAATAAAAGATGTAATGTGCTTTTGTGATCATTAAAGGATTTTTTTGAAATGGAAAGAACTAAATACTAAATAAGTTTAAAGATAGTAGAGGTGACAAAATTGGAAGTAGTTCAAGCAAATTCAGAACATATTGTAGAAGTTGCAAAGCTATTTGATCAGTATAGACAGTTTTATAAACAAGAAAGTAATGTAGATGAAGCGATTAATTTTATTACAGAAAGAATTAATAATAAAGATTCCGTTATTTTTATTGTTAAAGAAGGAGAGGAATCTTTAGGGTTTACTCAGTTATATCCTACTTTCTCTTCAGTATCAATGAAAAAATTGTGGATATTAAATGACTTATTTGTGACTGAAGCAGCAAGGAAAAAGGGAGTAGCACAAATGCTGTTAGATGCCGCTAAAGGATTTGCAATCAATACAAAAGCGAAGGCATTGGATTTACAAACAGCGATTGATAATAGATCGGCACAAGCTTTGTATGAAAAAAATGGTTATCAAGTTGATAAGGAATTTTTTTCTTATTCGTTGAATTTAGAGAACTCATATTAGTATAATCCCGGAAATATGAATAATAGATATGTGCATTTCCATATGTCAATTGTAAGCCAATTTAAAAAGTATTTGTATCGGGAAATTTTTTTGTTTATTTTTAACGTTTTCGATTCTTTTAACTGAAAATCGTCTTGAAATTACTGCAGCAAAACTAGGTAAATGAAGATGCATATTGGGAAAATTTACATTTTATAGTTCTGCAATTAACAATTAAACGTTTGAAGAACAATCATGGGAAGCTAATACTGACAAACTTTATTAATTAGGGAGGTGCTAAGTATAATACTTTTTTGGTAGTTATAGCTTAAATTATATATATGTTTTATAACAGTTTTACTTAATGGGATTAGTCTAATATAAAAGGAATAAAACAATATTCAGCAAATGGAAAGGAGAACATAATGCTTACAGTTAACGGCTCATTTAATGAAGCTAAAATATTTACAGATAATGTTGAACAAGGTGCCATTGGGCAAATTATTGAACTATGTAATCAAGAGTTCGTGAAAAATTCGAAAATTAGAATTATGCCTGATACTCATGCAGGGAAGGGATGTACGATTGGGACTACGATGACGATTCAAGATAAAATTGTTCCAAATCTCGTTGGGGTTAACTAGAACGGCTCCAACGTTAAAAAACTCGCTCAATTGCTGGAAACCCTAACGTAAATAAGTCGAGGGCAATCAGCAGCCAGAGGCTATGGTGACGTAGTCAAATGGTTCAGAGACTTGCACATTATTAGCAGACAATTGTGCGGAATTATTCCATATAAAAATAAAGGAATAATTAACACGGCGGGCCTACATTAGGAGCTGCATACTCCGATGATTGTAGTGAAGGTATAGTCCACTCTCTAAGAAATTAGAGGTTAAAGTACGATATAGGTTGCGGAATGGAAACAATAAGAATCTCTCAAAAAGAAATTGATTTTCAAAAGCTAGACCAGGTCATCCGTAAACATGTTCCATCCGGGTTTTCAATTCGTAATAATAAGCATGCTTTTGTGAAAAATATTGATTTTTCTAAGCTTTATTGTTTTAAAGAGTTAAATGAAACTAGAACAAAGCTAAGTTTGGGGTCACTTGGTGGTGGAAATCATTTTATTGAATGTAATGCGGATGAGGATGGAAATATTTATTTCGTTATTCATTCTGGAAGCCGAAATTTAGGCAAGGTTGTAGCGGAATTTTATCAGAAAAAAGCCTATGGGTTATTAAAAAGTCAGTCAGAAAATCGTTCAAAGATCGTTCAGCAATTAAAGAATGAAGGCCGTGAAAAAGAAATTGAGACTGCATTAAAAAATAATCCGCCTCAATATATTCCAAAGGATTTAGCCTATTTAGAAGGAGAATGGTTTGATCGCTATATGCACGATATGGCAATTGCCCAAGAATATGCTTTATGGAACCGTAAGGCAATGATGGATGAGATTGTGCAGAATATGGATTTAACCGTTGTAGAACAATTTACGACCGTGCATAATTATATTGATCTTGAAAATATGATTCTTCGTAAAGGGGCAATTTCTGCTCAAAAAGGTGAAAAAGTATTAATTCCGATTAATATGCGAGATGGGAGTTTAATAGCAATTGGAAAAGGTAATCCAGATTGGAATTATTCTGCTCCTCATGGTGCTGGTCGAATTCTGAGTCGTACAAAAGCAAAAGCTACACTTTCCCTTGATGAGTTTAAAAAAACAATGAAGGATGTTTGGAGTACATCAGTTTTAGAAAGTACACTTGATGAAAGTCCAATGGCTTATAAGGAAATGAACGAAATTATTGAAAATACAAAGGACGCAATTGAAGTAATCAAAGTTATTAAACCACTTTATAATTTCAAGGCAAATTAACTTAATAGACAAAACCAAAGCCACCTACATTGGGTGGCTTTTAGACTGTTGAAAAAAGAGTTTGAGTAACATATTTTAAGTTAATCATGAACCCTCTATGAGTAACTTAATTTTCAGATTTCAGCCTTTTTACTTACTCATGAGCCTTACCATAAGGTGGCTTTTTTTCGATCATTTCAAACGGTAAACACTTGGATGGTCTTTTTATTCTCATCAATTCTTTCAGTAAAATTATCATTAGTATAAGAACGAATCACATTTCTCCAAAAAGCTTTAGCCGGTTCATTTTTTTCAATTTGGGAGATGCTCCATTTTCCGGGAAACATATTGAATAGTTCAATCGCTACTTTCTTGCCAAAGCCTTTCCCTTTATATTTTTCAATAATAAAAAACTCTTCTACTCGATTTGAGGCAGTCTCTGTTGAGTTTTCAATTAAGGCAAATCCGATCAATTCATCTTTATGTTTAATAAAAAAAGCATGATAATTTTGATTTACCCAGTACTTTTCCAAATTAAACTTATGATAAGTTCCGTTTTGCCCGAGTTTAAGGTCGGAAAGATATTTAGTAAATTCATAAATATAAAATTGCATCAAATTATGTAAAATAGATTCCTCTTCTCTTTTAACTTTAACGATGTTAATCAACATATTACCTCCAACTTCTAATTCTATATTTATTAATATTTAACTAGATTGAATAAAAAACCTTCATATAAATCAAAGGAAATAGAAATACATGTGTTGAATAAATAGATTAGAAGTGTGCTTTTGCTTAATAAATTAAATTTCTTAATAAGGACGGCAACTAAGATGAGTAAAAAAGTCATTACATTATTGTTAATCTGTGTAGCTTTTTTGAGTATATTTACATACATATCTTTTAATTTTAATACAGAACAAAAAGCAGTTAATTTTGCTATTCATAAAGATTTACCGGAATTAAAGAAAGAGGATTATCAATTAGTTAAAATCCCTCATAGTCCATACATTCTTTGTATTACGAATATCCCACATAGTATTTATATATTTAAAACATCAGCGTTTTTAAATATGAATTTTGCCTCTATTTCTGGTGCAGAGCATTTGTACGCCGGAGAAGGCACGGGAATGCATTTTTTAAATGATAAACTAATCTATGGATTTGATAAAGGCGAACCTAAAGGGAAAGCAATTTATATTGATGGGAAAAAAATGAGTAAGGTTGATTTGAATAAGTATTTTGCAAAAAGTAAGTACAAAATGAATTATAAAAATTTAGTGTTCTATTATCCTAATAAACCAATGGTGACAACTAAAAATAGTTTAGGGTATACAGAAGTTACTTATCGTTAAATGAATTATGCTGATGCAATACATTTTTTAGTATTGCATTTTTTGTTGTGAATTTATGAGGTTGAAAAATGTTCGATCAATCTAATTATGAATGGCGAGTAGAGTGGGGGGAAAGGGGCGCAAGAGAAGCAGCAGAACGCAGGATGGTTGTTTTCAAGATGCTCTAAAAATGGAAAAAGGATGAAACTGTATTCATCCTTTTCTTTTTATCGCTCATAAATAGAGTACGAGCTAACGTTCTTTAAAAGTAACTTAGTATTACTGCCATCTACATTAGCAATCCATACATTTCCAATGACATCCAATTCTCCTTTTCTAAACCAAGTTATTTTGTGTGAAGACTTAGAGTAGATTGGATAATAATCACCTTTACCTGTAGGCGGATTTGTTATTTTTGTTTGTTTATGTGTAGAAAGATTAATTACGTTTAATGATGGTTTCGGACGTTTTTTTTCATCATTAGACCATTCACTTTCTTTTACTCTAGAAACAACTATTGCTGAATCATCAACCCAAGTAAATGCTAATTCAGCAGAATGTGGCGGAGTTAAATTTGTTGATGTAAAGGCTGGCATTTCAGTGACTTTCATCTTTTTATTTTTGTATCCAAATACTAATCTTCCACCACCTGCAATGTATCCTAAAATATTTTTAGTTTGTGCCCACTTTGGATTATCTAAATGTAAAATAATTTCATCCTGAACTTCAAAAACTTTTCCATCTGAAGAAATGATACATAGCATATCACTATCCATAGACCATGAAGCTGTGGGGTTAACGATAAAGGAAATCCATTTTTGATTAGGTGAAAATTGAAAGTTCGCTGCATTTATAGACGGTATGGAAGTATTGCCTTTTGTTAATGTTTTAGGAACGACAAAAAATTGTTTTACATTGTTTGTTGTGCTAGTAATCTGTTTTAAATCATTAGGTAAAGTGATTTTATAAAGAACTGGGTTTGTCCAACCATCTGGATTAAGTGATGCAGCTGAAGAGGCAATAAAACCTTTGCCATTTGGTATCCAGCTATAGTCATCAACACCTAGTGCAATATTGTAAAAGTTATTAAAATCAGAAACATTTAAGACTCCGCTATCTAAGAAAGCGATTATATTTTTAGATGGTGACCATTTCGGATTTTCACCATCGTAGATGATTTTTTGTTCTTTTTTTGTTTTCATATTGTAAACCCATATTTCTGAGCGGGTAGGGTATGAAGTTGTTGGGCCAGTTGGTATTTCTTTTTGATACATTAAATAAGAGCCATCAAATGACCACTGGGGCTGTTCTGAATAAACTCCTTTTACTTTTGTTATTTTTTCCTCTTTATTATTTATTTTTATCCAAACAAATCCATCACGTATAAAGGCAATTTTTAATGCTGGATCGGTTGTTTCTGCATGACTAAATGTCGGTAAAATTAAACAGATAATTGTAATAAAAATGAATAGAATTTTTCGCTTCACAAACTCACCCCGTATTTCAATTTTGATTTATTTTTCCCAAGTAAGTTTAGAAATATCAAAAGTGAAAGAAGTTCGCTATATGGAAAGGCTGGTTACAAATAGATCCGTCAAAATTCAAAATTCAAAATTATGATCAGTAAATTTAATTTAACAAAGCATAAGTAAAAGCCGCCCGATAAAAAATCGAACGGCTTTTTTAAATAACTTAATACTCTTCTACAGTAGCAATATAAGGAAGGTTTCGATATGCTTGAGCATAATCAATTCCATATCCAACAATAAATTCATCTGGAATGACAAAGCCAACATAATCAACAGGTAGGTTGATTTTTCTTCTTTCAGGCTTATCTAATAAAGTACAAATCTTAATTGATTTTGGCTTATGCATTTGAAGATGGTCACGTAAAAAATGCAATGTTAGACCACTATCAATGATATCTTCAATTACAACAACGTTTTGATCGGTAATATTCTCATCTAAATCTTTTAATAGTCTAACTTTTCCAGTTGATTCAGTTTGGTTGCTATAGCTCGATACAGAAATAAAATCTACATTAATATTACCCTTTATTTCACGAACTAAATCAGCAGCAAATACAAAAGAGCCTTTTAATACGACGACAAGGATAAGAGGTTCGTTATTAAAGTCTTTTTCAATTTGTTCAGCGATTGCTTTTACTCTATTTTTTAAATCTGCTTCAGAAATTAACGTGTCTTTAATTCGATATGCCATATTAATACCTTCTTTACTTATTATTAACTACATTTAAGTTGTTTGATGAGCATTCATCATTATATCCATTTTAGCAATATTTACTAAATAGTAGAATGAAAAGTTAATTTAATGAAGTGACTCAAATTTGGTAATAATAACCACATAACAGATTTGGAGGTACTCAAATGAATGAAAAAATTGACTTTAATGGCTTACCGACCCACTCAAAGCCATTATGGAGAAGTGGACTAAATATCCCAACATTTGAACCGTATAATGATGATGGTGAGTTTGATGTGGTAATCGTTGGTGCTGGTATAACTGGGATTACTACTGCGTATTTTTTAACACAAGCGGGAATGAAGGTTGCTTTGCTTGAAGCAAATAAAATTATTAATGGAACAACGGGTCATACAACTGCAAAAGTAACTGCACAGCATGATTTAATATATGACGAACTAATTCAGCATTTTGGATTGGAAAAAACAAAAATCTTTTATCAGTCTACTAAAAACGCGATGGATTTTATAAAGAAATATAGCAATGATAATCAAATAGACTGTAATTTTGAGATTCAAGATGCAACACTTTATACAACTTCAGATGATTATGTAAGAAATTTGGAAAAAGAGTTGAAAGCCTATGAATCATTAGGAATTGACTCATTTGGATCTGTAAAAACTTTATTACCATTTGATACTAAATATTCGATTACAATGAGAGATCAGGCTCAGTTTCACCCTATGAAATACTTAATTCATTTATTAAAGGAATCAATAGAAAATGGTTTAAAAGTATACGAAGAAACTGTTGTCATTAACGTTGAAACAGGTGATTGCCCGGTTGTCGTAACTCAAAGTGGAAGAAAAATTAAATGTAAGCATGTTGTAAGTGCATCTCATTTTCCTTTTTATGATGGCAATCAAATGTTTTTTACTAAATTACATGCAGATCGCTCATATGCATTAGCTGCGAAAGTAAAAACAGCTTATCCAGGAGGAATGTACATAAGCGCTGACAATCCAAAAAGGTCTTTAAGATCGATTAAATATAACAATGAAGAATTAGTTATAATTGGCGGAGAAAGTCACAAAACTGGCGTGGAAACACGCACAATGACTTTTTATGAAAATTTAAAGCTTTTTGGTGAAGAGACATTCGGAATTGAAGATATTAAGTTTAGATGGTCAGCCCAAGATCTAATAACTTTAGATAAAATGCCGTATATTGGGAGATTGTCATCGAAAAACCAAAATATATATGTAGCTACAGGATTCCGTAAATGGGGTATGACAACAGGAACAGTTTCTGCTCAGCTGATTAGTAATTTAATTTTAGAAAAAGAAGCAGTTGATGCTGAAGTATTCTCACCTTCAAGATTCCAAGCTGATCCTAGCATCAAACATTTCTTAATGCAAAACATTGATGTAGCTAAACATTTAATTGAAGGTAAATTAGAACCAATTTCTAGAAAAATTGAAGAGTTATATAATGACGAAGGCTCAGTAGTTACATTAGATGGAAAAAGAGTTGGAGCTTATAAAGATGTAAACGGTAAAGTTCATTGTGTCGACACTACTTGTACTCATCTAGGTTGTGAGGTCGAGTGGAATAATGGAGAAAAATCATGGGATTGTCCTTGTCATGGTTCAAGATTTTCAATCTATGGCGAAGTTTTGGAAGGACCAGCTGATCAGCCGTTAAAACAAGTTTTTGTGCAGTAAGTAAAATAAAGAAATGGGATGCCTATATACGAGGCATCCTTTCTTTTTGTTTGTTTCCAAACTAGTATTTTCAGGCTTACAAGGGAGCTGGCTATGACAGAAGCTTATATTCCATCACAAAACAATCTCTATATTCGCCTTCATGTAGCTCATGTTTTGGAAGTAATCGAATTTTTTTAAATCCACATTTTTCATAACATTTAATTGCGCGTATATTCCAAGTTTGTGGATCTACTACTATTTTTTTAGCAATGTGAATGGAAACTAAATGACTTACCATTGATGAGACAAGTAAGCTTCCAATCCCACGATTCCAATAATTTATATTACCGATAAATTGATCCATTCCGTAAATAACTTCATTATTTAGTTCATAACCATATTCACTTTTTGACTCAGCATCTAATTTAAAATATTGTAAATAACCAATTTCAATATTTTCATAAACGACAATGCACATTTGAATTGAAGGATCTTTCGAAAAAAAGACTTGTTTAACTTTTTCTTCATCAAACGGATTATCTCGACCTTCATAATATTGAAGAACTTTAAGGTCAGAAAGCCATCTTGATAAAAGTGGAATATCGGTTTCATCTAATAAACGAAGGCTCAGTTTATTATTTTGGAAAATCAAGTACACCCCTCCTTAAATCTGAAAATAGATGATGGTTAATAAAATCATATCATTTTGAAGGCTAGTTATTATGTTTTTTCGTAATGATAAAAAAGATTTTTCCTATTTACGATAATCATTTAATAAAATAAGGTAGTTCAAATTGAATAGGTATTTAAACGTGTTTTGTCGAATATAGTATTGCAAAAGAAAATTATCATTCTTCAATGTTTTATTTCTAAAATCATAAATACGATAAGGAGGTGCTAATATGAGGAAAATTAGGGTGAAACCAAGTAAAGGACAGTCGTTTTTTGCTTTAATTATTGGACTTATTTTTATCGTGATTGGTTTTAAGATTGTCATTCCAGAGGCTGGTTTATTTGGATTGCTTTGGACTGGATTTGCACTAGTGATTACAATCATCAACGCTTATAATTTATTTAGTAAACGTGGAATTTCAAATTATGAAGTAAATGTTGAAGAATATAGTACTAGAGAGAAAGTGGACTTTGATGTGAAGCTTCGCAAATTAAGCAAATTAAAAAACGATGGAGTTATTACGGAAAGTGAATTTCTAAAACAAAAGGAAAAAATTTTCAACCGAGACATGTAGAAGAATTTAAGCGCATGGCTTCATATGAAAGTAAATCCTTATAAAAGTTTTGTTAGGGAGTTTTTTAAACTCACAAGTGTTAGAAACAGTTCGCGATATTCCTTCAAAGATTACTATATAGACAGTTATTTCCTCGAATATTTAAAGCAATCTAGCTTTGCCAATCCTAATTTAACTTCTAGTTTATTATTTAAATGGATTCATTCACAATTCACCTCGAAAAACATTTTGTATTTAGTTGCTGTATGTATTAAAAAAAATTAATTTAATTTAGAACATTATTAAATTTACAGCAATAAATTAATTTAGGGGGGGATAGTATGAAAAGACTTTTATTTATAGGAATGGCCATTTTAAGCATAATTTGCCTAACTAGCTGTCAGTCAAGCGACTTCGGGTATGGCAAAAAGGATGACAAAACAACGCAGGTTGATAAAAATAAACCTTCGGACAAAGATCAAACCACCGATAAAAACAATTCAACAGATCAAAATAATACAACGGATAAAGGAAATAACAATCCTCCAAAAAAGGATGATAATAAACCGCCAGTAAAAGTTTTTACGCCAGTTGAAAATGACGCATTTAAAGTAACTTCGGTCGTAAATGATTCAACAGGAAAAAATGTGTTAATTGTTGAAGGGAAGGCTAGTGTTTTTGAAGCGACATTTCTATATAAATTAGAAGATGGGCACAATGTTTTAGCAGAAGGGAACACCATGGCTGATATGGGTGCACCTGAGTGGGGGAACTTTAAAATAGTGATAAATTATAATGAACCAACTAGTCCGAATGGAGTACTGACATTATATGTAGCAAGTGCAAAGGACGGCCAACCTGAACATATATTAACTATTCCAATTCAGTTTAAATAAAACTTAAACTAAAAAAAATAGACAAAATTCTGAGTGTGAGAAACCATTAAAATTTCTCTACACTTTTTTTGTTTTTATAGCCAAGTTCTTTTTAGGAGTATTAATAGCAAAATAAAAAGCTGTCGACTATTTCGACGGCCTGAAATTAGAAAATGTAAAAGACAGTTTAAATGGATTTACCTCTTGTTATTTACTTTATGAACGATATTAGGAGTAACTTTTTACATACCATTTTGTAAGTGGAAAATTAAAATTTAAATAAATTTTAATCATTTTTAAGTGAAATTATTAGAAAATGTAAACAATAGGTAGTATTATCAAG
>NZ_JBHJTJ010000011.1:0-70550 GCF_042267765.1 Gottfriedia sp. NPDC056225 | reverse complement strand
CATTTTCATCTTAAACAGATATCCTTATCAGTATAAATAATTATTTTATAGATGTTATTATATGAAAAATGAGGGATAAAATAAATGAAAAAAATATTAATTATAGAAGATGAAAAAGAATTAGCAAATTTTATACGATTAGAATTGGAGTATGAAGGAAATGAAGTTCATATTTCAAATGATGGTAGAGATGGATTAAACCAAGCAATTGACCAAGAGTATGACTTAATCTTACTTGATTTAATGCTTCCTAATTTAAGTGGAATTGAAGTTTGTAGAAGAATTAGAGCTCATAAAGACACTCCAATCATTATGATTACAGCAAGAGACAGTGTTTTCGACCGTATCTCTGGTCTAGATAGTGGAGCTGATGATTATATTTCAAAACCATTTGTTATTGAAGAACTTTTAGCGCATATGCGAGCAATTTTTAGACGTATTGATCGCTCAACAAATTTACATTGCTTAAAATTTAAAGACTTATCATTAGATTCTGCAGCAAGAGTTGTTAAAAAAGATGAAGCAGTTATTGATTTAACTAAAAAAGAATTCGATTTATTGTACTTATTAATGAGTAATGTAAATCGTGTATTAACAAGAGAAATTTTATTAGAAACTGTATGGGGCTATGGCTCTACAATTGAAACAAACGTAGTGGATGTTTATATTAGCTATTTAAGAACAAAACTAGATGATAAGAATAATACCTATATTCACACTGTAAGGGGTACTGGGTATGTAATGAGGATGTAGAGGTGAATCTTTCCTTGTTTAATAAGCTTTCGATTAGATGGAGAATAACAATTACAATCGCTGTACTTATGTTTTTCATATTTACATTATGTAATCTTATTCAACTTGGCTTAATTCAAATGTCTGTAATGAATCAACAACAGCATCGAATTGAAAAGAGGTTGAATGAAACGTCAGCTTATTTGGATGAAGATTATAAAACGAAAAAACCGAATGCTGCTTCTTTTGCAGAAAACAAAAAATTCTTTGAAAAAATTATCCAAAATAATGAAATGATTCGACTATTAGATAAAGATGGAAGAGTAAAATTTATTGTTTCAAGAACAATGCCTAAAATTTATATAAATAAAAATGACGTTGGCAAAATTCAAAAATATCGATTACACAATCAAGAGATTCTAATTATAAATAAACCATTACACTATAAGAATTTCGACGGTGTATTAGAAGTTGCAATGAATGTAGAAATCTTTTCGAAATTTATCAAAGAATCGTTCATGATCCTTATTTTAGGTACAATTATCTCGCTAATTTTAAGTATGTTCAGTGGTTACTTTTTATCAAAAAGAATAATAAATCCTATTAAAAATTTAAACCAGACAATGATTAAAATAAAAAATAATCAATTAAAAGAGCGAGTTATTGTAGGAGAAACGAAAGATGAGCTATCGGAACTCGGATTACTTTTTAATAAAATGATGGATGAGTTAGAAGCTTCAATTACAAGACAAAAGCGGTTTGTTGAAGATGCTTCTCATGAATTGAGAACACCTTTAGCAATCATTCACGGCCATTTATCTCTAGTTAATCGCTGGGGAAAAAAAGACGAAACTGTTTTGGAAAACTCATTAAACACTTGTATTAATGAAGCGAACAGAATGATTATTTTAACGAATGAACTTTTACAATTGACGAAGCTAGAGAAAAATACTGAGAAAATAGAGCAATATGCACCGACAAATATTATAGAAGTTTTAAATGAAATCATAAACAATTATCAACTGCTACATGAAGAATTAGAAATTCACCTAGGTGAGACTAATCGAGTTGTTAATAAAGCAAATATCGCAAGAGAGCACTTAATGCAAATTTTAATTATTTTGTTCGATAATGCCGTTAAATACAGTAAAGAACACACTAAAATAGATATTTCTACTTCGCAAGTTGCTAACAGAATCGAAATAAAAGTTTCAGACAACGGTATCGGAATTAAAGAAGAAGATATTAATCATATTTTTGATCGATTTTATCGAGCAGACAAAGCAAGAAGTCGAGCTAACGGAGGTAATGGTCTAGGCTTATCGATTGCGAAAAACTTAATTGAAAACTATGGCGGAGATTTGAAAATTACGAGTAAAAATGGGAAGGGAACAACTGCCATCATCACATTAAACACAATATAGATTTATGGAGTTGTCTTCTAGTAAGACCACAAGGTATTTAATTATCCTTGTGGTTTTTTGATGGAGATTTAGATGGTCAACATCTAGATTTAACAAGAAATTAACGAGAATAGGTTCGTTTCAACGAAAACCGGCGCTATATCAACGAAAACTGGTGGTATATCAACGAAAACCGGCGCTATATCAACGAAAACTGGTGGTATATCAACGAAAACTGGTGGTATATCAACGAAAACTGGTGGTATATCAACGAAAACTGGTGGTATATCAACGAAAACTGGTGGTATATCAACAAAAACTGGTGGTATATCAACAAAAACTGGTGGTATATCAACGAAAACTGGTGGTATATCAACAAAAACTGGTGGTATATCAATGAAAACCGGCGCTATATCAACGAAAACTGGTGGTATATCAACAAAAACTGGTGCTATATCAACAAAAACCATTAATATATCAACAAAAACTACCAATATATCAACAAAGTTCACAACTTAATTAACAAAGTTCACAAAGCGTTCGGCTATCCAATTTAGTAATCAGAAATTCTACATCATATTAATAGTTTGCTCCTGTAATTTATGATAAAGTTGAATAAAAAGAAAATTCTTGTAATTCGGAGGGAGAACAATAATGAGTTATGTGGGGATCGCAATAAATAATGCCATAATGATTGAAAGACTGCGCAATGCTGGTGTTGAAAATGAGCAGTTAATTAATGCTCTGAAAGAAGAGAATTACGAATTTTTAAATGATTATGGTAATGGTTTTCCTGATTGGGAAACTTTAGTAAATTTATACAAGAAAGATAAAGAAAGTTTTATTAAATTAGTGAATGAAGGATACCAAATTAAATTTTTAACAAAAGGTTCATTAATGACTTTATTAAAATATAAATTTGGAATTGAAGTTGAAAAAGATTATGAAGATGTTGGAACTGCAATTCAAGGAATCCAATTATCCAATGAAGCAGTTAGTAATATTAAAAATACACTTGCAGCAAATTGGAAGCTAAGTACATATGTTGATGAAATAGACGGGCTTACGAAAATCCGTATTGAGCTTGTTAAAAGTAGTGAAGTTGTAACTAAATAAAATTAGAATAGAGGGACAAAATTGTTCCTCTTTTTTTTACTCATTTTTCAATTCTAAATCAATTGCTCTAGTTCTAATTCGATATTTAATTAATTCCTCATATGAATCTCCTATTAAACCTAAAATTTTACAAAATGCTGGTTCTGTTTTTAGTTTTATGATCTTAGTTTTCAGATTTGGATTTTGTGTAAAATAAAATGCTCAATGATTAAATGAAGATAAGCATTTTGTTTAATAGATGGAACAGGTTGTCCGAAAATTTCAATCTCAAATCCTTCGTAAGTAAAATTTGCTGTAATTGTTCCGCATAGAACAGGGCTAAGATCTTTTAATTCATTCAGTATATTTAATCGTGTTAATGCTTAATGTGCTAGCTGTTGTTTAGGATTACCATGTTTTAAATAATCAATGGAAAGAAACATATAGACTCCTAGCTTATAAGTTTTTTTTAGTATAATATGCATTTTAAAAAAATATAAAGGGAAATCATCCAATGAGTAGAATCAATAGTAAAAATGTAAAACTTAAAAGGAGAAAAATGATGGGTGTAAAAAAACTATTTTGGAATGATCCTTATCTCTCAAAAACGACTGCAATTGTTACAAAAGTAGATGGTCTAATGGTCAAACTAAATCAAACAATTATTTATGCTTTTTCAGGTGGGCAACAATCAGACTCTGGCAAAATCGGAAATTATGAAGTGATTGACGCAAAAAAGGACGGATTGGATATTATTTATACTTTACCCGAAAACCATGAACTACAGAAAGGGCAGGAAGTAGTTGTTGAGATCGATTGGGAGAAAAGATATCGAATTATGAAGTTGCATTTTGCTGCGGAAATCATCTTAGAACTAATGTATCAAAACTATAATGAACCTGAAAAAATTGGTGCAAATATTACAAGTGATAAAGCAAGAATTGATTTTTATTGGGATGGAAAAATTTCAGAAACATTTCCTCTATTAGAGAAGAAAGCAATGGAGCTTATTGATGCAGATTTGGAAATAAATAGTGAGTATGATGATCAAGAAAATCAGATTAGATATTGGGAAATCAAAGGTTTTGGAAAAGTTTCTTGCGGTGGAACGCATATTAGGCGAACAGGAGAAATTAAAGAAATAAAGCTAAAGCGAAATAATATAGGCGGAGGGAAAGAGCGAATCGAAATATACTTAGTATGATTAAATGAAGTGAACTTTTGAGTCGTGACTGTATTGATTTAGTCATAGGTCCGTTATTCACTGAATTGCTTAAGGATTCTTTAAGATTTTAAAGGAATAAAATAATAAATGACTACCTTTCAGTCGAATGGTAGCCATTTTTATTTAAATTTCTTTAATTATATTTTCCTTTTTAAAAATCAAAATTATCAGGGTCTGGGCCTACACGTTTATTCGCATCAAGTGTAGCAATTTGTTGCATATCATTTGGTGAAAGCTCGAAATTGAATACATCAAAGTTTTCTTGAATTCGTGATGGTGTTATTGATTTAGGAATAACGATTACATTACGTTGTAAGTGCCAGCGGATAATGACTTGGGCAGCTGTTTTACCGTATTGCTCTGCAATCTCTTTAATTACAGGGTTTGTTAAAGCGTCGCCACCTTGCATTAAAGGGCTCCATGCTTCTAAAGCAATACCATTTTTTTGACAATATTCATGTAATTCGTTTTGTTGGAAAAATGGGTGTAATTCAACTTGATCAACCATTGGTTGAATATTGCGATGAGCTGCAATATCTTCTAAATGGTGGATATGAAAATTCGAAACACCAATCGCAGGAACAAGTTTATCATCGTAAAGTCTTTCTAATGCTTTATATGTATCTAAATATTTTTCTTTAACTGGCCAGTGAACTAAATAAAGATCAACATAGTCCAAGCCTAATTTTTTAAGGCTTTCATCATAAGCTTTTAAAGTTGTATCATAGCCTTGATCAGCGTTCCACACTTTTGTTGTAATAAAAAGTTCATCACGAGAAACACCAGATTGACGAATTGCTTCACCTACTTGTTCTTCGTTTTGATAGACTGCTGCAGTATCGATGTGACGATACCCTACTTCAATAGCTGTTCGGACTGCATCAACACCATCTTCTGGTGACACTCGCCACACACCTAAACCTAATTGTGGCATTTTAACTCCATTTTGTAATGCAATAGAATGTTCAAACTTCATTTTCAATTCCCTCCTTATTAAAGACTAAATCTAGTGTACAATATAAACTTTCAAAATAAAAAAATTTTGATAGAAATTAATGGGAATTTAAAAATACGTACGAAAAAGGATTATGATTATTTAGTAAAAAATAAAATTAATGCGTAATAAATTAATGAATTGGTTTAGAATAAGACTATCAATGAGTGCAAATTGGTTGTATATTTTGAGCTTTTCCTTCAAAATAGGTATAGAAAAAAAGCTCTTTATTTTTGTTTGGAGGGGAATTTTGTGTTAGATCAGATTTTAGAATTTAATAAGAAGTTTGTTGAGAATAAGGATTATGAGCAATATGTAGCTTCAAAGTTTCCGAACAAAGAAGTTGTAGTTGTTACTTGTATGGATACACGTCTAGTTGAGCTTTTACCGAAAGCTCTTGATATTCATAATGGTGACGTAAAAATGATTAAAACGGCTGGTGCAATTATAGCGCATCCGTTTGGCTCTGTTATGAAAAGCTTACTAGTTTCGATTTATGAGCTTGGTGCGAAAGAAGTATTAGTAATTGGACATCATGAGTGCGGTATGGGGAATACAAACCCAGCTAAAATGAAGGAAAAAATGATTGATAGAGGTATTAAAGAAGAGAACTTGAAAATTTTAGATTTTTCAGGTTTAGATTTAGACAAATGGTTAACTGGATTTACAAATGTATATGATAGTGTTAATCATAGTGTTTCAATTATTAAAAACCATCCACTTATTCCAGAAGGTGTAGAAGTTCATGGCTTAGTAATTGACCCACATACAGGGAAATTAGAAGTTATTAATAGAGATGAAAAATCTGCTGAATAATGATTTAAACAAAAAAGTTATCCTTTGAGTAGGATAACTTTTTTTAATTTCGTATTTACCAAGACTCAAATAAATCTCTACCATTTAAAGGTTGAACAGGACGGCTATTTGGTTCGAAATGGTTTTGATAGAATTGAACTTGTTTTTTTGAAAATTGTAGTGGTTTAGTAAACACAATCCATTTTATTCCTTCAGTACATGGTGGTGTTGTAAAAGAACCATTATAGGCCACTTTTTTACTAGAATATGGAATAAGTGAATGTAAATTGATTTTTACAAACTTCTCTTTATTTTGTTCGTCCATAGGACTGGCGTTAATTATTTTCTGAAATTCTTTATTCAATCTTCCGTCGTTAACTAAAACGCCTATTGTAACAACTGACTTTTTCGTATTTTCATTAATAAAATGTATCTCTAAATCACTATGTAAACCGTTTAATGTATGTTCACTTGGTGTGTGAAAGTGAAACTGTTTTAAAGTATAGTTTGTTCCATTTAAATTAATGTTATTTGAATTATTCAAGGAAACTAATTTTACGGTGTAGTGATCTTTTTCTATCTTAAAAAGTCCGCTATGATAGTTAATACCTAAAGGTAGGGATTTTGTTACAGTTTGGCTAATATTAATTGGTGATTGGTTTTTACCATTAGAACAAAGATTAAATTCTTTATTCATTGAGCTCCAATAATTAGGTCCAGTTTTACCTGTATATGACCAAGCTTCATGATTTGTTCCTGAAGCTATGGAATTATTTAGATGAACTATATGGTCTGTACTCCTATTTGAACAAGATGAGAGAATAATGCTGAGTATGATGCTAATTAGAAAAAAATAGTTCATTTTATACTTTCCTTTCAAGTTATGTATGATAGGATTCATTTTAGACAACGATGGTACGGAACAAACATTTATTAAGGGGTGAAGAGATGAAACTAGAAGAGGTTATGAAAGCATTAGAGGAAATGGGGACTGAACAAACGAAAAAGACTTTTTTGCGTCATGGTGCAAAAGAACCCTTTTTTGGAGTGAAAATTGGTGATATGAAAAAGCTTGTAAAATATATAAAAAAGGATCACGATTTGGCATTATCACTTTTTCATACAGGCAATTCGGATGCTATGTATTTAGCAGGTTTATCCGTAAATCCAAAGTTAATGACAAAAGAAGAGCTTCAAAAGTGGGTGAAGGAAGCACATTGGTATATGATTGCTGAAAGTATTGTTGGTGCTGTTGCTGCCGAGAGTCCGTATGCAATTGAATTAGCGATAGAGTGGCTAAAGTCAGATGATGAATTAATTGAGGATTGTGGATGGAGTACTTATAGTCATTATTTATCAATTGCAAAAGACGAAGCAATTGATAAGGAAGAAATTAGTAAGTTACTTAATTATGTTGAAAATAATATACATACTTCCAAAAATAGGGTTCGTTATACGATGAATGGCTTTGTAATTGCTGTAGGAAGTTTTGTACCTAGCCTAACAGTTGAAGCAATGATGGTTGGACAAAAAATTGGAAAAGTCCGAGTAGACGTAGGGGATACAGCTTGTAAAGTACCTCTTGCAACAGACTACATTGAGAAGGTAGAAGCGAAAGGAAGGCTTGGAGTTAAGAAAAAAACATGTATTTGTTAACATGAAATCGGTCGCCTATCTTATTAGGTGGCTTTTTATTAGAACAAGGAGATAAAAATGATCATTCAATCCAATAGACTTTATTTAAGAAAGCTTAAAAATGACGATTTAACTAATTTACATAAGCTTCAATCGAATGCAAATGTAATGAAATACATAATGAATCGGCCTAAAACTCTGGATGAAAATGAAATGGAATTAAATAGGATTCTCCAAATGGATCAAGCTCATAACCAGAATTTTGTAGTAATGGCAGTTTGTAAAAATGAAGATAATCAGTTTATTGGAACTGCTGCTGTTATAAAAAATGAAAATAATGAGTTTGAAATTGGTTATCGATTAGTAGAAAAAGAGTGGGGAAATGGATTTGGTTCTGAGGTTGCTAGTTTAATAGAAAAATATTGCTTCGAGATGAGAAAGTTAAAATCGATAGTAGCTACTGTCGAAGCTAAAAATAGTAATTCAGTTAAGATACTTGAGAAAAATAATTTCACCTTAATTTTAGAATCAATCGATGATGAAAATGGAGAACTAGTAAAATATTTTCGTAAAGTTCGTCATAGTTATTAGTAAGGATAAATAACAAAAAGGAGAATGCTATGCACGGACAATTCTATTTTAATGAATATCACCTGTCTTCTACGATTATTTCGTTAGTAAATTATCTAGTTTTTGGATATGTAATTTTTTGGGTCTATAGGACAAATGTTTTAAAACCTAAATTGTGGAAGGCACTGATCGCTGTACTTATGGGATTGTTTGTATTTAGTATTAACTTTAATTTTGATAATTACCACATTGTCATACCAATTTTACCAGTTGGATTATGGATTCTACTTTGGATTTGTAAACATAATGGTAATGAAGAAAGATGGGCAAAATATAGACGCTTTGCATGGGCTGGTTTTCTAATAAGATACTTCTTTTTAATAACAAGTCTATTGCAACTACTAATTGAAAATTGATTAATATTTCTTTAGATTGAGTTGAAACACCAATGACAGTTTGAAATACCGTTTTTGGATATTCATAGTTAATAAATACAACGATGCCCATCGAGTAGTGGTCAGACAGTTACTGTAACCGTCTGACTTTTTTTATTTAAATTTCAAAAAAAGGATCTTCATAGAAAATCAATGAAGATCATACCGTTACTTTTAATTTCCTAAATATGTCTACTATCAAGAAAATAACTAAAAGAATGATGAGATACAGCATATAGATCATTAAATTGAAGAGCGAAAAGATGATTAAAAATAACCCAATAATAAAATCCATACTATTCGTTATTTTTTTATTTTTATAGCTCAAAATAGACGCTTCAATTATCGAAAAACTACCTATTAAGCACACTACAATAATTTTTAATTTAATATTTTGTGGATCAATTAGAAATAAACTACCTAGCATAATTGCCATTAAATAGGGTCTAATCCTTTTTAAAGTATTGATGAAATAGTCCATTAAACACCTCGTGCTATTAAAATATTAGGATATATTTTATTTTATCATTATTTTTAAGATTCTTAATTGTTTTATTTTTATATTAAAAAAGGCAAAATTCCCCCAATTACAATTTTCTCGACTTATTGGTATAATTTTCTAAAAATATATTATGGAAGATGTGAGTACAATTCTAGGTGGGAAAATGAAAAAAATATTGTCTTTAGGTGCTATACTATTCGTTATCTTATACGTCTTTTACATTAGTGTATCGAAGTCTCCAAAATTAGCTGCCGAAACAAATATATGGGTAGGAACAACAAAGGATGGAAATATACAAGCCGTCTTATCTGAAGGGCTAAAAGGGAATTACGATGGTGAATTCCGTTGGACGGGTACAACATGGGATTATCACAAAGCAACAATCCTGCATTCTGCATATCTAGTGAACAATAAAACAGAAGTAGGAGGAGGAGCTTGGGAAGAAAAAACGAAGGTAAACGATAGTGGTTTTGTTGACATGACAAGTAAACCTGAAAAAAATGAAAAAATTGAAGTCATGGTAGAATATAAAATTAAAAATAAAACGATTCGTGAAATCATTCCATTACATAATAAATAAGAAGAGTGCAGTAGAAGTACTAGGCAACTAGCCGAAGCGTTTGTTACACAACTTAATCGGCTATATAGTCGATTTTTTTAATGGAGTAAATTGCATACTAGCTCAATAATAATTTTCTGAATTTTTATAAAAAAGTAAAAATTTTCTAACGAAAATACGATCTGTATTGATATAATTAATCAAAATACTTCCATTACTTAAGCGAATGTAAGTTGTATATCTTAAGTCGGATCAATAATAAAAAGGAGTCAAGTGAATGGACAACCTAACAAATGAAACGATTAATCAGGCACATAAATTTGGAATGCTAGATTTGCAATTTACAATTCTTAAATTAATTAGTGCAGGTTTTATCATTACACTTTTTGCAATTATAATAATGTCTACCTATTTTTTTCTTAAAACAAAACATAAGAAGCAAGTGATGGAATATGAACACGAATTAGGGAAAGGCACATCAAACCACTAAAGAGATTTACAAGGAACTCGCCCCATGGAAAGCGAGAATCCTGTAGTGGAAATCAACATCAAACAGCTTCCTTTACATTGAAAAATATTAATCCTTAATTGACAAACTCATTTTTCAACAGCTTAGTAGGCAGTTATTAACTGCTTTTTTTTATGCATTAATTTAAGAGGTGTCGGATATCCACTGGAGACTTTTAAAAATAATTAAGGGACACATCGTAAAATTACATATATAATTAGAGAAGGTATATCACAATACCTTATACATGATGAGAAAATTAACAACTATGAAGTACAGTTGGAAAGTGAGATAACATAATTATGAAATATGATTTAATTTTTGATTTAGATGATACGTTAATTCAAACTCAAGCAGCGTTCCGACAAAACATAGACTTATGTGCGGATTTAGTCTATGAAGTACTCGGTGGAAAAGTAATAATTAATGATATTAAAGAAGTTTTTAATAAAATAGATCTGGAGCTAATAAAAGAGTTGGGTTTCAGTAAAAAGCGTTATCCTTTTGCGTGGGGATCAACTTTAGAATTTTTTATAAAAAAGTATAATATCGAGATTTCTAGTACAGCCATTGAACAATTACAATCATTAGCAAAAATGATATTTCAAGAAAATGTTCCGCTACAAAGTGACACATTTATAATAGAAGAATTGGCAATTCACAAAGATGTAGCAAGTATGACTATTTTGACTTTAGGTGAAAAAGACGTACAAACAAAGCGTGTGATGGATACTGGCTTAGTACAATATTTTGATGAAGTCATAATCACACAAAAGAAAGATATAAATATATATTTTGAGTTAAATAAAAAATTAAGTAATCCAGTAATGATCGGAAACTCACTTAGAAGTGACATTGTACCTGCAATAGATGCTGGAATGAAAGCAATTCATATTATTAGAGATTCATGGTCTTATGACGAAATTGAGCATAATCATAGAATAGATAGTATTCAGTCATTAGATGAATTAAAATTACTTTTATTTGGAAATTTGGTAAATCAATAAATTTTAAAACTTAATACAAACACTCAAACTGTCTAATTAGGCAGTTTTTTTCTTATGTTGCCCATTTAGTTGAATTTGCGAGCTAAAAACTTACTAAACTAAGTATTCCTTTAATGAATTTGAATATTCCTCAAAATTTTACAAATAATACTTTGACACATATGAACAATCACTCATATAATATACGTATAGAAAACATATGAATGTTTGCTCATGTATTCATAGGAGGACAGTTTATGATTGAAGAAAAGAAGAAAGTAGACGATCTATGTGAAGAAGTTTGTCAAACAACGGTTATGCATGAGGATATTATTCTTTCAGTAAAAGAAAGAATGCTAAATATTGATACACTCACAGTAGTTGCAGAGCTTTTTAAAGTTCTTGGAGATAAAACAAGAACAAGAATATTACATGCACTTAGTCAATCTGAGATGTGTGTATGTGACTTAGCACACTTATTAGAAATGACTCAGTCATCTATCTCACATCAGTTACGTGTACTAAAACAAGCGCATTTAGTAAAAAATCGTAAAGAAGGTAAAGTAGTTTATTATTCATTAGCAGATGACCATGTTACACAAATTTTCAATCAAGCACTAGAACATATTTTAGAGGATTAAGATGTGTGTTTTCCTGAGAGGAGATGAGTTTGTTGAGTAGGGAGCAAAGGCAAATAAACAGTGAGTTAAAATTAGAAGGACTTGATTGTGCAAATTGTGCAATGAAAATAGAAAAAGGTGTATCCACACTAGAAGGCGTCGACGCATGTTCAGTCAATTTTGCAACATTAACGATGACTATTACAACTAGTGAGGACCAAAAAGAAACGGTTTTAGAAAGTGCTAAGGATAAAATCCGCTTATTAGAACCGCATATTAATCCTGTTTCAAAAATGGATGCAAGTGTAGGTCAATTGAAACAATCTGGAATGAATGCCGAAACAAAAAAATTAATTGTTAAATTAGGCGTCGGTACTTTTTTATTAATTTTAGCTCAAATACTAAACTTACCGATTCTTTATCAAATGATTCTTTTTATAGCTGCCTATTTAATAGCAGGTGCAGATGTCGTATTAAAAGCAGTTCGAAATATATTTAGAGGCCAAGTATTTGATGAAAATTTTTTAATGGGTGTAGCAACAATTGGTGCATTTATTATTGGGGAGTACCCTGAAGCTGTCGCAGTAATGCTTTTTTATCAGCTAGGTGAATTATTCCAAAGTATTGCAGTCAATCGATCTCGTAGCTCGATTTCGAAATTAATGGATATTCGTCCTGATTACGCTAATTTAAAAACTGGCGATCAAACTGAAAAAGTATCTCCAGAGAAAATTCAATTAGGCGATATTATCGTAGTAAAACCAGGAGAAAGAGTTCCATTAGATGGAATCGTAAAAAGCGGTTCTTCTAGTGTTGATACTTCAGCATTAACAGGTGAATCATTACCGCGAGAAATAATTGAAGGTGATGAAGTATTAAGTGGATTTATAAACGTCCAAGGTTTATTAGAAATTGAAGTAACAAAGGAATTTAATGAATCAACTGTATCGAAAATTCTAGAGCTTGTTCAAAATGCTACAAATAAAAAGGCACCAACAGAAAATTTTATAACAAAATTTGCAAAAATCTATACACCAATCGTCGTAATTACAGCAGCTATTATTGCGATTATCCCTCCAGTGATTATTCCTGGTGAAACATTATATGATTGGGTATATAGAGCATTAATTTTTCTAGTTATTTCATGTCCATGTGCTTTAGTCGTTTCAATCCCATTAGGTTTTTTTGGAGGAATTGGTGCAGCCTCTAGGTCAGGCGTTTTAGTAAAGGGAAGTAATTATTTAGAGGCATTAAATGATGTAAAATATATTGTGTTTGATAAAACAGGAACTTTGACGAAAGGACAATTCCAAGTAAGTACAATTGTACCTGCCCGAAGTTATTCAAAAGACGATCTACTTGAATTAGCTGCTTATGCAGAGTTTTATTCCAATCATCCTATTGCATTATCAATTCGCCAAAAATACGGTAAAGAAATTGTAGAAGGAAAGCTATCCAACTACACTGAAATTGCCGGACATGGGATCAGCGTTATGTTTAATGAAGACGAACTTTTAGTAGGTAATTCAAGACTAATGGAGAGTCATTCAATTTTATATGAACCAACTAGAGAAGTTGGTACTACGGTTTATTTAGCAAAAAATAAGCACTACGTTGGTTCAATTGTCATCGCAGATCAACTAAAAGATGATGCGAAAAAAGCTATTTCAGAGCTAATGCAAGTTGGTATTAAAAGGTCTGTGATGTTGACGGGTGATTCTACTTCTGTTGCAAGAAAAATCGGTGACGAATTAAAAATAGACGAAATTTATGCAGAGCTTCTTCCACACCAAAAAGTTGAAAAGCTTGAGCTAATCGAGAAAATGAAATCTGAGAAGGAAAAAATTGCGTTCGTAGGTGATGGTATCAATGATGCACCAGTTCTAGCGCGAGCAGATGTTGGTATTGCAATGGGTGGAATTGGATCTGATGCAGCTATTGAAGCAGCGGATGTAGTATTAATGTCAGATGAACCTTCTAAAATAGTAGATGCAATAAAAATTGCGAAACGAACAAGACAAATCGTATGGCAAAACATCTTTTTCGCTTTAGCTGTAAAAGGATTTTTCTTATTACTTGGCGTGATTGGAATTGCAACAATGTGGGAAGCGGTAATTTCAGACGTTGGCGTGACTGTTTTAGCTGTATTAAATTCGATGAGAGTCTTAAGACAGAGATAATAAGGAAAAATAAAAAACTCGAGACTTATGATTAAATGTCTCGAGTTTTTCTTTGATTATTTTGTGGCATGTTTTCTTTTTTTGATATATAGGAAAATAAAAATTACTATTCCAATCCCTAAAATCCCATAAATTATACTAGAATATACATCCATATACTCTACAATCTTCTCCCAAGAAGCACCAACTGACGCTCCGACTAACACTAAGACAGTGTTCCATATTAATGAACCGAGAGTAGTAAATAACAAAAAGATCCAAAAATTCATTCGTGACATTCCAGCTGGTATCGAAATTAGGCTACGAATTAATGGAATTAAACGACAGAAAAAGACAGTCCATACACCATATTTGGCAAACCACTCGTCTGCTTTATAGAGATCCTTCTTAGTTAAACGTAAAATATGACCCCAGCGGTCTACGATTTTTTCTAACTTTTTTACATCTAATAATGTACCGCACCAATAAAGGATGACTGCGCCTACTACTGAACCGAGAGTTGAAAAGAAAATGACTCCGATATTTGAAAGTGAAGATTGTGTTGCCATAAATCCGCCAAACGTTAAAATAACTTCGGATGGGATAGGAGGAAAGATATTTTCTAATGCGATCAATAAAAAGATACCTAAATAACCAAAAGTATCCATCGTTTCAATAATCCAATTTTGCATGAAATTACCTCAATTTGTTTTTTTTTTTTTGATTAGAAAGTTTTAATATTCCTTGTGAAAAAATATACTATGTAACTACTAATTTAGGCAAGTTATTGTGAAAGTTGTTACATAAATATAATAAATAGTTCACCATATTAAATGTACATTTAGTATAATGTAAGAATAATTTGAATTAATTAAAAAATAAGTTCGAGGACTTTACGAATAAGTTAATGACGTAAATATAGAGTAAAGCGTATTTTAATAGTCTATTCAATCTGAGATATGCAATGTGTAAAATCAGCAGAAAAACTAGTGAAATTGAATTTTTTTGCTAGAGGATTTTAACAGTTTATGGAGAAGTAAAGTAGACCCATAAAAAAGCAGAATTGATTTAGCACTTTAATAAAGTATTAATATAGAAACTTTGAGACAAAGGTAATACTCACCGCAGCTCTTATCAGGAGGGATAAAAATGTTTAAAGTACAATTAAGTAGTGATCTTTCAATTAATTTATTAACACCAAAATATGCAGAAGAATTAGTAGAAGCGCTAAAAGAAAATCAAAACTCCTTAAAAGAGTGGTTAGTTTGGGCTGAAAATATTCCAGTGATTGAGGATTATCAACGATCAATTATACCGATGTGGCTACAAAAATTTGCTGATAATAATGGGTTTGAAACGGGTATCTTTTATAAAGATGAGTTAGTTGGTATGTTAGGGTTGCATTATATTGACTGGTCAAATCAAACGACTGAAATTGGCTATTGGCTCAGTGAAAAGATGCAAGGACAAGGGATCATGAGCCGTGCTGTAGAAGGTTTAGTTACATATTGTTATGAAGAGCTCAATTTAAATAGAGTCGTTATTAGAGCGGCTGTAGAAAATGAAAAGAGTAGAGCGATTCCAGTGCGTTTAGGATTTAAGCATGAGGGAGTTCAAAGAGAGGCACAACAAATTAGAGAAAAGTTTTATGACATAGCAGTATATAGTATGTTGAAAAATGAGTGGCAAAAGTAAATAAATTAATTTAAACGCGTTAGCTAAATATGCTAGCGCTTATTTGTGCAGAAAGATATGGAAGAAGAATAATGCTTTAAACGATCCTATTCGATTTAAATGACTTAATAAGTTTGTTATGAATAGAGATAAAACGATGGTCTTGTATAGAAGGAGGAGTTTGTTTGAAGAACGGAAAAATACATTATGCTTGGATTATATTAATCGTTACATTCCTATCTGTTCTTATTGCAGCGGTGACAAATACAATGTCTGGAGTGATGATGATTCCTTTTGAAAAAGAATTCGGATGGAGTAGGGCATCAATTTCAGGAGCATTTGCGGTTTGTATTACTCTCGTTGGGTTTTCTGGTCCATTTATAGCAGGGCTATATCAAAAGTTTAATGTGAGAAGTGTGTTGTTAATAGGGATGGGTGCATTATTAGTAGCAGTATTATTAACAACAATTATGACGCAAATATGGCACTTATTTATTATTTAGGGAGTCATTATTGGACTTAGTGCAGGTACATTTTTAACGGTATTAAATGCTTATGTCGCTACGACATGGTTTGAAAAAAAGCGAGGATTGGCACTAGGACTTTTAACTTCTAGTTCTGCTGCTGGTCAGCTTGTATTTTTACCGTTGATGGCATATATCGTTGAAAACTATTCGTGGAGAAGTGCAGTATTAACAATCTTCTTTTTCGGTGTTTTTGTTTATGTTTTACTTTGGATTTTTATGGAGGGTGATCCGTCAGATATTGGAGTTTTGCCATTAGGGGCAGAACAAAGTAATAAGAAACAAGTAAACAACATCAATCCAGTGAAGGCAGCGTTTGATGGTTTAAAATTAGGTGTTAAATCGAAAGTTTTTTGGTTATTGGCAGGGAGTTTTTTTGTTTGTGGTTTTTCAACAAGTGGTTTAATCGGTACGCATTTTATATCCCTTTGTATTGATTATGGTTACAAAGAAGTTACTGCTGCTAGTATATTAGCATTTATGGGGATTTTTAATATTATTGGAACTACTTTATCTGGCTATATTTCAGATCGCTTCGATAATCGTTGGTTATTATTTTGGTATTACGGTTTAAGAGGTTTATCATTATTAATTCTTCCATTTGCACTCTCTACAAATTCATTAGTCTATTTAAGTGCTTTTGCTATATTTTATGGAATGGATTGGATTGCTACAGTACCTCCAACGATTAAACTAGCAACGGATCACTTTGGTAAAGAAAAAGTTGGCGTCATCTATGGATGGATTTATACGGCGCATCAATTAGGTGCTGGAGCGGCAGCATATGGTGGGGGTCTAGTTTATTCTTGGTTAAACGCATATCAATCAATCTTTATTGCAGCAGGAATTTTTTGTTTAGTCGCTACTTTATTTGTACTTAATATTAAAAGAAAGGCGGTCTTAAACCAAAATCTTACTGCGTAAAAAATATAGCTTATATGAAAAATTGTTTTGTGTTTCTTAAGCTTGTATTTTTGTTAGCGTCAACTGATAATTAAATGATAGAGAATAGATTTAAGAGGTGTTAATATGACCTATCTTTATAAAATAACAAAAGATAAATATAAAATAATGCGTGGGAAAAATTGTTTTTGGGAAGGTAAGATTAGCAAAATTTGTGATTTGGAAAATATAGATTACAAGAGGCTTAATCGATTTTCGTACGGTGGGAATATCGTTTTTAGTGTAGATGGTAGAATCGTTATTAAATTATATCCATCCTATGTGAATGATGAGTTTATAAAGGAGAAGCAAGTTCTTGAGTTTTTAAATGCCCGAACTTTTTCTGTTGATATTCCTCAAATAATCACCACAGGACAATTTGAAGGCTGGAATTATTTAATAATGAGTGAACTAAAAGGTACACTGTTAATCGATATTTTTGATGAGCTCTCGCTAGAAGAGAAAAAGCAAATTGCGTTTGATTTAGGAAAAATAATTAGAGAAATTCATGAAGCAACGATTACTTCAAGACAAGAAGACTATGAAGATTGGAATCAATTTTTATCGAATCAATTACAGCAATTAGAAATTCATCATAGAAATAACGGAATGAATGAAGTGTTATTTAGCCAATTACAAAGTTATGTTGTTCGTAAAACAATTCAAGACAATGAGCAGACCGTACTATTAACTGGAGAATACACTCCATTCAATTTAATCATGAATAATGTAGATGGTATGTGGAAATTTACTGGTTTAATTGATTTTGCTGATTGCTTTGTAGGTAACGCTAAATATGATTTGCTTGGACCAATTGCATTTATGTTTTATCCATACGAGGGACTAAATAAAATCTTCCTAGAAAGCTATGGATATTTCGAAAATGAATTAAGTGAAGAATTTCAAAATGAATTAATGATTTATTTATTACTACATCGATTTAGTAATATTAGTTTTTATCAAGAGAAGTCTGATGCGGCTAAGAAAGCTGCTAGTTTTAAAGAGCTTGAAAAGATATTTTTTAATTTTAATCATTAAATAAAAAGCATCGAAAGTGGCTAGATTAGTCAATTTCGATGCTTATTTTATTAATTTAGTGCAATTAAAAAAGGATATAATTCAGCAGTCATAACTTTCTTTTTAACTGCTGGATCATTTTGCATTATACCTTCAGCATGTTGTAAGTTTTCTGCATGCAATATGACAATTCCAAACTCAGCGTTTTCTGTTCGGCCTGCTAGTGACACCGTTTTTTCTATATTTAAATTTTGAAGATAATGAAAATGCTCTGATACGATACTTCTTTCTTCCTCTGTGGAATCGTTTAAAAAAGTTGATCGAACTGGTTTTAAAACATAAATAAAGTTTTCCACTCATCACACATCCAATCGTTTATACTAGTTATACTATAGCATGTAATGAAGGTGATAATCATGAGGGAAATCATAACTGAAAAACTAAAACAAATAGAAATTGAACATGATGTAAAGATTCTTTTTGCAGTTGAGTCTGGAAGTAGGGCTTGGGGTTTTCCATCTAAAGATAGTGACTATGATGTAAGGTTTGTTTATGTTCACCGCAAAGATTGGTATTTAAGTATTGATCAAAAACGTGATGTCATAGAATATCCAATTAATGATTTGCTTGACTTCAGTGGGTGGGATATAAAAAAGGCACTTAATCTTTTTGCGAAATCCAATCCGGCCTTATTAGAATGGTTACGATCACCAATTGTTTATTTAGATGATTTAACACTTTCAGAAGAATTAAGGAAAATTGGTAATGAAATGCTTTCTAAAAAAGCATGTATTTACCATTACCTCCACATGGCCAAAGGTAATTACCGAGATTATTTACAAGGTCAAGAAGTGAAAATAAAAAAGTATTTTTATGTATTAAGACCGATTTTGGCTTGTATGTGGCTTGAGAAATATAAGGAAATCCCTCCAATTTTGTTTGATGACTTACTAGAAATTGAAGGTTTAGAGAAGGGATTTTTAGACGAAGTAAACCAGTTATTAATCCGAAAAAAACAGGGTGACGAATTTGATTTAGAGCCAAGAAAAGATGTGTTAAATGAGTTCATTGAAAATAAAATCCAATTTTTTGAAGAATATGTTAAGGAAATCAAGGAATTCAGTAAGGTAAATATGAGTGATTTCAATGAATTATTTCGAAATACACTTGAAGAATCATGGAAAGAATAGAATAGAACTCACTCCTTTTGGGAAAAATTTCTATGTATTTTAACAAAGAATAGCCGAAATGGAGTGTGAACGAAATTGACGAACTTAGAAAGTTTATTAAATCAGCAACTCGCAAACTGGAATGTGTTATATGTAAAATTACATAATTATCATTGGTATGTAAAAGGACAGAATTTCTTTACTCTACATGAAAAATTTGAATTGTATTATGATGATGCAAAAGTAATGGTAGATGAATTAGGTGAACGAATTTTAACAATAGGTTCAAAACCAATTGCAACACTTCGTGAATATTTAGAAACCGCTACGATCAAAGAAGGCAATCATACTTTTTCTGCAGAAGAAATGGTATCGGATTTAATTAGGGACTATGAAAAAATTGTACAAGAATCACGTGATGTGATTTCAATAGCAGAAGAAAGTAATGACCAAGAAACAGCTGATTTATTTTTAGGTAAAATTGCTGAAATAGAAAAGATGCTTTGGATGTTAAAGTCATTTCTTGGTAAATGAATAAATATTAGTAAAGGTGAATTGGCCGACTCATAAATGGGGTTTGGTTAGTTCGCCTTTTTTTATTTTAAGTGATTTTTCTAGTTGTTTTTTTAATATGAAGTGAGTGGTATCAAGGTATTTTTTAGGTGCGGTTCATTTGTCTTGGGAAATTACCAAAAAAAACAAAAAAATGAATTGTATAATTATTTATATTTGTGTATAATCATTCATTATATAAGAATCTGAGCTTCTAAAAAAGGGGATGGATTTATGAGTAAAGTATTGAAAGAAAATCATGTGAAAAAAACTAGCTATACACAAATGCCGAAGGGAAATGTTACAAAAGGGAATTTTAGCTCTGTTAAATGGTCGGATTTTAAAGGGAAAAATTTTCTAACGATTAGTGAGTTTTCATCTAGTGAATTATTATTCTTACTTGAAAAATCATTAGAGATGAAAAATATGCAAAAAGCGAAAGAGGCGCATCCTTATTTAAAAGACAAAGTATTAGGGATGATATTTGAAAAAAATTCAACGAGAACAAGACTTTCTTTTGAAATCGCTATGATGCAATTAGGTGGTCATGCAATCTTTATGAGCAGCAAGGATTTACAGTTGGGCAGAGGTGAATCCGTTCATGATACATCTAAAGTATTTTCTCGATATGTAGATGGCGTAATGATCCGTGCGAACTCTCATGAAATGTTAACGGAGTTTGCTGAGCACTCGTCAATTCCAGTTATCAATGGCTTAACAGATCTACATCACCCCGCTCAAATATTGGCTGATTTCTTAACAATTCTTGAACATAAAGGTAGATTAAAAGGTTTGAAGATTGCTTACGTTGGAGATGGGAATAATAATATTTGCCATTCGTTAATTGAAGGGGCAGCTAAGCTTGGTGTGTATTTAACAATTGCTTGTCCCGTAGGGTATGAGCCAAATAAAGTTGTACTTCAATCAATGAAGCATGTTGCAAAAACAAATGGAAGTGTTATTGAAGTAGTCAATAATCCAATCGATGGTGTAAGTAGAGCGGACGTTGTTATTACGGATGTTTGGACCAGTATGGGGCAAGAGACAGAAACTGAAATTCGTTTAAAAGATTTTAGTCCTTATCAAGTAAATGATCACTTATTAGAAAACGCAAAAGAAGATTATTTATTTATGCACTGCTTACCTGCACATCGAGGGGAAGAAGTAACTGCTTCAATAATTGATGGTAAGCATTCAGTAGTATTTGATGAAGCAGAAAATCGACTTCACGCTCAAAAAGCGATCCTTGTTGCTTTAATGAGTAATTTATAATTCTAATAATCTATTATATTTTTTATATTCGACTATCGGGGGTAATAACATGGAAAATGAAAAAATTGTTTTAGCATATTCAGGTGGATTAGATACTTCAGTTTGTATTAAGTGGTTACAAGAAAAATATAACTATGATGTAATCGCGCTTTGTCTTGATCTAGGGGAAGGAAAAGATGTAGAAGCCGTTCGTCAAAAGGCGTTAAATTTAGGTGCAATTAAGTCATATATGATCAATGTTAAAGATTTATTTGCAAATGAGTACATTGTTCCTGCTCTAAAAGCGAATGCCTTATATGAAGGTAAATATCCTCTATCTTCTGCTTTATCAAGACCTTTAATTGCAAAATTATTAGTTGAAGTAGCAAAACAAGAAGGGGCAGTTGCAGTAGCCCATGGTTGTACTGGAAAAGGAAATGACCAAGTTCGTTTTGAGGTTTCAGTAATGGCTTTAAATCCAAATCTTAAAGTAGTAGCACCTGTTCGTGAATGGGGTATGACTCGTGATGAGGAAATACAGTATGCAAATGAAAATGGTGTGCCAATTCCAGTTGATTTAGATAATCCATTTTCAATCGATGCAAATATTTGGGGAAGAGCATGTGAAGCGGGTGTATTAGAGAATCCATGGAATGAAGCACCAGAAGAAGCTTTTGATTGGACGAATGCGATTGAAAATACTCCGGACGTACCTGAATATATTGAAATTGAGTTTACTAAAGGTGTTCCTGTTGCCTTGAACGGTCAACCTATTGATTTAGTTCAATTAATTGAACAGTTAAATGGCATAGGTGGAAAGCACGGTGTTGGAAGAATCGACCATATTGAAAATAGATTAGTAGGCATTAAATCTCGTGAAGTTTATGAAAACCCAGCAGCATTAATTTTAATCAATGCACATAAAGAATTAGAGTTCCTAACACTGCCTCGAGAAGTAACAAACTTTAAAGTAAATATCGAACAACAGTTTTCGAAAATGCTTTACGATGGATTATGGTATTCACCTTTAATGGGAGCTTTAGATGCGTTTGTTAATACAACACAGGAAACGGTAACAGGTGTTGTTCGTGTGAAATTATTTAAAGGTAATCATACAGTAGTAGGTAGAAAATCTGAAAACAGTTTATATAATGAAGAGCTTGCAACTTATTCAAAGGGTGACATGTTTGATCACAATGCAGCTGTAGGATTTATTAAATTATGGGGATTACCAACGAAGGTATATAGCGAAGTGACACATAAAAGTACTGTTTTAAGTAAATAAAATTGTTTTGGAATAAGGAGGTAGCTATGTCAAAGCTTTGGAGCGGACGGTTTACGAAGGATACAAATCAATTAGTAGAAGAATTTACAGCATCAATTAAATTTGATCAATTAATGGCTAAGGAAGATATAGCTGGTAGTATAGCGCATGCGACTATGCTTGGCGAATGTGGCATTATTGAACTAAATGAAGCTGGTTTAATAATAGATGGTTTAAACAAGATTTTAAAAAAAATTGAGAAAAATGAAGTTCAATTTAGTGTTGAAAATGAAGATATTCATATGAATATCGAAAGTTTGTTAATTGAAGAAATTGGTCCTGTAGGTGGAAAACTACATACAGGTCGTAGTCGAAATGATCAAGTTGCAACGGATATGCATCTATTTTTAAAAAATAATACGACCTCCATTATTCAATTAATTGAAGACGTTCAAAATAAAATTGTTTCTCAAGCAAAAAAACATGTAAATACAATTATGCCTGGATATACGCACTTACAAAGAGCACAGCCTGTTTCGTTTGCACATCATATACTAACGTATTTTTGGATGCTTGAACGTGACAAGAGCCGTTTCAAAGATAGCTTAAAACGAGTAGATATCTCGCCATTAGGTGCAGGTGCATTAGCTGGAACTACATTCCCAATTAACCGTTATCGAACTGCTGAATTGCTTGGTTTTAGCGACATTTACCATAATAGTTTAGATGCAGTAAGCGATCGTGATTTTATCATAGAGTTCCTTTCACATGCATCATTACTGATGACACATATTTCTAGATTGTCAGAGGAGTTTGTCATTTGGTCTAGTCAAGAATTTCAGTTTATTGAATTAGATGATGCTTTTTGTACGGGCTCTAGTATTATGCCGCAGAAAAAGAACCCAGATGTTCCAGAATTACTTCGAGGTAAAACAGGAAGAGTTTATGGTAGCCTAATCGGATTATTAACTGTTTTAAAGGGACTACCTTTAGCTTATAACAAGGACATGCAAGAGGATAAAGAAGGTATGTTCGACACTGTTTACACAGTTGTGGGATCATTGCAATTACTATCAGGGATTATCGATACAATGAAAGTAAACGAAAATCGCATGTATGAAGCTGTTAAGAATGATTATTCTAATGCTACCGACCTTGCAGACTATTTAGTTAGAAAAAATATTCCATTCCGTCAAGCGCACGAAATTGTTGGAAAAACAGTTTTATATGCGATCGAGAATCATAAATTTCTAGGGGAATTAAAACTAGAAGAATATAAGGAAATTAATGAAGTGTTTGAAGAGGATATTTATCATACATTAAATCCAAAAACGGTTATGGAAGCAAGAATAAGTGAAGGTGGAACTTCAACGAATGAAGTTTGGAAACAAATAATGAAAGCTGAAGAGTGTTTAAGTTTTTCGACAAATATGGTATAATTTTCTAATTGAAAGCGTCCAACCATTTGGACGTTTTTTTTTGTGCTTCTATTAATAAATAATTTTCTATTCATTTAGCAAATACTAGAAGTAGTTACTAAAAAAAGGTAGGTATAATATGAGTACGCAAGAAAAAAGTAGTGTTTTTAGAGCATCAGAAGGCATTGCACACGCCGTGTTTGTCATGATCGGTATCGGTTCATTACTGGAGAGTATTGGAAAGATTTTTCATTTTGAATCGTTAATAACAATTGGCTTTTCAACTAAGTTATTAATGGCACCAGCTATTGGAGCAGGAATAGCAGTTTTATTAGGCTCTGGTACGCTGATAATTTTTTCCGCAATGGCCGCTGCGATAATAGGTTCTGGAGCTTTATTGATGGTAGATACGGCGATGACCATTAAAATGGGAGAACCAGTCGGAGCATTATTGGCAGCTTTAGTTGCTATTTTAATTGGAAAAGCCATTCAAGGTAAAACGAAACTAGATTTAATGGTTGTACCTCTATTTTCAATTTTAATTGCTGGATTAATTGGATTATATTTATCAAAATGGATTTCGCCCATATTAATAGCAGTTGGGAATTTTATTAAAGGCTCGACTGAAGGTTCACCTATTATTTCTTCTATTGTGTTAGCAGTTGTGTGGGGAATATTGATTGTTTCACCTGCCTCTTCTGCCGCACTAGCAATTGCATTAAATCTAGATGGGATTGCTGGAGGAGCTGCATTAGCAGGATGTGCAGCACAGTTTGTTGGTTTAGCAATTATCTCTGCACGAGAGAACGATCCAGGAAGTATTCTTGGTTTATTAATCATCACTCCTAAGTTACAGCTACCGAATGTAACTAGAAATATAAAGATTCTTATCCCGACTATAATTGCAAGTGCTGTGGCTGGGCCAATATCTGTATTCTTATTTCATATAGAAGCACCAAAAGAAATTGCAGGATTAGGCTTATGTGCACTCGTTGCCCCAATGAATTTATTAGCAACATATGGAAGTGCAGCTATTATACCCATGGTTGTGACATACATATTAGTTCCAGGAATCGTTTCGTATATCGTGTATATGCTCTTAAAACAAGCAGGTATGATAAAAGCAGGGGAACTGAAAATCTTATAAATTCTAGGTATGTGTTGAATGATGGAGTGCAAATGAAATGATGAAAAGTGCAAATAAAAAAGTGAAAACTGAAATTAAAATCGGGTATTCTGCAAATAAAGGATCATGAATTATGAATATTTGAGGGAAACCTACTAAATTAAACGAAATAATAATAAAATAGAATGTGAATTAACTAAAACAGAACAACATCATATAAAAAACCAATAAGATAAGAGTAAATAGATAAATTTTACTTCCAAACAAATAGAAAAATGAGTACTAATTAAAGTACTCATTTTTCTGTTCAATTTAAAATACGTTTTCATCGGTCCATAAAAAATAGTTTTAATCCAATTGCCGTAAAAATAATACCTTGTGCTAGATTGATAGCTTTAGAAGATTTCTCATTTTGTAACAATTTTTCACCTAAGCTACCTGCAAAAATAGCTATAATAGAAAATACAATTAGTGTTAATACCATAAAAGTTAAACCTAAAATAATCATTTGTAGAGGAACTGCCATACCATTCTTGTTTATAAATTGAGGTAAAAATGCTAAAAAGAATAATGAAACCTTAGGATTCAGTACATTCATCAAAAAACCACGACGGTATAAAGCAGGTAAAGTTTGCTTTTTTGGTTTCGTAAATGAACCTACTTCATTACTTGAACGAAATGCCTGATAAGCTAAATAAAGTAAATAAAAAGCACCTAAGTATTTTAAAATGGAAAAAGCGACATCTGATTTATATAAGATGGCAGATAATCCAATCGAAGCAGCAAGAGTATGAATTGTCACACCAGAACAAAGACCACATGCCGTTGCGATTCCTTCTTTTTTCCCGTAAGAAATACTTTGTGCCATCACAAATATATTATCTGGCCCAGGTGCTATAATTAATAATAAAGACACTCCTATAAATGATAAGTAAATCGTTAAATCCAACTTAATACCTCCAATAAAATATGTTCGAGTTTAATATTTTAACTTTAACATATTAGGGGAAGGAAGTGCAGAGGTAGCAGTTTGAGATATAAGGGAATTTAAAGGCTTAAAAGAGCAAGAATTGATAGTAGAAATAGAGGTAATAACAAGGTTGAGTTATTCTCTTCATCAACTTATTCTTGCATTAGAAGAGAGGATGATTTCTTTTGACTGAGAAAGAAAAGATGATAAACGGTGAGATGTATTTAGCATGGGATCTACAATTGATTGAGGAGAGAATTAGTGCTCGAAGCTTAACTCGTGAGTATAATTTGACACTTGAAACAGAAAGTAGTATACGAGAAAATTTAATAAAGCAGTTATTTGGTTCGACTGGTGATAGTATATATATTGAGCCTACATTTCGTTGTGATTACGGCTACAATATTCATGTAGGTGAAAATTTCTATGCCAACTTTGATTGTGTCATTTTGGATGTATGCCCCGTTCACATTGGAGTAAATTGTTTTATGGCACCTGGTGTCCATATATATACAGCTACACATCCACTTGATCCAGTTGAAAGGGCTAGTGGAGCGGAATATGGCAAGCCAGTTACAATTGGTGATAATGTTTGGGTTGGAGGTAGAGCGATTATTAATCCAGGAGTTAAAGTTGGAAATAATGTAGTAATCGCTTCAGGTGCAGTAGTAACAAAAGATGTTCCTGATAATGTAGTTGTTGGAGGGAATCCAGCTAGAATAATTAAGGAAATTAAGTAACATTTACGAAAAAGCCTTTTTGAAAAGTACACAGCGTATATACAATTCTTTCACTGCTGGAAATGGAGGGCTATATGATTACGATTTTACTCATTTGTATAGTACTAGGTTTTTTGTTATTAATTTATATGTTTATAGAGGCCCATTTAAATATAGTAAGAAAACATGAATTTTCTTTTTCAAATACATCTCTTGAAAAGCCAATTAGAATATTTTTTATTTCTGATATTCATAGAAGAAAAGTCCATTCTTCTATTATAGAGCGAATGACAAATCAAGTCGATCTTGTCATTATTGGTGGAGATTTGGTTGAAAAAGGTGTGCCACTTGAACGAATCGAACAAAATTTAGAGAAGCTTAGTAGTCTTGGGAAGGTCTATTTTGTTTGGGGTAATAATGATATCGAAATTAATAAGAAAGATTTAGAGACAATATTTAATAAATGGAATGTCGTTGTATTAAAAAACGCAGCTGAAATGATAAGACATCAACAAAGTGAGTGGGCAATAATTGGTGTAGATGATTTGAAAACGGGGAAGGTGGACATTGATCTTGCTTTTCAAGGTGTTAAACAAGATACATTTAAACTTTTAGTTAGTCATAATCCTAGAGTACTAAAGTTATTATCGATTGAACATGGAGTATCACTTGTTTTAAGCGGTCATACGCATGGAGGGCAAATTAGAATTTTTGGATACGGGCCGTATGAGAAAGGTAAGACACACCAGTATAATGGTATGACTCAAATAATAAGTAATGGATATGGAACGACGAAAATACCACTTAGATTAAGTGCACGTCCTGAAACTCATTATATTGAGATAAAGAGTATATAAAGTCATTAGAAATGAGATGCATTGGCATCTTTTTTTTTTATCCTTGATTAAAACACGAACCACTTACATTTATGTAAAAATTTGGTCGAATTAGAAAATTATAATAATTATTAAAATATTTTGCAAGTTTTGATTTTTACATAAAAAAAGACAAATTTCCCCCAAGTAATAATTAGCGGAAAATATAGTTTTATTTAGGTTAATCGTAATTAGTGCTATAAATAGGACTTATTTTCTGACTTTTTTATAGTTGAATTGATGATATTCCCCCAATTTACGATGTCGTTTTCTAGCGTTAAAATAAAAAAAAGAAAGAAAATTGTCAAAAGATTATAAAAATGGGGGAGAAAAATTTGCGTAAAAGAAACTTCAAAGTAAATTTAGCGAAAACGTCAATCAGTGCACTTGTTGTGACGTCGCTGATTCCGTTTAATGTATTGGCTGCCGCACCAAATGTCAGCACACAAAAAACGGTAGTGGGCTCAGTTACACAAAACACAACGACGCCTAACTTAACAGCTGATCAAATCAACGCATTAAAGAAAATATCAACAGAAAGCGAAGTAAAGATTTCGCCAAAGATTGATACGAAAAGCTCAAAACCGGTTAAGGTTATTGTCGAATTTACACAGGATCCAGCAAAAATAAGTGTCCTACAAAAACAAGTGGCTGGTGAAAAAACGACACTAAGCGCAGAAAATAGCGCAGTTAACTCGTCACAAGCTACATTCAAGTCATTTGTAAACGAGTTAAATAATAGTGCAAGTAAAACAAATTCAGTAAATGCAGTATCTTCATTAAGCATCGCACCAAATGAAGTATCTAATGAAACAACAGACAAAGTTGGGGATGCTACCGTTCAAATTACGCGTGAATACACACATGCATTAAACGGGGTGGCAATGACATTACCAGGTAACTTAGTTGAGAAATTATTTGATTCTGGTGTAGTAAGTCGTGTTTTAAACGATGACATAGTAAAGCTTGACCCAAGTGAACTGAAAGCTTCTGCGCAAAGTGAACAAGGTGAGAATAATTTACCAGAAAATTACATTCCATTACCAGGTATTGAAGATTTGCATAAAGAAGGTACTACTGGAAAAGGAATCAATGTAGGGGTAATTGATACAGGGATTGACTACAATCATCCAGATTTAACAGACGTATATAAAGGCTACCGTGCAAAAAGTGGAGAAGATGCTAGCAAAATCGATCCAACAACAGTTAAAGGATGGGATTTTGTTGACAACGATGCTGATCCAATGGAAACAACAGTTGAAGATTGGGTAAAAGCTGGCAAACCTGAAGGTGATGGTGGAGAACCGTATTATACGTTCCACGGTACACACGTTTCAGGTACGATTGCAGCTCAATCGAAAAATAATATAGAGTTACCAGCACAAGGTGTTGCACCAGGTGTAAACTTGTATAATTATCGTGTACTTGGTCCTTACGGTTCAGGGTCTCAAGATGCGATTATTGGTGGGATTGACAAAGCTTTACAAGATGGTATGAAAGTTATCAACTTATCTCTTGGGGCACCAAGTAATGATCCTTTATCAGCAGAAGCTGTGGCAATTAATAACGCAACTCTTGCTGGTGTAACATGTGTAATTTCAGCAGGGAACTCAGGTCCGGGTGAAGGCACATTAGGTACGCCAGGTGCATCAGCGCTTGCAATTACGGTTGGAGCAAGTGATTTCCCGGTAAGTATCCCGACTACATCAGCAAAAGTAGGGAATGAAACATTTACTAACTTCAAGTTACTTGGAAAAGGTTATAACGATCATTTATCAGATCTTGAGAATAAAACTTATCAATTCGTTGATGTTGGTTTAGCACAAGCAGCTGATTTTAAAGATGCGAACGGTAATCCAATCGATTTAACCGGAAAAGTTGCACTTATTACACGAGGTTCAATCACGTTAGCTGAAAAAATAACAAACGCAGCGAAAGCAGGTGCGGTTGCAGCAATAATGAGTAACAATATTGATGGAGACATTGATAGTTACTTAGCAAGTGATGATGGGTTTATACCAACATTCCGTATGACTAAAGCTGATGGTGAACGTTTACGTAGTGCAGGCACAAAAACAATCACTTTTGCGAATGTAAGTTCAACGAATACCCAAGGAAACCACTTGGCAAGCTTTAGTTCTAGGGGACCAGTCGCTTCGACATATGATATTAAACCAGATGTTGTTGCACCAGGTGTATCAGTGTACTCAACTTATCCATATTTCGTTCATAGCCCAGACAAAGTAGACTATAGTAACGCGTACGCTCGTATATCAGGTACATCGATGGCTGCGCCACATGTCGCAGGAATTGCTGCGCTAATCTTACAAGCACACCCAGACTACACACCAGCTGACGTAAAAGCAGCGTTGTCGAACACTTCTGGAAATCTAGACGGAGATTACTCTGTATATGAACAAGGTGCTGGTTTAGTCAATGTAGTGAAAGCAGTAAAACGTGACGTGAGCTTTAAATCACAAGACACAACTTCAAACATTGATAGTAGTGGTAATACTGTGAACATGAATTACGAAAAAGGTTCATTAACGTTTGGCGCAGTGTATAGAAAAGACGGTGCGGTCAATACGAGTAATCGAACAGTGAAAGTAAAAAATAGAGGAAACTCTAACAAAACGTTTGATATATCTGCAACTTTTATTAAACCAAATGCATCAGTAAGTGATGCAACTAAAAACGGCATTACAGTGACAACAAGTTCACCATCAGTAACAGTAAAAGCAGGAGAAACAACAAGCTTTACAGCAACCGTGAACGTACCAAGTAATGCAGATTATGGTCGATACGAAGGATATTTGAACATTGTAAACCATGATGATCCAAGTGAAACGTATCGTATGCCATTGGCTGTTCGTTCGGTGGAAAAAGGAATCAGCAACTTGATGATGGACGACAATGCGGCCACTACTAGAAAGCCGGTCATCCCTTCATTTTTTAATCTTGGCAGTGCAAGGAATATCGGCTTCTCATTAAACAGCCCGATGACATATGTCTGGGCGGTAATTTATGATAAAAACGGCAACGCACTTGGAGCTACATATCCATCGCCAATTAGTGCAAGTACAGCACCAACGGACCAGTTTTTAGTTATGCCTACTTTTGATGCAAGTAACTACTATCCATTTATCGGAGATCCGTCGAAAGAATTGACAAGCCAGTTCACAAAAGCATCATTGCCAGAAGGTCAGTACACGATTAAAATCCGCGCAACTGATACGACAAATATGTATGCGAAAACGTATGAGAAGTCGATGCCATTTATAGTGGACAACCAATTGCCGAAATTGACTTATAAAGACCATGCTCCAGGCGTGTACGAGCTGAGTGATTCAGATTTTACGGATGAAAAACAAGAAGGTAATACCTATCATGCGTTTTGGGTTCATGCTAACTTATACGATGAAGGAACCGCTCAGTTGGCTCCTCTAGGCATCACCCAATCGAATAACACCTTGTTCTATTACTATAATCGCATTGACGATCCGGATGCAGCATTCCCAACAGATGCAAATGGGGATACGAAATTTGGGATTGAAAAATCGGACATTGAAAACGGTCCGGCAGTCGTAACACTTTTCCCTAATGATGTAGCAGGGAACGCGGAAATAGTAAATGATTTCCATCAGTATGCATTTGTTAAAAAAGGCACACCGTATATGGTGCCGACGTATGACAAACAAAAAGTGACTCTGAATGATACAGTCACGATGACACTGAATCTTCACAATGTTCAGCAAATGATGTCAGGGACATATAATGCAACGTACTGGAAAGATGTATACGATTTGCAAGGGGTGACGGTAGCGCCTGAATTCCAAAAATGGGCAGATGATCATGGCGTGAAGGTAAATGTGGATACGCCTGTTGCAACGGCTGACCCTCTTTATGGAGCTAAAACAATGATCAATGTGGGCGCTCATTTAAGCGGCGGAGAAGATTTCAAAGGATTCAGCGGCGATAAGATGCCATTTTTGAAAGTAACCTTAAAAGTGAAGAACGATGATCCGCAAGGGCCGGCTAACATTTTATATGGAAATATGGTTGAGGATGATGTAATGACCAACTTCAGCATGATGCAGTATGGTCAAACGCAGCCGACAAACATTACAGCGCTTAGTCGAGTGAACAACTTCCAAGTTCTTCCGACGCATAATTCAGTTCAATCTTTTGTTAGGCTTCAAGCTTTTGCGAACAACGTAACGATGGACTATATAACACTAAATGCAAAAGCATATGCACTACTTTCGGATGGTTCTAAGTACCCAGGAACGATTACTTCGAAAGGGTATGTCAATATCTTAAACATTCCGATTTCAAAAGACCCATTTAAAGTAATCATCGAAGCACCAGGGCACTTAAAGAGCGTTCAGACCATCACAATGAATACACAGACTCCATGGGGCGACGATGTCGGTTCGTATAGCGGCTATATCGGAGCTGTATCTAGGCAACCGAATGGTCCAGCCGGTGATCTAAACGGAGACGGCGTGATTGATGTTCTCGACGTAAAAGCTCTAGCAAAGAAATACAGCGTGAAAAAAGCAGGTCCGGCTTTCAATCCGGAAGACTTGAACCAAGACGGTGTGGTGGATAGCACCGATATGAACTACCTTGTCGGTAACCTGTACAAAACCAATTTCGATGCGACGATTACACCAAAAGAAATGGTAGATGGAAAATATGCAACTGACTACTTTAACGTACTTGGCATCGCATCAAGCGTAAATACATTCAAAAACGTGGATAGTAGTGCACACAAAGCTACATTAACTTGGAACCCAGCAGTGGATGCAACAGCAATTAAAATCCAGCAGTCTTCAAATAATGGATCAAGCTGGCAAACGGCAACAACGGACGGTACATTGTCTGTGACGGATGGCAAAGTAACCGTAACTGGTTTAAATGAAAACACGAATTATCAATTCCGAGTATCGATTACAGGTGGCTTAAACGCTGGTGTATCAAACGTTGTAAGTTTGACTACAAAAGTGGTGCCAGTTCCAAACGCACCAGTTGTCAAAGGATTAGGTAACGGGGACAATGTTATCACAGGTAAAGCAGATCCAAACATCACAATCACTGTGAAGAACGGTGAGAATGTCGTTGCAGTTGGTAAAACAAATGAGGCTGGCGATTTCAGCTTATCCATCAGTAAGCAAACAGTTGGAACAGTATTAAGTATTACAGCAACGAATGATGACAACAAAGTCAGCCCAGTAACATCAATTACAGTGAGCGACAACGTGGCACCAGATGCACCAGTTGTTGACAAAGTAGGAGATAGCAATAAGACCGTTACAGGTAAAGCTGAAGCAAATTCAAATGTAGTTGTACGAAATAATGATGGCGTACTTGGAAGTGCAAAAGCGGATGGAAATGGAAACTATTCCGTTACGATTGCTCCGCAAAAAGCAGGTACAACGCTATATGTAAGTTCAACGGACGCAGCAGGAAACTCAAGCAAGGAAGTAACGGTTTCTGTTACTGACTTAACTGCCCCACTTGCACCGATTGTGAATACAGTTACTGACCATGATACGCAAATTTCAGGAACAGTAGAAGGCTATGGAACGGTTACCGTGAAAGCAGATGGAAAAGTAATCGGTATAGAGGACGCAAACAAAGCAGGCAAATTCTATATTGAAATTAGCCCGCTTGCTGGAGGTACTGAATTATCAGTAACGGTGTCTGACGCTTCAGGAAACGTGAGCACACCAACAACTGTTAAGGTTTTAGATAAAACAGCTCCAAGTGCACCAACTATTAATCCAATTGCAGATAGCGAAACAGTATTAACAGGTAAAACAGAAGCAAACGCAACAATTACAGTAAAAAATGGTAACAGGGAAATTGGAACTGGAAAAGCAGATGCAAACGGAGTTTATGAAATTCAAATAGGTAAACAAACAGCAGGTACAATTTTAACAGTAACTGCTAAAGATTCAGCAGGAAATGAAAGTGCAGCTTCTAATACAACAGTATTAGACAAAACAGCACCAAATTCTATTATCATTAATCCTATTGGTGATAATGAAACAGTACTAACTGGAAAAACAGAAGCAAATGCAACAATTACAATAAAAAATGGTAATAGCGAAATTGGATCTGGAAAAGCAGATGCAAACGGATTATTTGAAATTCAAGTAGGTAAACAAACAGCGGGAACAATTCTAACAGTAACTGCTAAAGATTCAGCTGGAAATGTGAGTGAAGATGCTAATACAACTGTATTAGACAAAACAGCTCCTGCTACACTTGTCATTCATTCATTCAGTGATAATGATACGGAATTAACAGGTAGTACAGAAGCAGGCGCAACAGTTATCGTAAAAAATGGAGATAAAGTAATTGGAACAGGTAAAGCATATTCAAACGGCTATTTTGTAGTTCAAGTAGGAAAACAAGCAGTAGGAACAATCCTTTCAGTAACTGCAAAAGATCAAGCTGGAAATGAAGGTAATGTTTTCGATGTTGTAGTACTGGACAAAACAGCACCTGCAGTACCAGTGGTAAATGCAATTAGTGATAAAGATGCGACATTAACTGGTAAAGCAGAAGCAAATGCAACAATTACAGTAAAAGTTGGTAACAATGTAATCGGTTCAGGAAAAGCAGATGCAAACGGCTCTTACCAAATCCAAGTAGGTAAACTAAAAGCAGGAACAACTTTAACTGTAACAGCTACTGATGGATCTGGAAACGTAAGTGGGGCTTCTAATACAACAGTATTAGACAGAACAGCACCTACAGCACCAGTTATTAATGCTATTGATGACAACGATGTAGTTTTAACTGGTAAAGCAGAAGCAAACGCTACAATTACGATCAAGAATGGTACAAAAGTAATTGGAACAGGAAAAGTAGCTTCAAATGGAACATATAAAATTTCATTAAATAAGCAAAAAGCAGGAACAGTTCTTTATGTAACAGCTAAAGATGCAGCTGGAAATGAAAGTGTTGCATCGAAAACAACTGTATTAGACCGCACAGCTCCGAATAAACCAGAGATTTCAAGTGTATCTGTAAGTTCGACAGGTATTCAAGTAAACGGTAAAGCAGAAGCAAATGCGAAAATTGTTATTTCAATCGGTACGAAGGTTGTTGCGAATGTAAATGCATCTAGTAATGGTTCATTTGCTGCGAAATTACCAAAACAAAAAGCTGGTAAAGTAACAATTACGATTTATGCAGTTGATAAAGCTGGTAATAAGAGCGGGACAGTATCACGTCAGGTTACTGTAAAGTAAGACAATTTAAAAAGGGGATTGAAAATTCATAGTCCCCTTCCTATTACAAAACTATGCTTACTTTATTTTAGATTAGAATAAAACAACATTATAGTAATAGTGAAGGCTTCCTTGAGTAAAATTGAAGAAGCCTTCACTATTTTTTCTTTTAAAGGTGTATTAAAGACATGGACGATTTCAATTCAGGAATTGAACAATCTAAATTGAGCTATTGAAAATTCTCTTTTTGATTGAATATGGCAAAATTACAAAACCAGCCAGATAGAAAACTTAATTCGGTAAAAGAAGTTTCCTTTATTAGAAGGTATTTTGTTATTTTATGGCGAATTGTTAGTATGTGTATTTTTTCTTTGGGGGTTCAAAAAATGAAAAAAGTTTTAGTGCTAGGTGGTACAAGATTTTTCGGAAAACGACTTGTTCATAAATTAATCGAAAAAGGGTATGACGTTTCAATCGCGACAAGGGGAATTACGGAAGATAGCTTCGGTGATCAAGTTAATCGCTTTGTAATCGACCGACGAAATCCTGAGACTTTAACAAGTTTAAGTAATCATAATTGGGATCTTGTTTATGATAATATTTGTTATACTCCAATTGAAGCGAAAGAAATTATTAAACTACTAACAAAGCATGTTAAAAAATATATTTTTACTTCTTCATTAGCAGTCTATGATACTGGCTTAAATCATGTGGAAAGTGACTTTGATCCTTTTAATTATCCAGTTGTGTATAACAAAGAGAATGAATATTCTTATGCGGAAGGGAAACGCCTTTGTGAAGCTGTTTTATTTCAGGAAGCAAGTTTTCCAGTGTTTGCAGCTAGATTTCCAGTCGTATTAGGACCTGATGATTATACTAAGAGATTGCTTTTCCACGTTAATAAAATATCTAATAATGAAGAAATGATAATTTCTGATTTAAACAAAGAGATGACCTTTATCGATTCTGATGAAACCGCTGAGTTTTTACTTTGGTTAGGTGAAAATGAATCGATTAAAAGTGGTCCTTTTAATGCGAGCTCTAATGGTAGTATTACATTTAAAGAGATTGTAAATATATGTGAAAAGGAAACTGGAAAAAAGGCTATTATCAGCTCTAATGGTCCGAGTGAACATCAGTCGCCATTTGATGCATATAGTGATCAGTCTTTGAGTAACGAGAAAGCTAGAAAAGAAGGTTTTCAATTTTTAGAAGTACATGATTGGATGAAGAGTTTAATTCATCAGTTTAGTTCATTATAGAATGTTCAAAAAAAAATTCCGAATTTCTGGAATTTCCAGGTTTTCGGAATTTTATTGGAGTGAAATTCCGAAACTTCGGAAAAACTCCATTTAAAATTATTAGAAAATTATAAATTGAGCTAATATTAATAGTTTTATAAAATAAATAAATGTAGAGTAGATTAAGTCCTAAAAATATTAAATACGGTCTTAGTAAAATCCAATAATAACTTGGCACACTATTTGCTTGTATAAAAGCAGAAGAACATTCTGTTTGAAAGGAGCAAAATTCAGTAAATAGTGGCATTTAAACTAGTTCACTAGTTTGAATGAAAGCGTTGTCAATGAAGCGCCAATTCGAAAAGATAACAAGGAGGTTATTATGGAAATCATCATTATTTTATTAGCATTAGGACTTTTAATGTTTGTAGCTTATCGTGGGTTTTCTGTTATTTTATTTGCCCCAATTTGTGCTTTATTTGCAGTACTTTTAACTGAGCCAAGTTATGTTCTACCATTCTTTAGTAATATTTTTATGGAAAAAATGGTTGGCTTTATAAAGTTATATTTCCCTGTATTTTTACTTGGAGCAATTTTTGGTAAAATCGTTGAAATGTCTGGAATTGCTGAATCAATCGCAAAAACAATTATTCAATTAGTAGGAGCAAAAAGAGCAATTTTAGCGATTGTATTAATGGGTGCAATTTTAACATATAGTGGAGTAAGCTTGTTTGTTGTCGTATTTGCAATTTATCCATTTGCTGCAAACTTATTCCGTGAAGGCAATATTCCAAAGCGATTGATTCCTGGAACAATTGCCCTTGGCGCATTTACGTTTACGATGGATGCATTGCCTGGTACACCGCAAATTCAAAATGTTATCCCGACTACATTTTTTAAAACGGATATTTATGCGGCACCATTTTTAGGGATTTTAGCTGCTGTTTTTGTACTTGCAGTCGGTCTTTGGTACTTAGAATCAAGACGTAGGAAAGCAGAAAAAGCAGGGGAAGGTTATTTAGGATTTAATGGGGAATTAGCTGCTACACAAGAAACTCAAACAGAAGTTCCTTCATTAAATATAAATACTCCTACACCAGTTTTAAAACAAATTTTAGCGTTCGTTCCACTATTATTAGTTGGATTTTCAAATAAATTTTTCGTTGTTTCTTTCCCAAAATGGTATCCAAATGGATTTGATTTTAAATCGATTGGTTTAGAAGCTTTTGGGGTTGTTGATATTACTGCAGTTGTTGGTATTTGGTCAGTAGAATGTGCCCTCGTTATTGGGATCCTTTCAGCGATGATTTATGGCTACAAAAATATTCGAACAAATTTAAAATCAGGCATTAATATAAGCATTGGCGGAGCACTACTTGCGTCTATGAATACTGGTGCTGAGTATGGTTTTGGTGGAGTAATCTCTGCATTACCAGGTTTTGGATTAGTCAGTAAAGGAATTTCTCATACATTCTCAGATCCATTAGTAAATGGGGCAGTGACGACTACAACATTAGCAGGTATAACGGGTTCTGCATCAGGCGGTATGGGTATTGCACTCAGTGCAATGTCTGAAAAGTATATCGAAGCAATTAACAAATATAATATTCCGCCAGAAGTTATGCATCGGGTTATTTCGATGGCATCAGGTGGTATGGATACTTTGCCACATAACGGTGCAGTCATTACATTATTAGCTGTAACTGGTTTAACACATCGCCAGTCATATAAAGATATTTTTGCAATAACAATCATTAAAACAGTTGCAGTATTCTTAATCATTGCAGTATTTAAACTTACAGGACTTGTTTAAGAATGTTAAACTACTAATCTTACTTTTGAAGGGAGCAAAATAATGGGCAAGAATAAGGTAATTACTTCAGTAGAAGAGGTTGTTTCACAAATTCATGATGGAGCTACGATTATTGTCGGTGGCTTTGGACTTTGCGGTATTCCTGAAAAAATGATTTTAGCATTACGAGATAAAGGGACAAAGGATTTAACAATCGTAAGTAACAACTGTGGAGTTGACGATTGGGGACTTGGGCTATTACTAGCAAATAAACAAATTAAAAAAATGGTTTCTTCATATGTTGGAGAAAATAAAATTTTTGAAAAACAGTTCTTAAGTGGAGAACTTGAAGTAGAACTAGTTCCTCAAGGGACTTTAGCAGAGCGTATTCGTGCAGGTGGCGCTGGAATCCCAGGATTCTACACAGCTACAGGCGTAGGAACTCCAATTGCAGAAGGAAAAGAACATAAAGTTTTTAACGGAAGAACATATTTATTAGAAGAGGGAATCGTAGGTGACTTTGCATTTGTTAAAGCTTGGAAAGCTGATAAGCAAGGAAATCTAGTGTTTAGAAAAACTGCTCGTAACTTTAATCCACTTGCAGCGATGGCTGGAAAAATTACAATTGCCGAAGTTGAAGAGCTTGTAGAAGTTGGAGAACTTGATGCAGATGCAATTCATACACCGAGCATTTATGTACAACATGTTTTCCATGGCGAAACATACGAAAAACGCATTGAACGTAGAATGACTACAGGAGTATAGGAGGCTAATAACATGAAAGATATTCGTCAATTAATTATTCAAACTGCGGTTAAGGAAATTCAAGATGGCATGTATGTAAACCTTGGAATTGGACTTCCTACTTTGTTAGCAAACTATCTTCCAGAAGGTATTGAAGTAATGCTACAGTCTGAAAATGGTTTATTAGGTATTGGACCATATCCAACAGAAGCTGAAATAGATGCTGATTTAATCAATGCAGGAAAAGAAACAGTAACTGCTGCTAAAGGGGCTTCTTATTTTGATAGTGCTGAATCTTTTGCAATGATTAGAGGAGGCCATATCGATTTAGCAATTTTAGGTGGTATGGAAGTCTCTGAAACTGGTGATCTTGCAAACTGGATGATCCCAGGGAAAATGGTAAAAGGTATGGGCGGTGCGATGGACTTAGTAAATGGTGCGAAGAAAATCGTTGTTGTCATGGAGCATGTTAATAAATATGGTGAAAGTAAAGTGAAAAAAGCTTGTACTTTACCTTTAACTGGAAAAAGCGTAGTTCATAGACTAATTACTGAATTAGCAGTTTTTGATTTTACAAACAAAGGCATGGTTTTAGTAGAGTGTGTAGGAGAAGCAACGATTCAAGAAATTACTGAAAAGACTGAAGCTACATTCACAATTAGTCCAATCTTACTAAATAATGTGAACTAGTCTTTTAAAGGAGGCAAACAAATGCAGCAAATGCTTTCTGAGAAGGTTGCACTAATAACTGGTGCTGGTAGTGGAATTGGCTTTGAAATTGCTAAAACCTTTGCAGAGCAAGGAGCAACAGTTGTTTTAACCGACTTAAACGAAGGAAATGTTCAAAAGTCCGCTTCTTCATTACGAGAATTAGGGTTTAATGCGATCGGTTATGCGTGTGATGTTACAAATGAAGAACAAGTAATTGACACAATTCATAAAGTAATCAATCAATTTGGTGAGTTACATATTTTAATAAACAATGCAGGTTTACAATACGTTTCATCAATTGAAGATTTTCCTACAGAAAAATTTGAATTACTTGTTAAGGTTATGTTAACAGCACCATTTATCAGCATCAAACATGTATTTCCGATCATGAAAAAGCAAAAGTATGGCAGAATTATTAATATGGCTTCGATCAATGGATTAATAGGATTCGCCGGTAAAGCAGCTTATAATTCAGCGAAGCATGGAGTAATTGGTTTAACAAAAGTGGCTGCATTAGAAGGTGCTTGTGATGGGATTACAGTTAATGCAATCTGTCCAGGTTATGTTGACACACCACTAGTTCAAAACCAATTGGCTGACTTAGCAAAATCAAGGAATGTACCACTTGAAAGTGTAATTGAAGAAGTAATTTATCCATTAGTACCTCAAAAAAGATTACTTTCAGTAAAAGAAATCGCAAACTATGCAGTATTTCACGCTAGTGAATACACTGGCGGGGTCACAGGACAAGCAAATGTAATAGATGCAGGATATACAGTGCAGTAGGGCACAAAAAAGGTAGGAAGAGCAGGGACGTGTTCCTGCTTTTCGCTTTACCTGTATCCTACTTTTAAAGTGAGGTATCGTATGAATAGTATGTTAGAAAGACTTCCGTTTGAATGGATACAAGAGATTATTAATCTAGCAACTGAATGGATTGTCGTAGTTAATCGTGATGGCAGAATTTTATATATGAATGAATCGTATTGTGAGTTTGTTGGACGCTCTGCAGATGAAGTGATTGGAATGGCTGTCCATGAAGTTATTGAAAACTCAAGAATGCATATTGTTGCTAAAACTGGTCAAGCAGAGGTTGCTGAAATACATCCAATCAAAAACACAGAGATGGTAGCAAATCGATATCCACTTTATGTAGGGGATGAATTAGTAGGTGCAGTTGGAACAGTTATGTTTAGGAATGCACAAGAGTGGATTGAGTATTCTAAAAAAGTAGAACCAATAGTAGAGGAATTAAATTATTATAAAAAGAAATTTGAAAAAGAGTTAAGTAGTAAATATAGCTTCAATCAATTAATTGGTGAAACTCCTGTTTTCAACGCTGCAAAAAAATTGGCAGGGCAAGTATCTGCAAGTTCATCAGCCATTTTACTCTTTGGAGAATCAGGTACAGGTAAAGAATTATTTGCACATGCAATTCACGATGCAAGTCCAAGAAGGAATTTTCCGTTTGTACGAGTAAACTGTGCTTCAATTCCAGAGCATTTACTAGAATCAGAGCTCTTTGGTTATGAAGAAGGAGCATTTACAGGTGCAAAAAGAGGTGGGAAAAAAGGGAAATTTGAGATAGCAAATCGAGGAACGATTTTTTTAGACGAGATTGGTGATATGTCATTGCATATGCAAAGTAAATTACTTAGAGTACTTCAGGAAAGAGAAATAGAAAGAGTTGGTGGAAGTTCTCCAATCTCCATTGATGTACGAGTGATTGCTGCTACTCATCGAGATCTTGAAAAGATGGTCGTTTTAAAGGAATTTCGTCAGGATTTGTATTACCGCTTAAATGTAATTAAAATAGATATCCCTCCACTTAGATCACGGATAAATGATTTACCTCTCATTGCAAATTCATTAATAAAAAAACTCGAAAGGAAATTTCATAGAAACGGTATTCAAATTTCAAATGAAGTTTTTCAAATTCTTAAGTCACATCACTGGCCAGGAAATATTCGAGAACTAGAAAATGTACTTGAGAGATGCATAAATGTCCTAAATGGTAAAGTGATTACACCAAAGCAATTACCTCTTTATTTATACGATAATCCGATCAATCAAAAAAATACATTTGCTGTAGAAAAAAATACATCCCAATTCATTAATCAAATTTCCATAAAATCGCTAAAAGAAATGGTTGAAGAGACCGAAAAGGATGCTATTAAAAGAGCGCTAGTTGAATCTCAAGGTAATAAGATTGAAGCTGCGAAATTATTAGAAATAAGCAAGTCAACTTTTTATGAAAAATGTAAAGCTTATCACATTAAAAATTAATTCGTTAAAGGTGGTTTAGTTCAAAAGGATAAAATAAAAGGGGGAAATAAAATGGGTGAGAATGTTGTAATTGTTAGCGCTGTTAGAACTGCAATTGGAAATTTTAGTGGTACATTGAAAGATGTAAGTGCAGTAGAACTAGGTGCTAAAGTGATTAAAGAAGCGATTAATAGAGCGGGTTTACAAGAGAATCAGGTTGATGAAGTAATCATGGGAAATGTCCTACAGGCTGGTTTAGGCCAAAATCCAGCAAGGCAGTCAGCTTTAAAGGCGGGACTACCAAATACTGTCTCTGCAATGACAATAAATAAAGTTTGTGGTTCAGGTTTAAAATCAGTCCATTTGGCGACTCAAGCGATTTTAGCAGGAGATGCTGATATTATCGTTGCTGGAGGTATGGAGAACATGAGTCAAGCTCCATATCTGCTAAAAGGTGCAAGAGATGGCTATAGAATGGGTAATCAGAAAATTGTTGATAGTATGATTGCAGACGGACTTTGGTGTGCATTTAATGACTATCACATGGGAAACACTGCTGAAAACTTAGCGGTTCGCTATGAAGTTTCTAGAGAAAAGCAAGATGAGTTTTCGGTAAATAGTCAACAAAAAGCTGAAATGGCGATTAAGGCTGGTAAATTTGAAGATGAAATTGTTGCAATTGAAATACCACAACGAAAGAAGGATCCAATCATTTTTAAAGAAGATGAGTATCCTAAATTTGGTGCGACAGTAGAGAAAATTTCAACATTAAGACCGGCTTTCGATAAAAATGGAACAGTTACAGCGGCAAATGCTTCTGGAATAAATGATGGCGCAGCTGCTGTTATATTGATGAGTGAAAGTAAAGCAAGAGAACTTGGAATTAAACCGTTAGTAAAAATTAATGCGAATAGTAGTGCAGGCGTTGATCCTAGTATTATGGGAATTGGAGCGGCCTTTGCAGCTAAAAAAGCAATTGAAAAATCATCAATCGAATTAAGTGATATTGGCTTAATTGAAGCAAACGAAGCATTTGCAGTGCAATCGCTTTCTGTGTTGAAGGAATGCGGATTTGATGACGCGATTGTCAATGTGAATGGTGGAGCGATTGCATTAGGTCATCCAATTGGTGCGAGTGGAACTAGAATACTAGTTACATTGATTCATGAGATGAAGAGAAGAGAAACACAATATGGTCTAGCAACACTATGCATTGGTGGCGGAGAAGGTGTTGCTACAATTATTGAAAATTGCTTCGAATAAATAAAAAGCGGTAGGGCAAAATTTGCTCCTACCGTTTTATTTCTATTTAGATGATTCTTACCGAAATAACGCCCTCAATTTCTTTTAATAATTGCTCGACCGGTTCATTGAATGTATCATCAAGGTCAATCATCGTATAAGCAAAAGCACCTTTACTTCGGTTTAGCATGTCGGCGATGTTTACATGATATTTTGCGAGTAATCCAGTAATTTGTCCGACCATATTAGGAATATTTTTATGTGCAATCGTAATTCGTTTCTTCCCTGTATAAGGTAATTCCACATTTGGGAAGTTAACTGAATTCTTTATGTTACCTGTTTCTAAGTAATTTTTTAGTTGTTTTGCAGCCATACGCGCACAGTTCTCTTCTGATTCAGCTGTTGATGCTCCTAAATGAGGGATTGGTATGACATTTTTCATACCGATTACTTTTCCATTTGGGAAATCAGTTACATAAACTCCTACAGTACCATTATTTAGCGCATATTCGATCGCAGTATCTTCCACTAATTCAGAACGTGAAAAGTTAAGTATTTTAACTCCTTTTTTTACGACTGATAACAGCTTTTCATTTACAAATTCTTTTGTTTCAGCTGTAAGTGGAACATGAATTGTTATATAATCACATGTTGAAAAAATTTGCTCCAAATTATCAATTCGCTGTACATTTCTAGATAATCGCCAAGCTGTTTCAACAGAAATGTAAGGGTCATAACCATATACTTCCATATCTAATGCAAGAGCATCATTTGCTACAAGTGCGCCAATTGCTCCCAAACCAATAATCCCTAATTTCTTACCTGCGATTTCTGCTCCAGCAAATTCTTTTTTACCAGCTTCTACAATTTTGGAAACATTTTCTTCACCAAATAAAGAACGAGTCCATTCAATCCCTTCTATAATTCGGCGAGAAGAAAGAAATAAACTTGTCAAAACGAGTTCTTTAACTGCATTTGCATTTGCACCAGGCGTATTAAATACGACAATTCCTCTTGAAGTACATTCATCTATTGGAATATTATTTACGCCAGCTCCGGCCCTTGCGATTGCCTTTACACTACTTGGAATGCTCATCTCATGCATACTATGGCTTCTTAATAAAATTCCATCAGGTTCATTTAAATTATTGTTAATCGTATAATGATCTAAAGGAAATTCTTTAATACCATGCTCAGAAATATTATTCAATGTTTGTATTTTTATCATCTTACTATCTCCTCTACGATTTTCTTTTCAAAGCGACTCATAAACTGAACTAATTTCTCTACACCTTCTAATGGCATCGCATTATAAATACTAGCTCGCATACCTCCTACTGATCGATGACCTTCAAGATTCACAAAACCAGCTGAATTTGCCTCAGCAAGAAATTGTTTATTTAATTCATCAGTAGTCGAAGTAAATGGAATATTCATAAGCGATCTGCTCTCTTTTTCAATTGGAGAAGAGAACAAGTCAGATTGATCGATAAAATCATATAATAATTGAGCTTTTAACAGGTTATTTTGATGAATACTATTTAATCCGCCAGATTCTTTTATCCATTCTAAAACTAACATCGCTACATAGATGCTGAATGTGGGTGGTGTGTTATAAAGCGAAGATGCTTCCGCATGTGTTTTATAGTCGAGCATTGTTGGACAAATTTTATCAGCATGACCGATCAGATCATCTCGAATAATAACAATCGTTAAACCTGCAGGGCCGATGTTCTTTTGAGCACCCGCATAGATTAAACCGAATTTAGAGACATCAATTGGTTCGGAAAGTATATTTGAAGAAAAATCTGCAACTAGTGGAGAAATTGTATTAGGGTAAGTAGAGTATTTTGTCCCTTCAATTGTGTTATTCGACGTTATATGTACATAGTCATATGGTTCGTTTAAATCTAAAGCTTCTAAATTAGGAATATATGAAAAATTTTTAGCCTCAGAAGAACCGATCACTTCAACTTCACCATATTTTTTTGCTTCTGAGATTGCTTTCTTAGACCAAGAACCCGTATTGATAAAAGCAGCCTTTTTATACTTTTTCATTAAGTTAAGTGGAACCATTGAGAATTGAGTCGAAGCTCCACCTTGCAAAAATAAAACTTTATAATTTGCTGGGATTTCTAAAACTTCACGTAATAAGCTTTCACATTTTTTAATAATTCCTTCAAATTCGGCAGAACGATGACTCATTTCCATAACAGACATTCCAGAACTTCCAAAAGAAACAAGCTCTTTTTGTACTTTTTCTAATACTGGAAGCGGTAAGACAGAGGGACCAGCAGAGAAATTAAAAACACGTTCCATAACAATCATCCTCACTTCTTATTTTTTTAATATTCTAACTTTAAACTACCGTAATACGTTGGTCAATAAAGAATGAAATAAAATCACAAAATTTTCACAAAAATTATAAGTCTTATATGAAATGATCAGTTTGAGTAGGTTTAATTTTAAGTGTGATGAAAGGAGCGCTATTGAACGGAAGAAGTAAATAGTTAATATATATGAATGCTAAATAAAAAATAAATCGTTTTAATCCACTTTATGAACTATTTCCCTACCATTTTCGAGGTAGTGCAGCAGTTAGTAATGATGATATGAACTCAAATCGCTCATATCGGAAAGGAATGCCCGTAGAAGAATGCTTAAAAGAAATAAAAAGGAATAAAGGAATCCAATTTGATCCTAAGATTACGGATGTATTTCTTAGTTTATTTGACTCTCGTGAATGAACAAAGAGTAGCTTTTTAATGAAGGCTACTCTTTTTTATGATCTCAATTTTTAACTCATAAAGGGTCTATGAGTTAAAAAAAGAGCAATATGATGGAAAATACGTACTCATAACAGATTCATAAGTAAATAAGCATAATTATGAAAACATGTTGGACATTAATTGATAAATTCATTTTTTCAACACGAAAAGAGTAGTCTTATCGAAGAAGGCTACTCTTTTCGTTGTACCAACCTGGAATAGATATATTAAAATTCCTATGATCATCTAAAATCATTCGAACCCTTTTCCACATTGAATCAGTTAAATGCGGTGTATTCTTATAAGACCAAATAATATCTGATGGAATAATCATTGCAGCATAGAGTGCATACAAAGTCCAAAAATCATCAGGGGGATTGTTCGAGAAATATCCATCAATTTGCCCAATTGCAAACGGAAGGCTTATATCTTTTGTAAATAAAGCAACTTTGTGAAAATCATGATAAGGATCTCCCCATTCAAATCGATCAAAATCAATTACCGCTTTTAGTTGCCCATCTTTAAAAAGTAAATTTGCTGGATGAAAATCATCATGTAAAAAAGTAATAGGACGATTTTTTAATAAGTGTCTGTTTTCCTCAACAAAGGACAGAACAAAATCGAGTCCCGGAAATGAAATAGTAGATTCCTTCAGTAAATCGACATATCGATTGAATTTAGCAAGTCGGATATCTTCCCAAGATTGATTTTGACTTGGATTTGTTAATGAATGAATTTTAAGTAATTCCTTTCCAGATTGTAAACCTAATTGATACTGTTGTTCCTTAGCGATCGTTTGTAAATATTCCTCACCATCTAATCCATCAACAGACTCGACAGCGTGTATTGTGAGAGCTTCTTCACTCAACTCAATTAAATGAATCGGTTTAGGAATAATTGAACCAATTTCATAAAAGTTCTCTAAATATGTATTAAGCAATTTAACATGACTAGTACGATCAAAATCATAAATTTTGATAAACAACTCTTCACCTAAATCATTTTTAACCTTCCATTTCTCTTCAAATGAAAATCCTTTTTTTACTTGCGAAATAGATACAGCAGACTGCAAAAATGGAACTTTTAGTATTATTCGATCATTTAATTTCAAAATTACACCTCCTATTTTTATAAATTACTAGAAAATACTTTCAATTCACTGTATTTTTATCTTGTTCCTTATAAATGTTGTATTCATATGTTTAGTTCAACTTAGTATGCTTGACTCTTATGGGAAATATGGGGAACCTGAGACCCCACAGAGGAAACCTCAAACTAATTTTCTTAAAAAACAACAAAGATTACTCACAAACCAATCATAATATGTATTTTTATACTTTTTTTCGTCGAACTGTAACGTTTGACTGTATACTTTCTAAATTATATAATAGTAATACTATTTAAAATGGGGAGGGTTGTCACTTGGGATCGAGTATCGCATTGGGGAGTTAGCTGAAATAGCTCAAGTTTCAAAAAGAACAATTGATTATTATACAAAATTAGGGTTACTAGAAGCAAAACGATCTGTATCAAATTATCGATATTATTCCACAGAGGCAATTGAGACTCTCAGATTTATTGAACATTGTAAGAAAATGAGAATATCCTTAGAAGAGATAAAAGATTTATTGCAAACTAATTATAATCAAAAAAATTGTGTTTTTGAACAAATTCAACAAATATCAAATCAAATTATTGAGCTTGAAGCTAAATTAGCTCAGTTAGTACCTGTTATTTCGAGTATGAATGAATGTGAAAAAAATGCTTTAGTAGATTCATTGTCACATCATACATCACCGTTATTTCAAACATTAAAGCATTTTGTAAAATAATGACTAAATTAATATTAAAACTTAACAATTTATTAAAGCTATAAAATAAGTATGTTTTACTAAATTATGGTAATCTATTAAGTAAGTAAAATAATATTTTTATATTTTTGTAGATTGAAAATCTCAGGAGGTGAATACTCGAGTATTAAAACTCGAGTTCGTCATTGGACATAGTTAACTTGTTTATGATTGCAGTATTAATCGCACTTACAGCTTTTTTCGTCGCAGCAGAGTTTGCGATCGTGAAGGTTAGATCAAGTAGAATTGATCAACTAGTAGCTGAAAAAAAGCGAGGTGCAGTAGCTGCTAAAAAGGTTACGACGAGTTTGGATGAATATTTATCAGCTTGTCAATTAGGTATTACGGTCACAGCTTTAGCATTAGGGGTTTTAGGTGAGCCAACATTTGAGCATATAGTGCACCCAGTGGTAAATTATTTTGGATTAAACGATGCGATAACTAAAACAATTTCGTTTATCCTAGCTTTTACTCTTGTGACATTCATTCATGTAGTAATTGGTGAGCTTGCTCCAAAAACGGTTGCTATTCAAAAAGCTGAATCAATCACACTAATACTTTCTACTCCACTTATTGTTTTCTATAAAATAGCTTATCCATTTATTTGGGCATTAAATGGTTCTGCAAGATTTTTTACAGGATTATTTGGTATTAAGCCAGCATCAGAATCAGAAGAAGTTCATACTGAGGAAGAATTACGAATTATTTTATCAGAAAGCTTTGAAAGCGGAGAAATTAATCAAGCTGAGTATAAATATTTAAATAATATTTTTGAGTTCGATAACCGACTTGCAAAAGAAATTATGGTCCCTCGTACTGAAATTATCGGTTTATATGCGGAAGACCCAATTGAAGAACAAATTGAAATAATTAAAAATGAAAAATATACACGTTACCCGGTTTTTGGTGAGGATAAAGATGATATTTTAGGCATAGTAAATGTTAAAGACTTTTTTATCCGTTATCTTGATGGTGAAGTTGAAAAATCATATGATTTCGCTAACTACACGCGACCAGTAATTCAGGTAATTGAAACGATCGCAATTCACGATTTATTATTGTTAATGCAAAAGAAACGTATTCCGCTTGCAATATTGTATGATGAATATGGCGGAACTGCTGGATTATTAACAATGGAAGATATACTTGAAGAGATTGTTGGAGAAATTCGTGACGAATATGATGATGATGAAAAGCCTGCTGTTCAACATATATCAGACTCTCATAAAATTGTAGACGGAAAAGTGTTAATCACTGAAATTAATGACTTATTCGGACTATACGTAGTAGAAGATGATGTTGACACAATTGGTGGCTGGATTTTAACTCAAAACCACGATATTCAACAAGGTGAATCGATTATATTTGAGGACTTTGAATTTAAAGTTGTTGAATTAGATTCACATCAAGTAAAACTTGTTGAAATAAAAAAAAATGAATTTATAGAAGCAGCAAAATAATAATATCAATAAAAAAGAAGGATAAAGAGTTAAATCTTTATACCTTCTTTTTTTAGTTAAGGTACATTGTACAATGTTTCACAAAACGTTAACATATTACTAATCCCGTTGGTCTATATTTAGTATAAAATAAGATTGTAAAGTTGATTTGTACAGAAGTACTATTTCTTTCTAAGTTACAAGGAGAGAACCTTCTAGTTATAGTTGGATTTTAACTATTTCAATCAGCTTATTTTTTAATCGTTTCGTACAATACCTCATTTTTCCCCCTCTTCTTATTTTAAGAAAGAGGCTTTTTTTTGCATAAAATTTCCTGTTTTGAATACATATAAATTAAATATTTGTAAAGGATTGTCGATAGTTAATGTTTAAAATCTTTAATTAGGGATGTGAAGTGCTTGTCTGATGCTCCCTCGGGTAAAGGAATATTGAATTTTTTTAACTTAATCGAACGCTTATTTTTTAGTAGTAATAATCAGAATGCTCAACTTCAAAATCACGCTCCGAGCTTTTTGATTAACAACGATGGTGAACAGTCTAATTTGTACGAAGATGAATTATTTTTAAGAACAATTACATTTAAAGAAAAAAAAGTAAGCGACATATTAACACCTCGAACAAATGTTATTGCGATTGACATGAATGAATCTTTAGATGTAGTGTATGGAATATTTTTGCATGAGAGATACTCGAGAATTCCAGTATATGATCCAGATATCGATCACATTGTAGGAGTTATTTCTGAAAAGGAATTTTTAACTCAATTAATTCAAAATCAAACTGTTAAAATTAATGAACTGATTAGAGAGCCAATATTTGTGATGGAAACAATGAAAATTTCAATGGTATTAAAAATACTTCAAAAACAAAACGTACATTTAGCTATTGTAGTTGATGAGTTTGGAGGCACTTCAGGAATAGTGACAATGGAAGATATAATCGAAGAACTTGTTGGTGAAATAAGGGATGAGTTTGACGATTTAGATGATGATTTTTTCCAAATAAATGACAATGAATACCAATTCCAAGCCTCGATTGAATTATCCAGTTTTTTTCAAAGGTTTAAAATTAAAAAACCTACCAGTCGATATTTAACATTAGGTGGCTGGTTATTTGAAAGTTTTAAACATATTCCCCAAAATGGAGAATTACTCCAATATAAAAACTTAACCTTCACAATTCAAGAAGTTCAAAATAGAAGAATTCAAAGTGTAATTGTAAAAGTAAATAATACAAATTTACAAAGTAAACTCGGTTCTTAGTGAACCGAGTTTTATTTTTCGTAGGTTTGTAAGTTCAAGAATAGAATAAGTACTTAATTTCAGAATATTACACGTACTGAACATTCCTTACAAAAATTTTGAATAGTAGAAATTGGAAGTTCTTATGATTGAAATATTCAATCACAAAAAAAAGAATTAAAAAGATAAAAAGAAAAATAATAAAAATATGAGATTTTTTTGTTGTAATTTTTTAATACATGCAATATATTTAAGACACACAATTCAAAACAAACAATTCCGATAAGGTTAAGGGAGATTAAAGAATGAATATTAAGAAAATTGGTTTAACATTAGGTTCGTTAGTTTTAGCAGCAGGTTTTATGGCAGGCTGCAATTCAAATAAAAAAGAAGATACTGCAAAAGGAAAAGATTTATTAACTCAAGTAAAAGATAGTGGAGAGTTAAAAATTGGTACTGAAGGTACATATGCACCATTCACGTTCCATGATAAATCTGGTAAATTAACAGGTTTCGATGTTGACTTATCGAATGAAGTTGCTAAACGTTTAGGCGTAAAACCAAAATTTTATGAAACACAATGGGATGCAATGTTTGCAGGATTAGATGCAAAACGTTTTGACATCATTGCAAATGAAGTTGGTATTAGAGCAGATCGTGAGAAAAAATATTATTTCTCTGATCCATATATAACTTCTTCAGGTGCATTAGTTGTAAAATCAGATTCAAAAATTAACTCATTTGATGGCATTAAAGGAAAAAATGCTGCTCAATCTTTAACTAGTAACTACGGAGATTTAGCTAAAAAATATGGAGCTAAATTAGTAGGAGTTGAAGGATTTAGCCAAGCCATTCAATTAATTGAATCGGGTCGTGCTGATGCAACAATCAACGATAAGTTATCAATTCAAAATTATTTAAAAGAAACTGGTGACAACAAAGTAAAAATTGCTGCTCTAGAAAATGATGCTTCAAACAGTGGATTTATGTTCCGTAAAGATGATGAATCATTAGTAAAGGCAGTTAACAAAGCACTAGAAGATATGAAAAAAGACGGAAAGTATGATGAAATAGTTACAAAATGGTTCGGTAAAGATGGACTTAAATAATATACTCAGCCCAGAGTGGATTGACAATTTAACCATTGCGAAGGATTCTTTCCTTCCAATGGTTAAAACTGCTTTAATCGGTACTATTCCATTAACAATTATTACTTTTATAGTAGGTATAATATTAGCATTTATTACCGCACTTTTCCGTCTATCAGGTAATAAATTCTTAAATGGTTTAGCGAGATTTTATGTTTCCATTATTAGAGGAACGCCTCTATTAGTTCAATTATTTATTATTTTTTATGGATTACCTACTCTACATGTAACAATATCACCTTATATTTCTGCAATTATTGGTTTTTCATTAAGTGTTGGGGCATATGCTTCTGAAATTATAAGAGGATCTATCCAGTCTATTGATAAAGGCCAATGGGAAGCTGCTTATTCAATAGGCATGACATATAATCAAACGTTGAAACGTATTATTATTCCGCAGGCTGCGAGAGTTTCATTACCACCATTGTCAAATACTTTTATTAGTTTAGTAAAAGACACGTCTTTGGCCTCATTAATATTAGTAACTGAGATGTTTAGAACAGCTCAGGAAATAGCTGCAACTAACTATAAATTTTTAGTTGTTTATACAGAAGCTGCAATAATCTATTGGATCGTATGCTTCTTCCTTTCAGTCATTCAAGGTCGATTAGAAGCTCGAGTTGAACGCTATGTTGCTAAGTAATGGAGGAAGAGTAGATGATAAAACTAGAAAATATTAAAAAAAGCTTTGGCGAACTAGAAGTATTAAAAGATGTTAGCTTAAATGTAGAAAAAGGTACGGTTACGGCAATTATTGGTCCTTCTGGATCTGGAAAAACTACATTTTTAAGATGTATAAATGTTTTAGAGCATCCAACTGATGGGAAAATCACAATTGACGACCAATCAATTGACTTTTCGAATAAAGTGACTAAAAAAGAAATTATCTCATTAAGAAGTAAAACAGGTATGGTTTTTCAACAGCATCATTTATTTCCACATTTAACAGCGTTGGAAAACGTAATGGAAGGGCTAGTAACGGTACAAAAAGTAAAAAGGGATGTAGCGAAAAAGAAAGCTATTGATTTACTTACAAAAGTGGGCTTAGAAGAAAAAATCAATCTATTACCACATCAGCTTTCAGGTGGTCAACAGCAACGAGTAGGTATCGCTAGAGCATTGGCTTTAGAGCCAACAGTTATCTTGTTTGATGAACCAACTTCAGCGCTTGATCCTGAGCTTGTACAAGAAGTATTGAAAGTAATGAAGGAATTAGCTGAAGATGGTATGACAATGATTGTAGTTACACACGAAATGAAATTTGCTCGTAATGTTGCAGATGAAGTTATTTTTATGGACGGTGGATACATTATTGAGCAAGGTCATCCAAGTGATGTATTAGAAAATCCTAAGCATGCAAGAACAAAACAATTTTTACAATTAATACAGTAATCCAAGAATTAAGAGAAACCCAGCACTAGAGCGCTTTCTAGTGCTTTTTTTATGTGAAAAAGCCGATAAACAAATAAAAAAATTTTTTCCAAAATTTACATTAGCTAAACATACATATGTTAATCGATTAGAGTCATACTATCATTACACTTACATAAGGAGGTGAGACAACATGGCAAACAACAACAGCTTAGTAGTAAATGGTGCACAACAAGCATTAGATTCTATGAAGTATGAAATCGCTTCTGAGTTTGGAGTAACTTTAGGTCCTGATTCTACAGCTCGTGCTAACGGTTCTGTAGGAGGAGAAATCACTAAACGTTTAGTTCAAATGGCTGAGCAAAGCTTAGGTGGTTATTCAAAATAATATCTATGGCTAATAAGGATGGAGATTAATCTCCATCCTTTCTTAATGAAGAATACATAATAGGAGTGTTAATAATGGATGGTATTTGTCCACTATGTAATGGAATTGAGCAATATAAATTAAAATGTCCTATTTGTGAAAATCATTGTGAAGATAAAGGAAGAGCAGTTGATTACGAAGATAAATACAGTCCATACTTAGATTATGATATTTCAGCAAAATCTGATGGATTAACTGAGCAAAATTCAAATCAGTATTGTACCCATATGTTTAATTGTCCAGATTGTAACGAGGGCTTTTTAAAAATTATAGAGAAAATAAAATAACGCAGTACCGATTCAAACGGTACTGCGTTATTTTATTTATTTTTATCGAATACGTGATTCAGTTTCTTTATCAAAGAAATGAACTTTGTTCATGTCTACGGCTAATTTAATAATTTGACCATGTGTAAATGTTGAGCGTGCATCTAATCTTGCGACTAAAGTATGGCCTTCATAGTTAGTGTAAAGCATTGATTCAGCTCCTAGAAGCTCAGCTACTTCAATTTTTAAATCAAGAACTGTACCTTGAGATGCTTCGATAAACACTGGCTCATCATGTAAATCTTCTGGTCGAACACCTAAAGTAACTTCTTTTCCAATATATCCATTATCGCGTAATGTTTTCATTTTTCCTTCAGGTATAGCAATTTTTTTGCTTCCTAAGTTAAAGTGACCATCTTCAACTTTACCAGAAACAAAGTTCATTGCAGGTGAACCGATGAATCCACCAACGAATACGTTTTCAGGACGATCGTAAACTTCTTTAGGCGTACCAACTTGTTGAATAATACCATCTTTCATTACAACTAAGCGCGTAGCCATTGTCATTGCTTCAGTTTGATCATGTGTTACATAGATAGTAGTTGTTTGTAGACGTTGATGTAATTTAGAAATCTCAGAACGCATTGCAACACGTAATTTAGCATCTAAGTTAGATAATGGCTCATCCATTAAGAATACTTTTGCATCACGTACAATAGCACGTCCTAGAGCAACACGTTGACGTTGTCCACCAGATAGTGCTTTTGGTTTACGACTTAAATATTCTTCAAGTCCTAAAATTCGAGCAGCGTCTTTTACGCGTCGATCGATTTCAGCTTTATCAAATTTACGTAATTTTAATCCGAAAGCCATGTTGTCATATACAGTCATATGCGGATAAAGAGCATAGTTTTGGAATACCATAGCGATGTCACGATCTTTTGGTTGAACGTCATTTACACGAAGCCCATCAATAAAGAAATCACCTTTTGAAATATCTTCTAAACCAGCAATCATACGAAGTGTTGTTGATTTACCACATCCAGAAGGACCAACGAATACGATAAATTCTTTGTCTTCAATATGAAGATTAAAATCTTTTACAGCCGTTACGTTATTGTCATAAATTTTATAAATATGATCTAATTTTAATTCTGCCATTGTTACTACCTCCAAATATTTGTAATCGGTTTCATTAATTAAATTGTAAACATTTAAACGTTTTCCAACAATGGCAAAGGTACACAAAAAAAATAGCTTCATTTGTACAAGGTGCACAAAAAAAGCTTTTGTTAATTTTCATTTGTTAACTCAAGTAGGCGAATAGCTAGAAATATAACAAGACCATCCTCAAAATGCTTTAAATCTATTCCTGTTTGTTCTGAAAATTTATCAAGACGGTATTGAACAGTATTCCGATGTAAAAAAGCTTTTTTTGAAGTAGCCGTAACATTTAGATTTTGTTGAAGATAAATTTTTACAGTTGAAAGAATTGGATCATCAATTTTCATATCATTCAAAAATAGATTAGGTAATTCTTTCTGTAAATCATCTGGCAAAAAGGAAAGGATATAGTAAAGCATCTCTTTTGAAAACCAGAGTATATGTTTTTGTTTTTTTACAGATAAAGCTTTTTTAAAACATTGGTGTTCTATGTCAAAATAAAGAAATAAATTCGCTAATGGTGAGTAGGGTTTTCCAACAAGAAAAGTTACATCATGGTATAAGTCAGCTGCAATGATTTCTTGCATATGCTCTAGAAATTCTTTATTAAATGGTTGATCAATTATTTTTTCAATAATAACCCCTTCCTTTGCAGAATTCCAAACGACTATTACATCTTTATGAAAAAAAGCATTGATTGCATCTTCAAACTCAATTTTATTTGTAAAAAGTTGATTGCTGTAAAAATGAATAAATCGAATGGAGGAAGGGAGAGTGTTTTCATTTTCGAATAATAAAGGATTATGTCCTTTATTGAAATATAAATATTGAAACCACTCGCTTTGTGCAGATGGCATCATAATTGCATCGGATTCTAATTTTGTAAAAAGACATTCCAATAGGTTATGTTGTTCCTCAGATATAGAACTTTGTTTAATCCCAAAAATTTCTTGATTTTCTGTAGAAAACCACAAGTAATCCATATATGTATGCTGATCTGGTGTGACCGAAACGGACTCACTTCCAAATAACATCTTAATTTTATCAATCATAATATTTACCTTTCAAAGCATTTTTCATTTAAGTTTAACATTGTTATTTAAAATAAAAAAGAACAGTAGTATACAAACTACTGTTTGAAATTTGAAAGTTCATAAAATAGATGAATTAAGTTTTCAAGTCCTTGTTCTTTTATCGAGATTTCGTCAAATACCATTGGTTTAGAGTTTATTTCAAAAATATAATATTGGTTATTTTGAATACCGATATCCATTGAGAATTCATAAAAATGTGCCTCTTTATTATTTAATGCAATTCCTGTTTGTCTAACGATTTCCTGTAATAATTCATAGTTTAATTTAATTGGTAGTTCTTCGATTGAAATAATGCTGCCACCTCTAGGTACATGAGTTGTAATGCCATTAAATGTACCAACTCTTACTCCGATACCAGAAAGAATGAAATTATTTTCTTTTTTGTGTGCAAGAATTCGTAGATCAAACTTTCTACCATCTGGTAATTCGCTTATTATACCTTGTTGGCAAATAAAATCCTCATTTAAAGAGCTAAGAAATTTCCAACAATCACTAATTGATTTTACTAATTCTACATGAAAAGCATTTCGGATGATGACTTCATTATCACTTTTCAAGGAAAGCTTAAACACGCCAAATCCTCTTGAAGAATTATGCTTTTTAATATAAAGGAATTTCCATTTTTTTAAATAGAAAAACAAATCTTTTTCGTTTATTAATTCAATTGTTTTCGGAATATATGTTTTTAAAAATTCGTTAGTGGATAAGATTGCAGTTGTTTGTATTTTTGAAAGATATGATTCATTAAAAAAAGGGATGTTTAACTCAGAAATTTTTTCTCGAAATTCTTTATAATCATCATTGTATTCATATTGTACAGATGGAATTCGATTGTAAATTACGTCTGGTAAAGGGGAAAATAGTTTAATCCATTTTTTTGTTTTAAAACAAAATGTATAACATGTAACTGAATGATTAGAAAAGGCGGTAGGCGTTAAGATAACTGGAATACCGCCGTTATTTAATACCTTCTTGCAAATTCGTTTAAATGTTTTAATATTTCCGCTAAAAGGTAGTCGTTCTTCATTCGTTAAAATGCCGATAATTGGGCCTAAATGTGATCCATTTTTTTTAACATGAAATTGAATGGAATTTGAAGCGTTATCTTGCAATGCTAAAATAGGAAGGTGGTTGTGTCCAATCGAAAACTTTGATTCTAAGTGATCATGCGACCAAGTATTTGTATCAAGATGGTAAAAAACAGAAATCATTTCATTGAAGCCTCGAGTTCATTTCCCTGTTTGGACAAATGAGTAGCATATTCTAAAAAAAGTTTTTTTATTTGTTTGTCATTTTCTTGGAAGCTTGGATTTGAAAAAATTGATCTACCAGGCTTAGAGTTCGCTTCAAAAAGCCAAATTGTTTCATCTTTATCAACACCGATATCAAATCCAATTTCTCCGATGTGACCGTCAACTTGACGATCTAAAGATTCACTAATTTTTAAAGCTGCAGTAGATAATTTTTCATGAATCCTTTTAGCTTTTTCTTGATCAAATAATTCTTCAAGAGTTTTCACGCGACCACCATTATTTAAGTGAGTAGTAGTACTACCTTTTCCTGCTATTTTCCCAGCAATTACAGTTACATGCCATTTTCCTAAAGCATCTTTGTTTGTATGAACTCGAAAATCAACAGGTTGATGCTCATATCGAATTAATGAAATACCTTGTTGAACGATAAAATCATGTATTTTCATATTACGGAAAACATGATTAATTAAGGATTGAAGTGTCGAGAATTTTTGAAGTCTGTTTGTTTCAAAATCACGATACCTACAATAATAAATACCTTCTTCACGCTGGTAGCGTATTAAAATTACTCTCGATCCGAGGCTACCGTTTTCGGGTTTAACATACACAAAATGATATTTGGATAATAACTCTTCAATTGTATCGAAATTATTAAACTTTAATGTTTTAGGTAAGTACTGTGCAACTGAATCGTCATTTCTTAATTTTAAATATAAATCCCATTTATTGAAGAATCCTGGGTTAAACCAAGGGATTTTATATTCTTTTTCTAGTTTTTGGCGCACTCGTTTAATTGATTTATGAACTTCGACTTTCCTATTCGGAAGCCTATTATAAATCACGGTTGGAAAAGGAACTACTTCTTTAATCCATCTTTTATTTGTAAAGAAATAACCTTGAATTGTTTCTGTTTCCCAGTCAATTCCATGTGTGCCAAATACAAATATGAAGCTGTTTTTTTGATTATTTTCGGCTATTAAATTTGCAAACATAAAGCTTCGATCGCCAATTGGGCGAAGGAGGGACTCAGTAAAGCCAGCTGTAAAAATTCCAACTAGTGGACCGAGCTGCAGCGTATTCCCAATAATAATAGGCTCAATAGTTCCTTCAAAAGGGATACAGAGCATTTCAATTAAATGCTCTGATATTGAAATGGTATTTTGAAGTGTATTCATCGTAACTAGTTGACAAGGGTATTTTTTTTGACCAAAAGCAATATATTCAATATTTCTTGATGTTGTAAGTTTTTCAGGTATACATACTAGGTTTTTACTCTGTCGATGAGTAACGATTTTATAAACTTCATTCATTATTTAATTTCACTTCTTTCACTTTTAGATTTCGATTGTAAGTGTAGACAATACTGAATTGGTGCCGAATAGAGCTTTTGTTGAATGGAAGGATCAGTTTGGATTAAAACTTTTCTTCCTGGTTTTGAATTAACATCTAAAATCCAGATTGCTTGATTTGAATCAATTCCTAAATCTAATCCTATTTCAAATAATGGAAGAAAATTCTTCTCAAGTACAATCGGTAATTGATTACAAATTGTTTCAATATCTTGTTGTAAAATTAGTGCAGTTCTTTGACTAAATTGAGTAATCCACTCATCAAATGGAACTGCATTACTGCCAGCACTTAAGTTTGCAATAATTGAATTTGCTTTTCCTACTCGGATGCCTTTACCAACAACTTGCCACTCGCCTTTTTCGTTTTTTTGTAAAAGAACGCGTAAATCAAATGCTTCGCGTGATTTTGTTTGAAGGTCTAAATAGTTTTGATAAACATAGTTTTTTGATTCGACAAGAGGTTGTAGCCATTCAAAAAATTCATCTCTTGTATCGTATACTGTTTCAACAACTTCATTTTGTTTTTGAGTTGAAACGCTAATTGAATATGGACTTAAAGTAACAAAGTAAATATTTATTCCTCTTGATCCATGTATTGGTTTAATAACTAGCTTACGTGTTTTTCTAAGCTCTTCAAAAAATACCGCTAAATGCAATAACTTTTTTGTTTTTGGTATATATGGATTTAGACTTTCATCAGTTGCAAGCGCCTGATAAGTTTCCCATTTTCCCGGTAGTCCATATCCTAAAAAGGTGATGTCTTTACGTTTCTTTAGCCAATCAACAATTGGTTTTGCTTGCTTACTTTTAATGTTAGGAGAGTAAAAACAACGATCATAAATATAATTTGGAATTTCAAATGTTGTTTTCTCCCATTGTTCTGTTTCTGCAATATACTTCCAGCCAAGTATTTCTTCTGAAGCTGGTTGAATACTAAAAGGGGTAAATTGAACGAATTCATAACCTAGTTTACTTGCTTCCTTTGCCATGTGCTGTACGTATTCACCTTCTTGTCTTTCTTTAAGAGATAAATAACCTATTCTCATTCTTTTCACTCCTTGTACTTATAAATATGATTGAACAAGAGAAAAAATAGCCTTTGTTGAAGGTCTAATTTTTTGAATTGGGTCCGTTAAATGTAAATCCTTAGATGGCTTTGAATTTAATTCAATGACCCAAGGATTGAATTGGTTATCAATAGCAAGATCCACTCCAAACTCAGCGAATAATCCATCAAAGGAGGAGTCTATACACCTACAACATTCAATCGCTAATTCAACTAATAATTTTTTAAAGTGAACGCGCTCTTTTTTGGGTAAATATTGACTTAAAAATTCATCAATTTTTTGAAGGTCTCCGCCTCGAGCTAAATTACTGACAAACTGAGTTGGATGACCAATCCTTGCTACAGTTGAAGTTACTTCCCAATTATTGAATTTATTTTTGTGGCATAAAAATCTAAAATCAACAAGTCGATTATCTTTACTGATTAAAGGTAAGCCTTCTTGAATAATACAACTACGCTTACTTAATTGCTGTTTAATGATTTGAAATACTTCATGTATTGATTGAAATTCTAGTTCTACTTCAGAGTTCTGACTATTTTTTAACCGAAATAGTTCCTTTTCTTTTGTGACCCTAAGAATATTTCTTCCTTGACTGCCGTGGATCGGCTTAATAAAAACTGTTTCATATTTTTGGATGAAATGTTCTAATTGTTCTGCTGAAATACATTCCTCAGTGTACGGTACATATGGTTTTATATAGGCAGAGTCAATTAATGCTTTAAAAACTTCAAGTTTATTTAAGAAACGTGCATTAAAAAAAGGTATTTGCTGAGTTGTTAGAGAAGAATTTAGTAATTTAAATTCTTTAGAACGCTCAAGCTTCCTCGAATGAATGCGATTATGAATGATTGATGCGGGAGGTACATTCATTAAAGTCCAGCCATCTTCTGAGCGTTTATAACCTTTTAATTCATTCGTAAATAGCTTTTTGAAAGTAGTTACATAAAAATCGATCTCAGATTCCCCGCATAACTCTGATAACTCCTCGCAAAGTGTTGTAATGGAGCCGAGCGGATTTAATGATTCTTCATTGATCGAATCAGTTACTACTACGAAAGATTGAGGTTCTTGATTTTTAGGAAAAGATTGCAATGATTCTCCTCCTTTCCAAAATAATGTCGTTGTATACTATGTGATATTCGCCCAGTTGGTGAATGTCTTTAAGAAATTTTAAGGTAGAAAGTTTGATTTGTTTTTTGAAAGACTGACATATAATAGAATGTTTGCTATAGTGGAGATACAAAAGTTTATAGGAGGTAGTTAACATGGCAGTAAACATTTATGATATTGCATACTCACTACAAAACGCTTTTAAGGAGCAACCAGAATTTAAAAATTTACAATCACTATACTCACAAGTATTAGCTGATCCAACTGCGAAACCATTATTTATGGAATTTCAAAATTTCCAAAAAACTATGCAACAAAAAATGTATCAAGGTGAAGCAGTAACACCTGAAGAAAATGCAAAAGGCCAAGAAATAGTTGCAAGAGTGTCTCAAAATCCATTAATTGCAAACTTAATGCAAACGGAACAAAGATTAAATTTAGTTATTCAAGATGTAAATAAAATCGTCATGAATCCATTAGAAGAATTTTATAAATCATTAATGGAAATGTAAGACGAGAGGAAGAACAGGGAGATTACTGTTCTGAATATAAGAGAGACTTCATATTTATGGAGTCTTTTTTAGTATAAGGAAGGGTATAATAACAATCTGCAATGTTCTAATTGAACGAAGCATGTCATATATTCTAGTAAGGTATTTCTTCGCGAAATGGGGGAGATTAAGTGATTTATAAGTTACTTGCAATTAATATAGATGGTACTTTATTACAATCAAACGGAAAACTCTCAAAAGAAACGAAAGAAGCTATTGAATACGTTCAAGATAAAGGGATTTACGTAACCTTATTTACAAGTAGAAATTTCCAAGCTACAAAAAAGATTGCAAAAGCATTAAAGGTTAATAATCTTTTGATTTCGCACTCAGGCGCCTTTATTTCTTCTAAGCTTGATGAGCCGCTTTTTGAAAAAAGGATTGAAGAAGAAGAAGCTTATGACATTGTAAAAAAACTAGAAAAGTATGATTGTAATATTCGATTGTCACATGAGCATTTTTCAATTGGAAATCGAAAAAAATTGCAATCAAATTTAGTTGCGAAAGCAGTTTTATCAAATGCAGATCCAGTATTTTATCCGATTCAATTTGTTGAATCCCTTTCAGATAGTATTCTGGAAAATTCAATTTCTCCATTAAAAATAGAATGTTATTTCTCTGATGAAGTAGAGAAAAGCAAAGTGAAAAGTGAATTAAATACGAAATATCCACATCTAGATTGTCTCTGTGAGGAAGATGAAAAAATTGAAATTGTTCGCAAAGGAATCTCTAAATATACAGGTTTAAAACGATTAGGTGAACACTTAGGAATTTCCTATCATGAAATGGTTGTAATAGGCGATAATTATAGTGATTTACCATTAATCGAGCATGCGGGCTTAGGTGTTGCAATGTCAAATGCTCCTGTGGAGATTAAAAAGGTTGCAGACTGGATTACAAGATCAAATGATCAAAATGGTGTTCCATATATGATTAAAGAACATTTCAGGAAACAATTCCCACTTCCTTTCTTAAAAACACATTTAAAAATTGAAAAATAGATATTAAGCCTGGCTTTCATGGAGACTTCTCTTTGAAAATCAGGCTTTTATTACGTTTATTTTTTATCGACTATTTACTTAAACATAATACATTGTCCTTGTCCTAAATATTGACCTCTTATCTCTTTAATTCTATACTTAAGTGATAACTTAAAAAGGTGATAAAAAATGAAAATATATATAAAAGGTTTAGAGGATAGTCGTTTTCAAAGGCCGTTGGAGCTATTAGCTCAACTATTCTTTGAAGACTGTGATGTATCGTTAGAAAAAATAGATGCTGATATTGAAGTAAGTTTTGATTTAGATGAAGTAAATAAACAGGTCTCAGGTGAATTAGGATCTGATTTTCAAGCAAATACGAGCTATGTAAACGGTAAAGACGAAAAAGAATCGTTCAAATTTAAAAAGAAGGCTGTTAATTTTGTCTTTTTATCATTACTACAAGAGTATACTGGCATTCAGCAAAAGTGGGGAATTTTAACTGGGATTAGACCAACGAAGCTTCTTCATTCGAAGCTTAAGTCTGGTATGGCAAAGGAAATGGCACATGAAGAGTTACGAAATGATTACTTGATTCATGATGAAAAGATAGATTTAATGCAATCAATCGTTGATCGTCAATTAAAAGTAATTCCTGATTTATATAATTTGCAAAATGAAGTAAGTATTTATATTGGAATTCCATATTGCCCGACAAAATGTGCTTATTGTACATTCCCAGCCTATGCGATTCAAGGTAAACAAGGCGCAGTTGATTCATTCTTATATGGATTACATTATGAAATGGAAAAAGTCGGTGAATTCTTAAAAGAGCGTGGAATAAACATTACAACGATTTATTATGGTGGAGGTACGCCTACTAGTATTACAGCTGAAGAAATGGATTTACTGTACGCTAAAATGCACGAATCATTTCCAAATATGAAGCAGGTTCGTGAAATTACAGTTGAGGCAGGAAGACCAGATACAATTACACCAGATAAATTAGATGTTTTAAATAAATGGAATATTGACCGAATTAGTATTAATCCACAATCGTATATTCAAGAAACTTTAAAAGCGATTGGAAGACATCACACAGTTGAAGAAACAGTAACAAAATTCCATCTAGCTCGTGAAATGGGTATGAATAATATTAATATGGATTTAATTATTGGATTACCTGGCGAGGGCTTAAAAGAATTTCAGTATACTTTAGATGAAACTGAAAAGCTAATGCCTGAATCGTTAACTGTTCATACACTATCATTTAAAAGAGCATCAGAAATGACGCAAAACAAGCAGAAATACAAAGTTGCTGATCGTGATGAAGTACAACAAATGATGAACGAGGCAACAGTATGGACAGAAAAACATAACTATCATCCTTACTATTTATATCGTCAAAAAAATATATTAGGTAATCTTGAAAACATTGGGTATTCTGTAGATGGACAAGAAAGTTTATATAATATTTTAATTATGGAAGAAGAACAAACAATAATTGGGCTAGGCTGTGGTGCTTCAAGTAAGTTTGTCAATCCAAATACTCGTCAAATTACTCGATTCGCAAATGCAAAGGATCCTAAATCATATAATGATGGTTATGAGCATTACACGAATGCTAAAATTAAAATTTTAGATGAGTTATTTTCGAAAAGTAATCAATCAAATTAATGAAAAATAAAGGAAAATCCCCTTTCAATGTTTAATGTTTACATTAACTATGAAATTAAGGGGGATTTTTTTATGTCTATTTCGAACACTGTAGAACACGTATTGTTAAAAAAAGAGGGGCGAGTTGCAACTGTAGTATTTAATCGACCTGAAGTTTTAAATGCAATGAATGAAGATACATTCAGACAATTTCGAGATGTATTGGATGAAATCGCAAGCTCAGAAGTTGACGTAGTCGTACTATGTGGAAATGGCAAAGGTTTCTCTTCAGGTGGAGATTTAAAATCAATGCTAAGCAATACTGATGAGTCCGCTTTTGGTCCGATAATGGATTTAATTTCAGAAGTAGTAGTCAGATTATACACTTTACCTAAAATCGTTATTAGTGCAATTCATGGACCTGCTGCAGGTATAGGACTAAGTTTTGCTTTAGCAAGTGATTTTGTTCTTGCTCATGAATCAGGAATTCTAGCAATGAACTTTATCGGTATTGGTTTAATACCTGATGGTGGTGCACATTACTTCTTAGAAAAACGCTTAGGTGAAACAAAAGCTAAGCAACTGATTTGGGAAGGTAAAAAACTAAACTCAGCACAAGCATTAGAAATTGGCTTAATTGATGAAGTTATTAGCGGTGACTTCGAACAAGAAATTAACAAACGTGTAAAGAGTATCCTTCAAAAGCCAGTGAGTGCGATGATTCAAACTAAACAAATTTACAGCAATGGAAATTTAGATGTTTTAAAGAGAGTGCTATTAGCTGAAAAAGAAGGACAAAGTGCTATGAGAAGAACTGCTGATCATCAAGAAGGTGTTCAAGCGTTTTTACAGAAAAGATTACCGATTTTTACTGGTAAATAAGGATTGAAAAGCCGACTATATTATAGTCGGTTTTTTTGCACATTAAGAAAGTATAAATTGGAAGGCGGTGGAGATCAGTCGACGTAGATGCCAATTTTAGGTATAAGTATAAGTGCAACTACCCCTCTGTCTTCGCCTAAAGGCTCACGAATCGGCGAGTTTTCTTTATGGATGTAAGGAGGAGTAATAAAGAAAAAACTGCGATCAGTCATCGCAGCTTTAAAAACGTACTGTTACTATTAAGTATAAAAGCTTAATAAAGTCTTAGGTTTGATCTCTATACCAGAATTCTTTAATCGTTCTTTACGGTTTTTGTATAATTTTTTAATCAGTTTTTCAATTGTTTCAATCGGTGCATGATGGATTTTTTTATGGCAGATAGGACATAGGCTTATAACATTCGCTTCAACATCTAAGTTATAATCGAACATTTCCTCGAATTCCAATGGTATTAAATGATGTCCTTCAACATAATTTTCTCCAGTTTGTTTAGATCGAAAGAATGAATGAGATTCATCGATTTCACATTTGAAATTTGCTTCAACAATCGCTCTTTTTGTAACGGTTCGATTACGATTAGATATATTCGTAATGACTGTACAATTGTATTTAGCTTTAGGCTCATCCTTAACAGGAGTTTGCGAATCAACGTATGTTTTTTCAACTTCAATAGTAAAAGTTTCCTCATCCATTTCATTGTCTAAAGCGTATCTTATATTTTTACTATAAAGAAAGTTCATGAAATCATCATATTTATGTTTATCTAGATTTTGTGGTACTTCTGAAAAATTAATAAATTCTTCCCAAATTAATTTCATATCATTCAAGTTTAGAGGGTTAAAAATACAGATTGATGATGGATCGAATACAAATGTTCCGATATATTCTTTATCTTTATTAGAACGCTCAAATATTGAAGATAATTTACTAGAAGCAATTATTTGGTCTTTGAATTGAAATAATAAGATTGCTCCTTTTGGTGTGTTCAATCCTTTTTTAAATTGATAACCCCTAACAGGTAATTCGTCTAAAAACCACTCCTGTAATTCTTCGATGCTCTCATATCTAAATTCGAGATTTTCACATGAAATAGGGAATATTCTAATAGGTGGGGTATCATCTAATATAGAAAGTTCTTCGTACATTTCGTCCAATAGTTCATTGGCTTCTGTCTTTAATATACTCATTTCGTGGTTAGTTCTTAATATAGAGTAGTCAAAGAAATTTTCTTTGAGACTATTTGACAGAGATTTGACTTGATGTTTTACAAACCACTGCTTTAATATATTTTCGGTTTTTTTATGGTCAATCTCTGTAAGAAAATCTGAATTAAAATAAGTATCTGAACACATATCCTTGTACGCAATAAAAGAACTTGGGCCGAACAAATCGATTTCTTTTACATAATACCATTGAGAAAATTGAGATAACTTCATTTGAAGGTTTACATCTATTTTAATGTCTTCATTAAATTGCTTTATGTTTTTAATTACATCTTGAATGTCATCAACGAATGGATATTTGTTGTTCTTCATTTACGAAAACTCCTATTATATTCTGTCTTAAGTAAAAATGACATAAAAAAAAAACTGCGAACATTATTTCGCAGCTTCTTATTACGGATGAAATAATAGGAGTTTACCAGTTTGACTTATGCAACGGTGTGTCTTATCAAGTGCACCAATTACTGAAAGTTTTTCTTTACCAATATCTTTTGCTTCTAAGTCAGAATTAGCTTCAAATTGTTCATCGACAATTGATTCTCCACTTTTTTCAAAAGCAGTAATTCGATACGTTCCCATGTTCTAGTCCTCCCCTTAAATAGTTGCTATATTACTATTTTGGCATAGATTGAAAAGGCATGTAAAGTAATAATTTGAATTGCAAAAAAATTCTGCGATAATTTAAAGTTCTGAAATACACCTTTCATAGAAAGTTCTTGAGAATTGTTAGAATATGTCTTAATTTTTGTATGATCATTGTTGGGCTAAGTAGCTATTTTAACGTATAATAGGATAAGTAAAACGACTAATACATAAATTGATTTTCCTTTTTCTTATTTTGGAGAAAATGGTTTTCCAAAATATTTTAAGCTATTTATACAATTTGTAAATTTTGTTTAGTATGGCGAAGGAAGCATATACATAGTGGAGGTACTTATGGATAAAAAAGTATATGATCATGAAGTTGGCGAACGTTTTGTGACGTATTTATTTGTTAAAGCAGTTACTAAAGGTGTAGCAAGTAATCAAAAATCCTTTTTATCATTAACTTTACAAGATCAAAGTGGAGATATAGAGGCGAAGCTTTGGGATATTTCTTCAGAGCAAGAAGCATCCTATGCCGAGGGAACAATTGTAAAGGTTGAAGGTGAGCTACACGATTATAGAGGGAAACTTCAGCTTAAATTACGCCAAATTCGTCCAGTAAAAGACACAGATGAGGTAAATCCAGAAGACTTTTTTGCGAGAGCACCAGTTTCGAAAGAAGTATTGTATGAGAAAATTACTTCTTACATCAATAATATGACGAATGAAAAACTTAAGAAACTAACTGAATATCTAGTATTAAAAAATCAAGAAGAATTCCTTGATTTTCCAGCAGCAACTAAAAATCATCACGAATTTGTTTCTGGATTAGCTTATCATGTTTTTTGTATGCTGCAATTAGGTGAATCTATAGCGAATTTATATCCTTCGCTTAATAAAGATTTACTATACGCTGGAATTATATTGCATGATTTAGGCAAAGTAAGAGAGTTATCGGGTCCGGTTTCAACAAAATATACTGTTGAAGGTAATTTGCTAGGTCATATTTCACTAATGGCAATTGAAATTGGTAATGCCTCGATTGAATTAGGAATTGAGGGAGAAGAAGTTACTGTACTTCAGCATCTTATTTTAAGCCATCATGGTAAATATGAATATGGTAGTCCAAAGCTACCTTTAATTAAAGAAGCGGAAATATTACATTATATTGACAATATTGATGCGAAAATGAATATGTTAGATCGTGCGCTTGAAAGAGTTGAACCAGGTGAATATACTGAGCGCATTTTCCCACTAGAAAATCGTAGTTTTTATAAACCAAAATTTTAAAATAATCATACTTTCTCCTTAATAGCCATATAATGAAGCAAATGCTTGTCTACTAAGGAGGAAAATCAATGCCGATCTTACCATTTTGGATGTACATTGTTATATTAGGAATTTTTGTAAGTGGATTTATGGTACTATACACCTCTAAACAAGAAAGAGACGCAGATGAAGCTTTCATCGAAAAAGAGGGAGAGATTTACTTACAACGTATTAAAGAGGAACGAGAAAGAAGAGAGCAGTTACTTATTAACTCTGAGATTTCTTCAAATTAAAAAACCTGCCATTATGGCAGGTTTTTTTTATGATTTTTTATCTTGGTTTTTTAAATCTTTGTCTTTAACTTTAAATTTAGCTTTTTTAAGAAGTTCATCTGAAAATGCAGAGAAGTTATCTTGGCTTAATTTAGTCTCAGCAATCTTTTGGCGAGCGTCTTTTTCGTTAGCAGTCTTTTTACCAGTTAATTTAATGATATGGTATCCAAATTGTGATTTAACTGGTTTGCTAATTTCTCCAACTTTTAGAGCGTATGCAGCTGATTCAAATTCAGCTACCATAGCACCTTCTCCAAAATAGCCTAAATCTCCACCTTTATCTTTTGAACCAGTGTCAGTAGAATATTTTTTAGCTTCTTGCGCAAAATCTGCACCATCCGCTAAGTCTTTTTCTACTTTATTAGCTGTAGCTTCATCTTTTACTAAAATATGACTAGCTCTAATTTCAGGTTTATATTTTGCAATATCAGCTTGTGTAACTGAAGCTTCAGCAGCTTTTTCAGTTAATAAATCAACTTTAACGCGATCTTTAAATGCTGCTTCATCTTTAAATCCGTATTGAGCTAAAAATGATTTGAATTGGTCACCATTTTGTGTTTTGTAATCATTGAATTTTTTATCAACGTCTTTATCGCTAACTTTGAAGTTTTTCTTTAAATAATCTTCAATAGCCATTTGCTTAAGCATTGCTAATCCTGCTGTATCCTTCATTTTGTCATATAAATCTTTTGAAGTGATATCTCCCGCATTAGATGTAGCAACTACATCATTACTAATACCAGCTGAACCACATGCCGCTAGTCCGAATACTGAGGTAGCTAAAACTGCAGATACGATTATCTTTTTCATTTAAACATCTCCTAATAATAATTTAAATTGTTTTTTATAAAAAAAATTTACTTATTTAAGTATGGAGCATAAATCTTAATTTTTCCTGTATTTAGACATACCTTTTACTGGAAATTACTTCACTTAATATAACATATTTTTCTACAATGTGACAAAGTTTATCCAAAAAAAGAATAATTTGGAATGTTTTTTAATAAAAAATTAATCTAATTAAAGGAATCTTGAACTAGTTTTAAATAAAAAATAGGTATTTATAAGAGCAAGGTTAAGTAATGAGACTGAAGAAATACGAAAAAATTTTAATAAAACTTTATTAATTTATTTTTCCCAAGACATACCAATAGAATGTATTTATTTTTTAAAATTGGCTAGTCAACCATGACATTCGCCCAATCATTTAAGGCATTCGTCTATATATTATTAAGAATTACTTTAGGGGGGTTGGAAAAATGGAAGGGAAAGCATCGCGTGAATTTATTTTAATTGTGATCCTGTTTATTTTGCTAATCATTATTGGGTGCTCATGTTTGTAGTTAGTACAAATCTTCGAAAATGAAGGTTTATTATACATTTGCCCAGACCATTTTTTACTACACGCATAAGATAAGATATGTAGCTAAAGGAGGTGTGAATGATGGGCGTAGGATTCCATGGTGGAGGATTTGCGTTAATCGTTGTATTGTTCATCTTATTAATTATCGTAGGAGCAGCTTGCATCTAATTTGTAAATAAGACAATTATTCAACCGGAGGTATTGTACCTCCGGTTGAGTTTTTATTACAGATATAAAATAGATACATTTGTACATAATTAGATAATAAAAATTGAAATAAATTGGACTGAGTTAGAGGCATAATTGAGGTTTTTTATGTGAAGTTTTGAACAAAAATGGTTGAAATAAAAAGCGGAAGGATTTTTAATCTTGCCCCGCTTCTATTTGAGTTTATTTTACAACTACAAGGACAAATCAACTCGCAGGTTGTAACAATTTAAGAAGATATTAAGGTTTTTTTATTAAACGGTTATCTTCTTCGATAAATTCTTTATCTATGTTACCTAAAGTTGTTTCAAAAATATCCATGAAATCTTTTCCGTAAATATTACGTAAGATAGCCATAATTTCCATATTTTCTGGGAATTTACCATAAAATTCTTTTAATGGCAGAGTACCTTGGAAAACTGAATTTGTTTCCGGATCAAATTCTCCTAGTATTTCTAATAGCATATTCTTACCTTTTTCTGTTAATTCAATATAAGTATTTCGCTTATCTTCTACTTTCTTAGAAAACACTAATAAACCACGCTCTTCAAGCTTTTTCGAAAAATTAAAAGCTGTAGAAACATGCATTACACCAAACTTAGCAATTTCAGAAATAGAGGCACCCTTTAAGTGGAAGGCGATCATTAAAATATGATGTTCATTGATATTTAAATCATAGGGCTTAATCCATTGTTGCCAGTCTTTCTCAACTGACTTCCATAATGCTTTAGAAATTTGGGCAATTCTTTGACTAAAAATCAAAGCTTCTTTCATTGTGTATAATTTTTGTTCAGTTTTCATCAATTCACCTTCTTTTCTATTTAACTATCTATTTATTATTATGCCAATAATATGTGAAGAAATAAAGAACTTTTAGTTAGAATTTTTAAAAATTTTCACAAAGTCATTGATAAAATTCTACAATTTTATATTATAATTAAGTGTTAGGCTTTAAAAAAGATATGCTCATATAATAT
>NZ_JBHJTJ010000010.1:36349-128311 GCF_042267765.1 Gottfriedia sp. NPDC056225 | reverse complement strand
AAATTGCATGACAATTTATATAAAATTAATAAATAATTAATTATCTATTTGACTAAAACGTTTTATTTATGTTATAAATGTTTCATAACATTTAATAATGAGCGTTGAAAGGCTTAGTAGTGTGAATGAATTGGATCAGAGAGCTAATGGTTGGTGAGAATTAGCACAAACATTGACATGAATTACACCCTGGAGCATTCTTTTTCGAAATTTGTATCGATTACAAATTAGGATTAGAACGGTTAACAGCCGTTAATTGTTTGAGAGGTAGCTAAATTTTTAGCTACAACTAGGGTGGTACCGCGATTTTAATTATTCGTCCCTACTGTTTAACAGTAGGGACTTTTTATTTTGTTTAGACGACGTATAGATGATCGAAGGGGTGGACTAAAATGGAAAATATCTTACAAGATTTAGAATTTCGTGGATTAATTAATCAAATGACAGATGAAGAAGGTCTACAAAAATTATTAAGCGAAGAATCTGTTTCATTATATTGTGGTTTTGACCCGACTGGCGATAGCTTACACATTGGACATTTATTACCAGTTTTAATGTTAAAAAGATTCCAAGTTGCAGGTCATAAACCGATTGGTGTAGTAGGTGGAGCAACAGGGATGATCGGTGACCCAAGTGGTAAAAAGGCAGAACGTACGTTAAATACTGCTGATACAGTAAAATTGTTCAGTGAAAGAATTCGTACACAACTATTACCATTCTTAAGCTTTGAGGGTGAAAACGCTGCTAAAGTAGTTAATAACTATGATTGGACTGGCGAACTAGATGTTATTACTTTCTTACGTGACATCGGTAAAAACTTCGGATTAAATTACATGCTTGCGAAGGATTCAGTTGCATCTCGTTTAGAAGCAGGTATTTCGTTTACTGAATTTAGTTACATGATTTTACAATCATATGACTTCTTAAAATTATACCAAGACCATAACTGTAAATTACAAATTGGTGGTAGTGATCAATGGGGTAATATTACAGCTGGTATGGAATTAATTCGTAAAACAGAAGAAGATTCAAAAGCATTTGGACTTACAGTACCTTTAGTTACAAAAGCTGATGGTTCTAAATTTGGTAAAACTGAAGGTGGAGCAGTTTGGTTAGATCCTGAAAAAACAACTCCATACGAATTCTACCAATTCTGGATTAATACAGATGACCGTGATGTAGTTAAATACTTGAAATACTTTACTTTCCTATCAAAAGAGGAAATTTTAGAGCTTGAGAAACAATTTAATGATGCGCCTGAACAACGTGTTGCTCAAAAAGCATTAGCTGCTGAAGTAACTAAATTAGTTCATGGAGAAGAAGCACTTGATCAAGCAATTAAAATTACAGAAGCACTATTTAGTGGAACTGTAAAAGAATTAACTGCAGCAGAAATTAAACAAGGTTTTAAAGATGTACCTTCATTTAATTTAAGTGATGCAGAAAAAGGATTAGTAGATTTACTAGTTGAAGCAAAAATTTCTCCGTCAAAACGTCAAGCACGTGAAGATGTTCAAAATGGTGCTGTTTATGTAAATGGAGATCGTATTCAAGACGTTGCAAAAGTGTTATCTAAATCAGATGCAATTGAAGAACAATTTATCATTATCCGTCGTGGTAAAAAGAAATACCACTTGGTGACATTATAATATCGAACAAACAGTGAACGAAAAAGCAGTAATTTGATTGGGAGCAGTTCAGAGAGCGAGTGGTTGGTGAAAACTCGTCTGCACAATCAAATGAATTACATTTCGGGAGTTTTCTTTTCGTAGTTAGTTCATCTAATGAAGGAAAGAACGTAAGTCTACGTTACAGATTCGAGTGATAAGGAATTACTAGTAAAGTATGTATTTCTTATAACTAGGGTGGTAACGCGATTGAGGTCGTCCCTATATTTAATAGGGAGGCCTCTTTTTTTTGTATTTTTTTTAAGAGGTGAGAAATCATGGAGATATTTGCAACAAAAGATTACCGAATATTGGCAAAACTTAATGAAGGTGTCCAAAATCTACATGCTGAATTGTTTCCAGAATTTTTTAAGGTTCACAATTTAGCTGAAATGACTGAGTTTTTTAAGAGTGTAGTAGATAAAGCAGAGCATCATTTTTTCATCGTTAAAGATGTTGAAGAATTAATTGGCTATGCTTGGGTTGAAATAAAAGATATTCCTGAAGGACCTATTAAAAAAGCTTTTAGGTTAGGGTATGTTCATCAAATAAGTATAAACGAAGAAAAAAGAAATAAAGGTTACGGTTCATTTTTAATCCATAAAATTGCCTCGTTTGCACGCGATCATAATCTATCAAGAATTGACCTAGATTATTGGATCGATAATAAAAATGCAAGAAGATTTTATGAGAAATTAGGGTTTGTAAAGTTTCGTGAACACGTATATATGGATGTATAAGTAGGGAGAGTATATAAAATGAAAAACATAGAATTAGGTGCGTTAATCGCACTGTTTACCGTTATTATGTCTAGTTGTCTAGTCTTTTTAAAAGCTGATCCGCAAATTCCGCTTCTATTATGTGTAGTTAGTTTAGCTATATTTGGATTATTTAAAGGGTTCAAATGGGAACAGATTGAAAATGGTATGAAAAAAGGAATTCATAATGGATTGTCACCAACTTTAATCTTAATGATGATTGGTTTATTAATTGGTTCTTGGATGCTTAGTGGCACAGTTCCTACATTATTATTTTACGGAATTTCTGTTCTTTCAGCTAAGTGGTTTGCCATTAGCGCCATATTTATTACCATTATTGTTGCTAGTTTTACGGGGAGCACATTTACAACAATTGCTACAGTTGGTGTAGCTTTAATGGGAATTGCTCATATTATGGGAATTCCTCCTGCAATTGCAGCAGGTGCAATTATTAGTGGAGCATGTTTTGGGGATAAAATGTCACCCATTTCCGATACAACGAATTTCGTTCCAAGTATTTTAGGCATAAAGGTCAATGAACATATTCGCCACATGGCATATACAACAATCCCAGCCTTAATTGTTACTGTTATTTTATTTTTAATCATAGGTATGGGGCATGGAAATACAGATATGGCGCAAGTAACTGAAATGAAAAAAGCAATATCTTCTAGCTTTGAAGTTAATCCTTTATTATTAATTCCATGTTTAATTGTTTTTATCATGGCATTTAAAGGCTTTTCAACTTTACCGACAATGTCAGCTGGTATTGTTAGTTCATTAGTTTTATCATTTTTCATTCAAAAAGATATTACACTTACTAAAGTGTTCTCAACATTACAAAATGGTTTCCAATTAGATACAGGGAATGAAATGCTTAATTCAATTGTTAACCGTGGAGGATTACAATCCATGATGTGGTCTGTTTCATTGATCTTTATTGCCCTTGCTTTAGGTGGATTAATACAAGAACTTCGAGTATTCGAAACATTAATCCAATCGTTATCTAACTTAAAACGTAGTGGAAATGTAGTTGTTGCTAGTACATTATCTGCAATGAGTGTGAACCTATTAACAGGTGAACAATACCTTTCAATTCTACTTCCTGGGCAATTATTAAAAGACGTATTTATCAATAAAAATATTCCACTTAAAAATTTATCCCGTGCATTAGAAGATGGAGGTACACTTTTTAACCCAATCGTACCTTGGAGTGTAAGTGGAGCATTCTTTGCTTCAACATTAGGAGTACCAGTTATTGATTATTTACCATTTTCGTTCGTGTTGTTTATTACTCCATTATTTAGTATAGTAGCTGCTCTTTTAGGTAAAGGTTTAAAGACAGAAATTAAAGGTGAAAATTCAAGAAATGCCGCATAAACAAATTCATTCTACGTAAACTAGTTTTTGTACTAACTGGTTAATGGAGGGAAAAGGATGAGTCATGCAGCTGGTGGTTCAAAGAAAAATCGTCCAAGTGATGCAAATCATGTAGATGCTAAAACGAAAGCTCACCAAAAGAGACTTTCTAAGGATCAACAAAATCCAATGGACTTAAAGTACCCAAGATAATTTATAAAGAATATTTAAGTCTAATCCCTTTTATGATGAGATGATCCTCATTTAAAAGGGATTTTTCTATGTCACATATACCCTGTTATTTAAAAGATGAATGTTAAAGATTTATGTCACATTTCAATTTTTAATGAAAATATCTTAATTTTTCGATAAAATAGAATTTAAATTAAATTGATTTGAGGGGATAAACGTAATGGGTTTTTTAAAATTAATTACATATACAATATTAATTGGAATATTAGGTTATTTATTCTGTATCGTATTTATTGGTGCAAATAGTTTTCTGCAATATAAGCATAAGGTTCCAAAAGATGCTGAGTATGTTATTGTACTAGGGGCTGGTTTGAAAAAAGATAAGCCTACTAGAGCTTTACGCTATCGGATTGAAACAGCGGCAAAGTATGCAAAAGAAAATACTAGTGCAAAAATTATTGTTTCAGGTGGAAAAGGAAACGATGAATTAATATCAGAAGCAGAGTGTATGAAGGGTGAATTAATCAAATTAGGTATTGGAGAAGATCGAATTATTAAAGAAGATTTATCAACTAATACTTATGAAAATATGAAATACTCCAAAAAGCTTATAAATAATGCAAACGCAAAAGGGATCGTTGTATCAAATGATTATCACTTATTTAGATCTCTAAAATTAGCTAAAAAACAAGGCTTAAATGTGATTGGTCTTCCGGCAAAAACACCAAAAGTGATTATTCCAACAGCGTATTTTAGAGAATGTTTATCTATTTTAAAAGCAATGTACTATAAACAAATATGAGTTAAAAATAGGTAATCTATCATTTTTTAAAAAACTATTAAGTAATTGTACCAATGTCCATTTCATTTTTTAAAATGAAACATTTTATATTATATGGATTTGCTTGTCCAAATAATATGAAAGGAGTGACGTTGATGGCAAGATTTTTATCAACAGGCGTATTACGAAGACATTCTGATACTCAGTTTTTAACAGTAGAAGCTCTTAATCTTGACCCGGAAGACTCTCGTTCAGTTAGTGTGTTTATGTTTGACTGGTCATCTGGTTCACCAGTTATTCTTCCAATGGTTGACCCAACTATGATTGTAATTCCACCAAATCAATACAGAACATTTAGATCTTTTCAACTACCACCGACACTATTTGCATACGAAGTAAGAATCCATCATCCAAAAGATAGTGATGTTGTAGTAAATGTATTTGGACTTAGTGACATTGCATTTGACCCTCAAGAAGGTAATAATGCACTGCAACATGATCTAGCGGTAGTGAAATTAAAATAATATAAAAAAGTTATTTTAATACACCTCTCATTTCCGCATAAGTAGCCCTTCCGAGTAAAGTCGGGGGCTTTTTTTATAAATAAAACTCCCTATCAAAATTGATAGGGAGTTTTGATCGCTTTCTAAGAAGCGATATTATTAACGGTTGTAGAACTCAACGATAAGAGCTTCGTTAATTTCAGCTGGTAATTCAGAACGCTCTGGTAAGCGGTTGAAAGTACCTTCTAATTTGTCAGCGTTGAAAGTGATGTACTCAGGTACAAAGTTGTTAACTTCAACAGCTTCTTTAACTACAGCTAAGTTTTGTGATTTTTCACGTAAGCTGATAGTTTGACCAATTTTCACGCGGAAAGATGGGATGTCTACACGTTTGCCATCAACCATGATGTGACCGTGGTTAACTAATTGACGAGCAGCACGACGAGTACGAGCAAGACCCATACGGTAAACTACGTTGTCTAAACGAGTTTCTAATAAGATCATGAAGTTTTCACCATGTTTACCAGTTAATTTACCAGCGATATCAAATGTGCGACGGAATTGACGCTCATTAACACCGAACATGTGACGAAGTTTTTGCTTTTCTTGTAATTGTAAACCGTATTCTGATAATTTTTTACGTTGGTTTGGTCCGTGTTGACCTGGAGCGTAAGGGCGTTTTTCTAATTCTTTACCCGTTCCGCTTAATGAAATGCCTAAACGGCGAGATAATTTCCAAGTAGATCCTGTATAACGAGACATTGATTGTCTCCTCCTTTAAGTTTTTATTTTGGAGTAAAATAAAAACGTTCGTGTAGCCCCAGTCAGTTTATTTTGCTTTCATGTATCCTCGCTCCAGCAGCCAGAGTTACGCGATGACACCTCTAAAATAGTAGAGGAACAAAATAAAGATCAAGCCTGTGCTTACAACGCTGCGTTATTTTACACAAAAAATATTATAACCAAATAGTATAAAATAGTCAAGGGCAGTTTTAAAAACAAGGTCGAATGAAAGGGAGAGGAATCGTATAATACCGCAATATGAAAATAATTACACATGTAAGGATACATGTAAGTAAATAAGGTTGAATCTTGTAATAACATACTCGTAAAGGGTTCATGAGTTAAAAAAGAGAGGAAATCCGAAAAAATAGTTACTCATAAAGTGTTCATGAGTAAGTAAAAAAGCGCAAATCAAAAAAAATGTTACTCATAAGGTTTTCATGAATAAGAAAAAAGCACAAATCTGAAAACAGCATACTCATATCAGGTGGTAGTGTAATCCGTTAAAACAACTTTACTCAGCAATGATCATGTTGGACACTGTTTGACAAGCTCTTTTTCCAACAACATAAAAAAAGAAATCCATTTTCAGGATTTCTTTTTGAAGCTCTTATTGAATTGTTTCCTCAATTAAATTAACAATTGCTTGAAGATATTTTTGGTCAATTTCATCAAAACGATTGAATTCTGGGCTATCGATATCTAGAACGCCAATTACTTCTCCGTTGTGCATTACTGGAATAACAATCTCCGAATTTGAAGCAGCATCACAAGCAATGTGTCCAGGGAAATCGTGAACATTATCGATTCTTTGGACTGTTTTAGTTTGAGCAGATGTACCGCAAACTCCCTTACCATATGGTATACGTACGCATGCAGGAAGACCTACAAAGGGACCTAAAACTAATTCATCGCGATCGCCATCTTTTAAATAAAATCCAACCCAATTTATTCTATCTAAAAATTGATTTAATAAAGCTGATGTATTTGCTAAATTAGCAATTAAGTTATGCTCATCGTAGATTAAAGCTTTAACTTGAGCTGTAAGAGTATTGTATTGTTGTTCTTTCGTTCCTGAATATTCGACTTTTTGAAACATTTGTAGACCCCTTTCCCTATTTCATGTGAAATATCATAGCATATTTCGAAATAATACTGGTAATTTTGTCGACCGATTTGTAGAGGAATTTATCAAAATTTCTCTAATTAATTAAGCTATTGATGTTGTAGAAGAGGGTGACGAGTGTGGAGCAAGATAAACTTGCAACTAAAAGAAAAGTCATCGAGACAGCGCTTACTTTATTTAAAGTTAATGGATATCATGGCACTTCAGTGAGAGATATTTCTAAAAATGCTAATGTTAATATCGCAACAATTTCATATTATTTTAAAGGTAAACAAGGATTACTTGAACATATCATAGTAGAATTTTTAGAAGGCTACGTAAAGATTTTAGATCAACATTGTTTATTATTGTACGATAAAAATGCAAAAAAAATTTTAAAAGATTTAGTTGAAGATGTACTGAATTATTATTATATAAAGAAAGAATCTACGTCGATTTTTTATAGGGAATTAACATTAGACTCTGTATTTATTCGAGAAATTATGATTACTTATTTAACGCGGGAGCGTTATATTTTTTCTCAAATTTATGATGCAATTCGTTATTCAAATTCAAAAGTTACGATGCCATTTTCAGTATTTTTTGTGCAATTAAAATCATTTCTATCTACACCATACTTATTTCCTGGCTATTTAAATGAAGTTTTGTATATTCAGCAAAATGACTTGTATTTTTTTGAAAGATATAAAGAGTATGTAGAGAAATGGATTGAATCACTACTAGATACGGATGAGAATATCATTAGCCATGTTGAGCTTTCATCGTAATAGATCGCCTTTTTCATTATGAGCAATCACAATGGAAAGGCGTTTTTCGTTGATTGAAATTTTGAATTTTCTACAAGTTTTTACAGGGTATATTATAGTTTGATAAAAATATGAAAAAATTGAAAAAATTAGGCCAAAAAACAACTGTCTCATGTTATTATTAACTATGACCTTAATAAAGAGTGAAATAATGACGTACATATAAATAGATCTAGATGGCAAGTAGAGGAGGTACATCAGGGAAATGACATTCTATGTAATTTTAGTCGTAATTAGTATTGTTATCGCATTGATGATTGTAGCCTTAACAATTCGACAACGTTTATACAAGAGACTCGATGAACTAGAGGCATGGAAAATGCAGTTAATGAGTAAGCCCGTAACGGATGAACTTTCAAAACTTAAGGCATTAAATATGACTGGACAAACAGAAGAGCTTTTTGAAAAATGGAGAACTGATTGGGATGAAATAGTTACAGCTTTTATACCGAAAGTAACTGATTCACTCCAAGAAATTGATGAAGCAATTAACAAGTATCATTTCATGAAAGCAAAAGCTGGAATTACGGAACTTGAAGCGCGCTTGAATGAAGCTGAGACAAGTGTAGAATTAATTCTAAATGAAGTAAGTGACTTAGTTGGTAGTGAAGAACAAAATAATTCAGATATTGAAAAGTTAAATCAAGAATATCTTGAGCAAAGAAAACTTTTACTAACACATCGTCATTTATATTCTATCTCTGAAACTCAGTTAGAAGAAAAAATGGACGAAATAAAGCAACAAGTTCAATTATTTAATGAAACGACTGAAAACGGTAATTATTTAGAAGCACGAGAATTAGTTAAGCATATAAGCGATGAAGTGAATACTTTAAAAGTAAATATGCAAATCATACCAGATTTATATATTGAATCCACAACGACAATGCCGTCTCAAATACATAATCTTTCAGATGGTTTAAAGCAAATGAAAGCAGATGGATATGCGCTTGACTTTGAATTCTTAGAAAATGAAACAATTGAATGTTCAAAAATCTGTATCGACTGTGTTGAGCTAATTAAAAAGCTTGAAATCACTGAAGCAAACGACAAGCTTGATTTTGTAAAAGCAAAAGTTGATGCAATCTATGATTTATTAGAAAAAGAAGTTGAGAGTAAATACGTAGTTGAAAAAGAGATTTGGTCTTCGCAGGAAGAAGTTCTAGAAATTAGAGAAAATAATTTGAAAACTAAAGAAGAGACTCAATTAGTTCAACAAATTTATGAGTTAAGTGATGAAGATACTAAAGCTCAAAAATTAGTTGAAAAGCAGGTAAATATCATTACAAAGCGATTCGAGCTATTACAAATTCGGGTAGCTGAACAAGATCTTGCATTTTCAGTTATAAGAGATGAGTTAGATTTATTGAAAAAACAGATGGAAGAAGTGAAGGAATCTCATTTAGCGTATGTTGAAATGTTGAAAGCACTTCGAAAAGATGAACTACAAGCACGTGATCAGCTGATTGATATGAAGCGCTTAATGTTAGAGGTCAAACGTCTTGTTCAAATTTCTAATCTGCCTGGAATGCCAGTTTCTTCTATGAAACAAATTCAAGACGCTCATGACAGTATGCAAAGGGTTTATTTAGAATTAGAGAAAAAACCATTAAAAATGACAACTGTTTCGTCTTTATTAGAACAAGCTGCAACAGCTGTAAACGATTGTTATAAAGAAACGAAATATATGATTGAACAAGGATATTTCGTTGAAAAAGTAATACAATATGGAAATCGCTATAGAAGTAATAATGTACAAATGGCAATGTCAATGGACAAAGCAGAACAGTTATTTAGAGAATTTCAATATAATGAAGCTCTAGAAGAAGCTGCTGTCTCAATTGAAAATGTTGAGCCAGGTGCAATTGATAAGTTACAAGAAATACTAAATGAACAAAAGTACACACTACCCCTATAGATGCAAATCTTAGGGGTTTCGTCTGTTTTCAGATATAATGAAAAATGGACTCAAGCAATATGGAGGTTACGGAAGAATTATGATTTATTTTGATAATAGTGCTACTACTAAACCTTATAAAGAGGTGTTAGATACATATATTACAGTTTCGGACCAGTTTTTTGGAAATCCTTCTTCGATTCATAAACTTGGTGGACGGTCTGAGCAATTACTGTCAAAAGCTAGAAATCAAATTGCAGAGCTTTTATCGGTTCAACCATCAGAGATCATCTTTACATCAGGTGGAACAGAAGGTAATAATTTAGCTATAAAAGGTACTGCCATGATGCACCGTTCAAGAGGGAAACATCTCATTACAACTGAAATTGAACATCCGTCAATCTATGAAGCATATAAACAGTTAGAGGAACTTGGATTTGAAGTAACTTATTTAACTCCAAATGAGGATGGGTTTATTTCTGTCGAGGAACTAAAAGAAGCTTTAAGAGATGATACTATACTTGTTTCTGTCATTCATGTAAATAATGAAACAGGAGCAATTCAGCCCATAAATGAAATCGGACAATTATTAAAGGATTATCCAAAAGTATTTTTCCATGTTGATGCTGTACAAGGTATTGGAAAAGTTCCGTTAACGATTAAGCAGTCTGCAATCGATTTGTTAACGATTTCTGGTCATAAATTTCATAGTGTAAAAGGGACAGGAATTTTATATATTAGAGAGGGTGTAACATTATCTTCTTTAATGACAGGTGGTTCACAGGAAAGAGAGATTCGTTCAGGGACGGAAAATCTAGCTGGAATAGTTTCGATGGCAAAAGCTTTAAGAATTACGCTAGAAAAACAAAAAACGATGAAAAGTCACTTAATTCATATGAGAAGTGAGCTAATTCAACATTTAGAAGTAATTGACGGAGCCGTAATGAATTCACCAGAATCAAATTTTGCCCCTCATATAATAAATATTTCATTTGTAGGATTAAAGCCAGAAGTAATTGTCCATGCTCTATCTGAAGAAAATGTTTTTATTTCTACAAAATCAGCATGCTCTTCGAAAACTTTTGAAATTAGCCGTGTTTTACAGAGTATGGGTAAAAGCGAGAAAGTAGCGAGTAGTGCTGTCAGAATTAGTCTTTCTTATGAAAATACGATGGATGAAGTAGAGCAATTTAATAAAATAATTAAAGAAGTAATAAAAAATTTATATAAGGTAATGAGGTAACAGCATGAATGTAGAATATATTTTGATTCGTTATGGAGAAATGACTACAAAAGGGAAAAACCGAGGTAGATTTACAAGTATATTAAGAGAAAATGTTAGTAAACGTTTAAAATCTTTTGAAAAACTAAAAATTACTACGACACGTGATCGTATGTATATAAAATTAAATGGTGAAGACCATGAAAAAGTTGCTGCAAATTTAAAAGAAGTTTTTGGAATTCATACGTTTAGTTTTGCTAGGAAAGTTGATACTGAATTAGATGCCATTAAAGTAGGTGCTCTTGAAGCGGTTAATGAGCTAGGTGATAGTGTTAAAACATTTAAAGTGAACGTACAGCGTAGTTATAAACAATTTCCATTAAATACACCACAGCTTAATCGTGAGCTTGGTGGGTATATACTTCAAAATACAGAGCATTTAACTGTAGATGTACATAATCCAGATGTAGCTGTTCGCGTAGAAGTACGTGATGATGCTACGTATATTACTTGTGGAGAAGAATATGGTGCAGGTGGATATCCAGTTGGAGTTGGCGGAAAAGTTATGCTATTACTATCAGGAGGAATTGACAGTCCTGTAGCAGCTTATATGTTGCTAAAACGAGGCGTATCAATTGAAGCGATTCATTTTGAAAGTCCTCCATTTACGAGTGATCGTGCAAAACAAAAAGTAATCGATTTATCAAGTAAACTAACTAGATATTGTAGACGTGTAACTTTACATGTTATTCCATTTACTGAAATTCAAAAAGCGATTCATAAGGAAATGCCAGCAAGCTACACTATGACGATCATGAGACGAGTTATGCTACGAATTGCTGAGCAAGTTTCTGTGAATCGAAAAGCACTAGCTTTAGCTACTGGTGAAAGCTTAGGTCAAGTAGCAAGTCAGACATTGGAAAGTATGCATACAATCAATGAAGTAACGAATTATCCAGTTTTAAGACCGCTATTAGCGATGGATAAATTAGAGATTATGGAAATCGCTAAGAAAATTGATACGTATGATATTAGTATTAGACCATACGAGGATTGCTGTACAATCTTCACTCCATCTAATCCAACTACAAAACCAAAACGTGACAAAGTGGCTCGTTTTGAAAGTCGTTTTGACTTTACAGAATTAATTAATGAAGCCGTTAGCAATAGAGAATCAATCATTTTTGAAAACGAAATGATTCGAACTCAATCGTCAACGAAACAAGAAGAAATCGATATCGACGCGCTTTTATAAAAAATACTAAAAATTACCAATTAAATTATGAATGAAGTCATGTGTTTTATCACACTCTATACTCACAAGGAGGTGACAACACATGACAAATAGAAATAATTCAAGTAATTCATTAGTAGCACCTGGTGCACAAGCAGCATTAGACGCAATGAAGTATGAGATTGCTACAGAGTTTGGCGTACAACTTGGCCCTGATTCTACTTCTCGCGCGAATGGTTCTGTTGGTGGTGAAATCACAAAACGTTTAGTACAAATGGCTGAACAAAGCCTTGGTGGATATTCAAAATAATGAATTTAAATAATTATGGATTAAGGGGTAGGGTCAAACCTACCCCTTTTCTATTTTGTCTTTGTCTTTCTCGATGATTTAGTAGCGAGATCAATCTTTGCTATAATAGAGAGAATAAATTAAAGGAGAGACCTGTTCATGTCATACATTGAAAATGAATTTATTAGAATTACAACTAAATCCGGGGGAGCAGAGTTGACAGGTATCCATCATAAAAAGGATGGGCTAAATTATTTATGGAACGCTAATCCAGCTTATTGGGGGAGACATGCACCTGTTTTATTTCCGAATGTAGGTAAATTAATTGATAATCAATATAAAGTGGACAATCATATTTATGAGCTTTCTCAGCATGGATTTGCAAGAGATATGGATTTTAAATTAACCGATCTAAAAGAAGGTGAAATCAATTATGAGTTAAAAAGTAGTGAACAAACCCTTTTAAAGTATCCATTTCAATTTACGCTAAATATTAATTATAAAATAAAGGATAATACTGTTTTTATTAAGAATGTCGTGACGAATAATGATCAGAAATCGATGCCGTTTTCAATAGGTGCTCATCCAGCATTTAATATTCCTCTCAAGGAAGGTGAAACTTTTGAGGACTATTATTTACAATTTGAAGAAGAAGAAAAATTAGAAACAATTAAATTAGAAGGCCCTTATCGAAATGGCAAAAGAGAACTGATTGCTCAAAACATAAAAAGTTTACCTTTAACTCGAGTGCTGTTTAAGGATGATGCTTTAATATTTGAAAAACTGAATAAAAATGTAATGACAATTCGTTCAAAAAATCACAGTAGTATGATTAAAGTAAATTTCGAAGGTTTTCCATATGTGGGAATATGGACAACACAAACTGCGCCCTTTCTATGCATCGAACCATGGTATGGAATTGCAGATGAAATTGGTCCAGTAAAAGAAATGAAAAACAAACTAGGTATTCAAAATTTAAATCCTAATGAAACGTTTACTTGTACTTACAGTATTACAGTTGGTAGTTGAAAAGAAAGATTTAGATCATAAGAAGTGAAACCATCTATCTAGGTGGTTTATTTTTTTGCACATTAAGCGTATAAATTGGCAACGGTGAAGATAAATCGACGTAGTTGCCAATTTTAGGTATAAGTATAAGTGCAACTACCCCTCTGTCTTCGCTTTAAAGCTCGCCAATCGGCGAGTTTTCTTTATGTGTTTTTATTTAAATTTTCTGAAAAATAGTCGATAAATAGCAGGAATTGACGATATAATTAACGAAACCATTATTATTCTATTTTGCAAAATTCAAAATATAATTTTAGTAATGATCAAAAGGAGGACTAACTAAGATGAACGGAACAAGTTTAATAGCTCCAAAAGTATATAATCTAGTATGGGAAATTGAAAAATTTGCAACAACGGATAAAGTAGCGTTGAAATGGGTTGATTCAAACGGTGAATCCAATCAAATAACATATAAGGAACTTTATAATAAAGTTCATCAATATGCTTTTACATTTAAAAATAGTGGCATTGAAAAAGGGGACAAACTTTTTGTAATGATGCCTAGATGTGTGGAGACTTATGTAGTCTATTTAGCAATCTTAAAAATAGGATGCGTTGTCATCCCAGGTTCTGAAATGTTAACTGTTAAAGATATTCAATATCGTCTAGAACATAGTGAAGTTAAAGCGATTGTATCGCATGATGAATATATAGGTACATTTAGTGAGATTGCTAAAAGTGGAAAATATAAATTATTTACAATCCATAATCAACAAACTGTGTGGACTTCATTAAATGATCAAGCGATTAGCGGAGCCCACGTATTAACTGTAGAAACAAAAAGTGATGACTTAGCATTTATTTCGTATACATCTGGAACGACTGGCAATCCAAAAGGAGTTGTACATACTCACAGTTGGGGATATGCGCATATTCGAACTGTTGCTTCAAATTGGTTAGATGTTACGGAGGAGGACACTGTATGGGCGACTGCAGGTCCAGGCTGGCAAAAGTGGATTTGGAGCCCGTTTTTAGCAACGTTAGGAAGTGGGGCAACAGGGTTCTTTTATGAAGGGAAATTTGATGCAAACACTTTCTTAACATTACTTAAAGAACAAAATATTTCAGTTTTTTGCAGTACGCCAACCGAATATCGATTTATGGCAAAGGTTGATAACTTAGATCAATACCAATTACCAGCATTAAGAAGTGCTGTTTCAGCGGGCGAACCATTAAATCAAGAGGTAATCCGTACATTTAAGAAACATTTTAATGTTGATGTAAGAGATGGGTATGGACAAACTGAAAATACTTTATTAATTGGAACGATGAAGGACATTAAAGCAAAGGTAGGTTCAATGGGAATTCCTACACCTGGTAACTTAGTTGAAATCGTAGATGATGAAGGAAATCCGGTCGGATCTAACGAAGTAGGCCATATTGCAGTGCATTTAAGCTCTCCTGCTCTTTTTAAACACTATTATAATGATATGGAGCGAACAAATGCACAAAAAAAAGGTGAGTATTACTTAACTGGTGATCGAGCTAAAAAAGATGAAGATGGTTACTATTGGTTCGATGGACGTAGTGACGATATTATCATTAGCTCAGGTTATACGATTGGTCCTTTTGAAATAGAAGATGCTCTTGTACAACACAAGCTTGTAAAGGAATGTGCAGTCGTTGCAAGTCCTGATCCTTTACGTGGAAATATTGTAAAGGCATTTGTTGTATTGACAGAGAATACCCAAAATCAAGAAGATTTAATTTCAGAATTGCAGGAGCACGTTAAAAAAATTACTGCACCATATAAATATCCACGTAAAATTGAATTTGTTCAAGAGCTACCGAAAACAACTTCTGGTAAAATCCGAAGAGTAGAGCTGCGTGCAATGGAACAATTACGTGAATCGAATTGAGTAAATACTTATGTTAAAATGAGGGGGGAATTCCCTCCTTTTTTCATATTAAGAAAGTACAAATGTGAGGGGTAGTTTAAGTTTATACGCCTAAGGGCTCGCTAACCGGCGAGTTTTCTTTATTTTTGTTTGGAAAAAATAACGAATTTGCAAAGGGATGGTGGTTTTTAGATGAAAAAGCTTTGGTATAATGGTTTATTTTATACGATGGAAAGTGAAGGGGAAAAGGTAGAGTCAATTATTACAGAAGATGACCGAATAGTAAAAACTGGCACATATAATTCGCTATTATCTTTTTTAGATGGTGAACAATTTGAAAAGATTAATTGTAATGGGAAAACTGGTTTTCCTGGATTTATAGATAGTCATTTACATTTAATTGGACATGGTGAAGCGAAAAATCGCGTCGACTTGACGAAGTGTAGTACATATAGTGAAATGCTAGAGCGTATGAAAAAAGCAGTTAGTGAATCAGGTTCTAATGAATGGATCATAGGTGAGGGATGGAACGAAAACGAATGGAATTCAATACCAGCTTTTAGCATTGACGATTTAAATCGATTATCGAATACAAATCCGATGGTGTTAAAAAGGACTTGTCGACATGTCTATTTTGTCAATTCCCTTGCACTTAATAAAGCAAGTATAAATGACGATATGCAGATTGAAGGTGGACAAATTGGATTCTCCGAGGATGGACAGTTAAACGGTTTATTGTATGATGAAGCTGTCAATTTAGTCCTTAAAGCAATGCCGGCACCTGATGATCTATATTTGTCAAAAGCAATTATTTCCGCAATAAAAGATTGTTATCAACATGGTATTGTTGGTGCCGTTACGGAGGATTTATCTTACTATGGTAATGCCAATTTAGTCATTGATTTATATGAACAACTTTTAAATGAAGTTCCATTCCATACACATGTCTTAATTCATCACACGACTTTAGATGAGGTTAAAGATAGATTACATAGCGGAAATAAAAATGTATCATTCGGAGGCGTAAAAGCATTTATTGATGGTTCATTTGGTGGTAGAACAGCCCTGCTTGAAAAACCTTATGAAGACGACAATAGGATCACTGGATTACAGGTGACTTCCCCAGAAAAATTAGAAGTAATTACGAAAAAAGCACGTGAAAATAATTTGCCAATTGCATTTCATATGATTGGTGACTTAGCTGTAAAGCAAGGTATTGATGCAGTTAAAAAGTATCCTAATCAAGGTGAGTTACCAGATCGATTTATTCATTGTGCGCTTTTATCTCCTAAGCTAATTGAGGAAATGAAAAAATTAAATATCGTTGTTGATGTACAAACGTCATTTTTATATGCTGATTACCCATGGTTAGTAGATCGAATCGGTAATAGTAGAAACCACTATGCATTCTTGATGAAGTCTTTACTAAATGAATCAATTGCTTTAGCGAATGGATCAGATACACCGATTGATACAGTTAATCCATGGCAAGGAATTTATACAGCAGTTACTCGAAAAGCAAAAAATGGAGAAGTCTATAATATTCAAGAAGCAATTAGCTTATTCGAAGCAATTAAACTTTACACAGTTGATAGTGCGGCATCATTCGGTCAAGATGACAAAAGAGGATTAATAAAAGAAGGGTATTTCGCTGATTTGATTCTGTTTGATGAAGATCCCTTTGTGTTAGATCCAAACAGTCTACTATCTGTAAAATGTAGTGAAACTATTTGCCGAGGAAATACTGTTTATAGAAAGTCAGAGGAGCGATATTAAACGCTGGATAATCAATCATTATTGTAAGAAATAGTTTATTAACAAATATCGTAACTAGATCAACATAAGCAAATAAATTATCAATAAAAATCTTTTTTATCAACAATTTTCACAAATCGTTCGAATACAACTCAATAGTTCAACACTCTAAAAGAATGGTATTTAAATTTACCGTTCTTTTTTGTTTATCCGGTTACTGGTTTGCCTATACTGTTACAAAAAAGGGTGGTTTTTTGCTTTATATATACTCTATTCTAATTTTTATTGCATGCATAGTGTTTCTATTAATACTCTTTGTACTTTTTATTAATATGAAAGTAGTTATTAACAGTGTCTATACAAAAGAAGAACGGTTTATGAATGTTAAACTTTCTATTTTGAAAAACTTAGTACATTTTAACTTTACAGTTCCTTTAAAAAGACCAAAAGAAGTTAAGGAAGATGTGTCGGATTTAGAGAAGAAAAGGGACATCTCTGTCTTTCAACAAATTGATTTTTTCATAAATTTATATTCGAATGGACATACTATCATTACGAAATTTCTAAGGTCTGTACAAATTTACAATTTAACTTACCATATTCATTTTGGTGTTGGAAACTCTGCTTTAACAGGGATATCGATCGGAACGGCTTATAGTGCAATTGGAATTTTTGAAAACTTATTAAGCAAATTTACGGTTTTACATCATCCTCCAACGATCGATATTACACCGAACTATTATACAAATATAATGGAAACGACTGGTAAAATCAGGTTTTCATTTTCGGTACGAAAGGCAGTATTTGCGGGATTATTATTTTTAAAAGCTTATTTGAAAACTAGAAAAGAATTTAAAGCAACACATCCAATCGAAACTAATTAGAGGTGATTAACAATGAGTCAACATCCAATTGGAGACTTAATGCACGCAGCAATGGAAAACTTATCAGCAATGATTAATGTTAATACGATTATTGGTGATCCTATTTCAACACCTGATGGAAGTTTAATTTTAACTGTATCAAAAGTGGGAGTTGGCTTCGCAGCTGGTGGAAGTGAATTTCGAAATTATCATCTTGTAGACGGTGTAAAGCAAGCTGAAGTAAGAAGTCCACATCCATTTGGAGGAGGTACTGGTGGTGGAGCATCAATCACTCCAATTGCATTTTTAATTGTAAGCAAAGATGGAGTTAAATTACTTCACTTAGATCAAAATACGCATTTAATTGAAAAGCTAATGGACTTAGCGCCACAAGCTTTAGAAAAAGTAAAAAAATACATGAAGAAAAAAGATGATTCAGATAAACCTGAAGAAGATTTTGATACAGATTTAGATTAAATATAAAATTTAAGTAAAGTTAATTGCAATCAAGGTGTCCTTCCAGTAAGATAAATGTTGTGAACATTTTGTAATTTTGGGAGGAAATATCATGGCATCTGTAACATTTAAAAACAATCCAGTAACTCTTGTTGGACAAGAAGTAAAAGTAGGAGAAAAAGCTCCAAGCTTTACTGTTTTAGCAAATGATTTAAGCCCAGTAACTTTAGAAGCTTCAGCTGGTAAAGTTCGCTTAATTAGCGCAGTACCATCTGTAGACACTGGTATTTGTGATGCACAAACTCGTCGTTTTAACGAAGAATTATCAAACGTAGAAAACGTAGAAGTTTTAACAATTTCTATGGACTTACCATTCGCACAAAAAAGATGGTGTGCTGCTAGTGGTTTAGAAAATGTACATACTTTATCTGATCACCGTGATGCATCTTTTGGTGAAGCATTTGGTGTATTAATGCAAGAATTACGTTTATTAGCTCGTGCAGTATTCGTAGTAGACTCAAATGATGTTGTTACTTACGTTGAGTACGTAGCAGAAGGTACAACTCATCCAAACTATGAAGCAGCAATCGAAGCTGTAAAAGCTGCAAAATAATTTAAAATAACTCAATTAAGAGTTAAAAGGCTGTCGAGTAGATCTCGGCAGTTTTTTTATATTTCGTGATAAAAAAACACCCACATATAAATGTGAGTGAATCTTATTAAAACTAATTATTACGGTAGTCAACGCTATGATAAATTTAATTTCCTAATGACTTTGATTTCTCTGTGCAACGCTCCATTGCCGAAATAATTGATGAACGGAAGCCTTGCTTTTCTAATTCAGCAATTGCTTCGATTGTTGCACCACCTGGTGTACATACTTGGTCTTTTAATTCGCCAGGATGTAATTCAGTTTCAAGTACCATTTTCGCAGCTCCTAAAACTGCTTGAGCAGCTAACTTATATGCTTGGTTTCTTTGAATTCCTTGTAAAACAGCCCCATCCGCTAATGCTTCTATCATTAAGTAAACATATGCAGGTGACGAGCCGCTTATAGCAGGAATTGCATCCATTAATTTCTCATTAACTATTTCGCATTTTCCAAAGCTATTAAAAATCTCCATAACTTCATTTAGTTCATTTTCAGTAACAATATGATTATGACAAAGAGCGCTCATACCTTCCCTAACTAAAGATGGTGTATTTGGCATTGTTCTTACAATTTTAACTTCTTTACCAAATGACTTTTCTACACCTTCTAAAGTAATGCCAGCAGCAATTGTAATGATGACAGTGTTATGTGAAACTACTTCTTTAATTTCTTCAATGATTGTTGGATATAAATCAGGTTTCACAGCTAAAAACAAATAATCAACTTGTTGAGCTAACTCGATATTACTTTTTAAAGTTAAAACCCCGTATAAATTTTTAACTTTTTCAAGCGTCTCATTTGACCTTGCACTTACATAAATCTGATTTTTTCCAATTACATTTGAATCAATCAGCCCACCAATCATGGCTTGGGCCATTTTTCCGCATCCAATAAAACCAATCTTCTTATTCATACATTTTCACATCCAATAAGTTTAATAAATTGAATTATACAGGAGGGGTTTAATATTACCAAATAATACATTATTAAAATATTTCGATGAATTGGATACACACTTAGAATTATTTTTTGTAAAATAAAGATTGAGAAATATGACTCTATAATTAGGGGGTATTATGAAACCAATTTTAAAAGAATCAATTCATAAAACTACAATTGAGATCATTCAACAACTTATTGATACATATGGTGGGACATCATTAACACATCTGGGATTACTTGGTGATAAAAAGGTATTCCTATCAGAAGATCAAAAGTCTGCATTTATTTATCGTAAACAAAGTAACAAATTAGTTGTTTTATGCGATCCAATTGGAGAGGTTTCTTTTGAAAAGTTAATGGAGTTTGAAAATTATTGTAAAAGTATTAAATGTATTCCAAGCTTTTATCAAATAGATGAAAAATCAAAAATGTTATACGAAAAAGCCGGTTATCGGTTGTTAAAATTAGGTGAAGAAGCAATTGTTGAACTTGAACAGTTTGAAATTACAGGCAAAAAAGGAGCAAAACTAAGAACGAAAAGGAATAAATTTATTCGACAAGGCTATCAATTTGAAGTAAATATGCCTGGTCATTCGATTGAACTACTTCAAGAATTAAAAGAAGTTTCGGATGAATGGTTAAATGGTAGGGAAGAATTGTCTTTTTCAGTAGGATCATTCCATTTTGATTATGTTTCAAATTTTCCTGTAGGAATTTTAAGAAATATAAATGGTCATGTCATTGCTTTTACTACATTGCCAATACAAGGTGATAATATAACGATTGATTTAATGAGATATTTAAAAGAATTACCATATGGAACGATGGATATGCTTTTTGTTTCTATTATGTTTTGGGCTAAAGAAAACGGTTTTAAAAGCTGCAGTCTTGGAATGGCTCCACTTGCGAATGTCGGATTAGATTCAAGTGCATCCTATATTGAAAAATTTGCAAAGATCATTTTTAAGTATGGTAACTCAATTTATAACTTTAAAGGATTATTGACGTTTAAAAGTAAATTTGCGAACAAATGGGAGTCAAAGTACTTAGCTTATAAGCCGTATACTTTAATGTCGGTCATTACATCTTTGTACCTTCTTGTCCACGGACAAAAAAACTTAAATTATATAACTAGATTAAAAAAACCAATCCTCAAAAAGGCGAACATAAGTTAAAAAACCTCTAAAATAGAGGTTTTTTGTTTATCTAATTTAAAATAAATTCTTTTGATGTGTAAAACGAGTAGTTTTATCCCATCCGATTGATTTTTTATTTATTTTTGCTTTAATATACAATACAAGACTTCTTACAAATAAATACGTAAATAGCTGCGCATAGGTAAAGTACATGATGAATGAACAGAAAATATTAATTGGACTTAACGTTTTTTCTGCAATTTGTGCACTGAACAATTGGGCCGTATAAACTAGATATGAAAGATACCAAATAAAGAGTAGTGGAATTGTATAGTGTATTGAAAATAACCCAAGTACACCAAGTATAAACCAACTATAGGATATGACTAAAAATATCCAAAATACTACATAGACTAATAATTGGTGTAATGAGTGAATAAGTAATCGACCATTCCAATAGCCAGGTGTAGTAAAAACTCTCTCAAGAATATATAAATTTCCTTGTAACCATCTAGTTCTTTGTTTTATATACACTTTAATTGTCTCAGGCTCCTGCTCCCATGTAACCGAATTTGGAACGATTGGAAGAAAGTATCCTGCTTGTGTGATCCTTAAAGTTAATTCAGCATCTTCCGCGATCGCATATGGGTCATATCCACCGAGTTCATTTATGACGGCTCTTTTAACTAACATATTTGTTCCGGTAAGAGAACCAGTTTTAAACAATTGCCACCTACCAGATTGCATCAATAATTGAAAAACTTGAAATTCAATCGAGATCATTCTGGTTAACCAATTTGTTGATTCATTTATTGTTTTAACGTAACCGACCGCTCCTGCTGAATTTTTTGTAACAAGAGCTGCTTCAACTAATTTTTTTAATGCAGTTGGTTCAGGTTGATTGTCTGCATCATAAACACAAAAGTATTCTCCTTTTGAGATGCTTAATCCATAATTTAGAACTCGTGATTTGCCTTTTGGTTCTCCGGAAGGAACTTTAATATGTTGAATATGACTATATGCATCAGCAAATTCCTTTGCAATTTCACCTGTTTCGTCTTGCGAATTATCATCTAGTAAATAAATTGTCAGCAATCCAGGATATTTAATTTTTGCCATTGCTGCCAAAGTATTTTTGATAACAACCCCTTCATTATGAGCGGGGATTAATATATCTACACTTGGATAATTAGTAATTGGTTCTTTAACCTGATATTCTTTATGCGATTTTGAACGGAAATAAAGACCAGCTACAGTTAAAAGGGAATAATATAATAATAGTGTGATAAATAAAAAAGTTGAAAAAAGTAAAATCACTTTAATGCCATAAAAGAAAGAAACAGCAATTATACCTATACATAGTAAAATGAAACTAAATATAACAAAAAAAACACGCACTTCATTTCACCTCAATTAAATTAAAGTTGTATTAATAATTAGTTGATTATTTATATTTGAGTCAATCTTTTTATTGAAATTTGCAAATAGTCTATTTAATACAATGTCGATACCATCTTTATTTGTATTTTGAACAAGTATTTTAACCTCTCCAGTTTCAAACTGACCTACTAAATCAAATTGATTTCTGACAGAAATTAAAGCGGCATCCGACAAATCATAAAATATACTTTTTCTTATATTTTTTTTCAATTTAGCTAAATTAATCGTTATTAAATAACCATTTTCATTTCTACGTTTCATTGCATTCATAACAATTTCGGCACGATTTTCAAATTCTCTTTGTGACAACACTTTCGTATTTAAGATATATCCTTCAAGTTCCTTTAGCTTTTTTGATAAGGCAATATTTTCTTTAGCGATCTTTTTAAAATGATAGCTAGAAATAAATAAAATAAATAAAGAAGCGATCGAGATAAAGTGAGCTATAATATGATCTCTTTGATCAATAGGTGTCCACGATTGTGATAATGCCAAATACATATAATAAAAAGAGGATAAAAGTGTTATTGCTACATAATAAGTAAATGAAAGTAGTGTAGAAGTGAAAGTAAATACAACAGCGCTAATAATAAAAGCTATTGTAAAAAAAATGGCATGTTGAATACTTGGTGAAAAATTTAAATAAAGTAAGCAACAAATAACCTGTAAAATCCAAAAAAGAGCTAATTTATAGTAATTCGACATATAATAACCCCGTTTTCCTATAGAAATGCCTTACTGACCTAATATTGATTTGCTTCAACTCCTTCTTTCAACTCATGATAATTCTTGTTTATTATATTAGAAAAATTAAAAATTACATTGAAAGTCATTAAATATTCACAATGTTAAATATATCCAACGTTAATTTTGTATTAAGATTAATCTATAGAATATTTTTTCATCCCTTCTAATTGAGAGATACATCATAATAGGTCTGCCATTTCTATAAAGTGGACACGCTTTAAATGCATACGTATAATGAGAAACAATGACTGTTCAATTATGAAGGTGAGGAATACAAAATGGTAAAAGAGAATTCAGTAGAGTTTTTATTTAATTACATAGATGAATCGACAGAATGTTTAAAAGATAATTTAGACATATCCTATTTAGAGGCATTAATTGAAACTGGGGAAAATTTCTTTGAGTGTGAAGTGTTACAAGAAGAGATTAATGATTCACAAAAAGAAAAGCTTATGAAAACAATTAATGAATTTTCGTCAGCATCAAAGGATAATGAAAGCATTCGAAGAGCCTTTCAATTAGCAATTTTAAAAGGAATGAAACAAGGGGTGCAAACAAACCATGAAATGACTCCTGATGGCATTGCTTTTATTATGTCTTACTTAGTTGGAAAGCTGACTGAAGGAAAACAAAATTTAACGATATTAGATCCGGCAATTGGTACGGGAAATCTTTTATTAACAATTTTAAATTCTTTAAAGGATAAATTTACTGCTTCTGTTGGGATTGATGTGGATGACGTTTTAGTTAAGATTGCGTTTGTTATTGGCAATTTGTTAGGACACGAAGTTGAATTATTTAATCAAGATAGTTTGGCACCGTTATTTGTTGATCCAGTTGATCTTGTTGTTTGTGACTTGCCTGTTGGTTTTTATCCAAACGCTGATCGTTCAAAAGATTTTGCTCTAAAATCAAAAGAAGGTATGTCATATGCTCATCATTTATTTATTGAGCAAAGTATGAATTACTTAAAATCTGGTGGATTTTTCATTTCATTAGTTCCAAATCATCTATTTACGTCTGAACAATCAGCACAGTTACAGAGCTATATTAATGAAACAGGCGTTATTCAAGGATTGATACAGTTGCCAGTATCTGCCTTTAAAGATGAAAGACATCAAAAAAGTATATTAATAATCCGAAAAAATGCAGAAAATATGAAGAAGCCAAAACAGGCTTTATTAGTTGATTTCCCTAAGTTAACTAATATGAAGGCAATTGAAAATATCATGATTCAAATGAATGAATGGTTTAAAGAAAATTTACAATAATTGAACTTTTAAACACGTAAACTAATTTGTGTTATAATAATTTCGATAATAAAAATATAACAGTTTCATGTTTAAAGGAGATGTAGAAGAATGGCAAATATTCTTGCGATTAATGCAGGCTCATCGTCATTAAAGTTTCAGTTAATTGAAATGCCTAGTGAAAAAGTACTTACAATTGGTTTAGTAGAGCGTATCGGTTTAAAGGATAGCGTATTTGTAATTACAGTAAATGGTGAAAAAATTAAAGAAGTTACTGATATCGCAGATCATTCTGTAGCAGTAAAAATGCTACTTGAGAAGCTAACAGGTTTAGGTGTAATTTCTTCATATGATGAAATTAATGGTGTTGGACATCGTGTAGTTCATGGTGGAGAATTATTTACTGATTCTGTTTTAATTACTGAAGAAGTTGAGAAGCAAATTGACGAACTTTCTGATTTAGCTCCACTTCATAATCCAGCTAACTTAGTTGGTATTCGTGCGTTTAAAGAACTATTACCGAATGTTCCTGCAGTAGCAGTGTTTGATACTGCATTCCATCAAACAATGCCTGAAGAGTCTTATCTTTATAGCTTACCTTACGAGTACTATAAACAATTTGGTATTCGTAAATATGGATTCCACGGTACATCTCATAAGTATGTAACTGAGAGAGCGGCTGAAATGATTGGTAAACCTATTGAAGAGTTAAGATTCATTTCATGTCACCTAGGAAATGGTGCAAGTATTGCTGCAGTTGAGGGTGGAAAATCAATTGATACTTCAATGGGGTTCACGCCACTTGCAGGTGTTACAATGGGTACTCGTTCTGGTAACTTAGACCCTGCTTTAATTCCATTTATTATGGAAAAAACAGGCAAAACAGCTGAGGAAGTACTTGAAGTATTAAACAAACAAAGCGGTATGCTTGGAATCTCAGGATTCTCAAGTGATTTACGTGACATTGAAAGTGCTGCTGAAGAAGGCAACAAACGTGCTAAAATCGCACAAAGTGTATTCGTAAACCGTATCCACAAATATTTAGGTTCATACGCTGCTCGTATGAAAGGTGTAGATGCGATTATTTTCACAGCAGGTATTGGTGAAAATGGTCCGGAAATTCGTCAAGCCGTTTTAGAAGGTCTTGAATTTATGGGAGTTTATTTTGACCCAAGTAAAAATAACTTTAGAGGAAAAGAAGCTTTCATTAGCTTTGATCACTCACCAGTTAAAGTTATCGTTATTCCTACAAATGAAGAAGTTATGATCGCAAGAGACGTAATGCGTGTTGGAATGTAATAATTCCAATTGAATGAATGAACGTAGAGCATACAAAAATAGTTGACCTCATATTCTTTAAATGAGATCACATTTTTGCTCTACGTTTTTTTTATATTCGAGGTGATAATATGGATCAGTTGACAGAATTTAAATTATGGATTGAACTGAACGATTTAATTGAAAAGAAACAACAACATCAAAATTTAAATAAATTTGAGCAGATCTATCAAAAAGCTTCTAATCTTCTCCTTCAGAAAATTCCTCAAGACTATTCGAATGCCTTTAATGATTTTTTTTCAACAGCTTTTTTCCACACACAGTCGTTATTACAAACATCAAAACATTTTCAAGAAAAGAAACTAGATATCCTAAATCGAGCTCAAATTTTGAAAAGTGATATTAAGACAATTAGTGATTTAAGAAAATTACCATTAAGACAACTAAATTTTTTAGCTGAGCAAGAAATATCGAAAGCATTAATCATTTCATGTGTTCAAGGTGGGATCAGCGGAACTAGTTCAAAACTAGCCTTATTTGGCGACTTGCCGGCAATACTATTAATTAATCTGAAATCGGTACAAGAAATAGCGCTTTGTTATGGATATGATGTTAGTATTCCAAAGGAGATGGAGTGTAGCTTAAAAGTACTTCAAGGTGCAATTCTCCCGTCACCTCAGAGATATGTTATATGGAATCATTTAATGACAGATATTCAAAAGCATGAAGATGATGATGTATTTGCGACTTGGGAAAATGAATTTAAAGGAGAAGGTTTCTACTATACGCTCCTTTTACAAATGAGTAAGTTATTCGTCATACATTCATTGAGGAAAAAGCTATTTGGTGGTATTCCACTATTAGGGGTCACGGTAGGATCTAAATGGAATGAATCGTTTACCAAAAATGTATTAGAGTATACGAAACAATTTTATCAATATCGAATATTATCAAAAAGAATTGCTTTAGAAGAATAAAAAAAGTCATAGTCCATCGTTAAAATGTTATTAAACTAACTATTTGATGGTAAAGTTCTTTTGAAGATATTATTTATTTGTTTTTTAGATAATTTGTTTGTGTAATACATCAAATTTTAGTAATGGCTCTTGTTAGAATATAAATTATTGAGATGCTAATTCTTTTAAGAAGCAATTCATTTATTTGTTTATAAATAAACGATTACCGATTATAACAAAGAATCCTAGTATTTAATTTCTATTTTTTTCTAATGATTAATAAGGTTTTATTAAATTTTTATTTATTTTAAAGAATTGATTGAAATGGAAGGGTTCTCGACTCCTATGGGAAATGCGGGAAGGCTGAGACCCCGCAGGCTAGCGGAGGAGGCTCAGGTCTCGCCCCACGGAAAGCGAGAATCCTGTAGTGGAAATCAACCACGTACAACTTCCTTTACATTGAAGATATTGTTGTTTGATTGACAAGTTCTTTTTTCAACACGTGAAAAAAGCCAACAAACTAGATGTTGGCTTTTTAACCATGTATTTTTGTATCATTCGACACTTGTTGGTTACTTCTAAACCAAATCCAAAGATCATTAATGATTGAAGCTAAATCTGCAATGTCAGAATTAAGTTTACAGCTCAAAACAAAATCAGACTCATGATTTAATTTTTCTAGCTTATCATTAATTGAAAACTCTAAGCGCTTAATTAGATCAGGTATTTCACCACGGATATATTCCCATTCTGTAAGAATCATTTGTTGTTGATCGAAAGAGTAATCTTCCCAATCTAACTTTAAGTTGGGTAGAAAAATACCTAATCGTTCATCATATGAAAAATAATCTTGTAACATTTTTTACTCCTCCCCTCGAGTATATTATACATTGAAAAAAATAAGTGAAACAAATTGAATTGTAAAATTTTATTATTTTGATTTCGCATTTAGTGAAAAGAGCAAAAAACTAAAAATAAAAATAATTAAAATAAAAGGAAAATAATTCAAAATAATAGAAATCATAGTTATCATTTAATAAAATAATCTTACTAAATTACAGTTTTTTTGTATAAGATAATGACAGGATTTTTAAGGACGACTTTGTGTTAAAGGTTTTACAAAAATTTAGAACAAAAAATTATGACCTTGCTTATACATACAATTGATTGAGTTATCTAGATGATTTTCACCTATATAAAATTATTTAGATTTGAAAGGAAGAGTTTTATGAGACATGCTGTTATAACGGCAGGAACGAAGGGGTTAGGGAAGAAAGTAACTGAATCATTTTTAAACGAAGGATATTCAGTCACTGTTACATACTTTTCGGATGAGCAGGCCGTCATACAACGTAAAGAAGAATGGAAGGACTATTTAGATAATATTCTTTTTATAAAAGGTGATATTTCCGATAAAGTATTTATTAAAGAGATTGTCTCAAAAACGATGGAGAAATTCGGTAGGGTTGATTGTTTAATTAATAATGCTGGACCTTATTTATTTAACCGTAAAAAACTGGCTGACTACACAGATGAAGAGTGGGAATACTTGTTGTATGGAAATTTGCACAGTGTGTTTTATCTTTTAAAGCAAATTATTCCAATAATGAGAAACCAAAAATATGGTCGAATTATTAACTATGGTTTTCAAGGTGCTAATTCGGCATCGGGATGGATTTATCGATCTGCTTTCAGTGCAGCAAAAGTAGGGCTAGTTTCATTAACTAAAACTGTTGCTTATGAAGAAGCAGAAAACGGAATTACATCTAATATGATCTGTCCAGGTGATATTTTTGGCGATATGAAAGAAGTAAATCGAGATGAAGCAAGTAGAGAAGGAAAAGGGCTAGCACCTGTAGGTAGGTCTGGTACCGGAGAAGACATTGCTAGAATGGTGCAGTTTTTATGTAAGGAAGAATCTGATTTTATAACAGGAGATATATTTGAGATTACAGGCGGTTTAGATGTAATTAACAAATATAGACATAATCCATTATGATGAGTTTGATGGGACAATTCCATTATTTAAGCATAATTTATAATAAGAAAGATTCTGAATTAATATTTATTACACTAAATTAAGCGTTTTCATTTTCTGTCTTTATGTTTTGTGTTAATATAAAAATGTATTATTTATTTAATAAATAGAGCTCATCAAAGAGGCACGAATCAATTATATTTCAGGGGGAAATAACATGCGTATTGGGGTACCAAAAGAAATAAAAAATAACGAAAATCGTGTAGCAATGACACCAGCTGGAGTAATGAACTTAGTTGGACATGGTCACACAGTTTTCATTGAAACAAGTGCTGGACTTGGTTCAGGTTTTACTGATGAAGAATACGTAACAGCTGGCGCAACAATTGTTGAAACAGCGCAAGAAGCTTGGAATAATGAAATGGTTATGAAAGTTAAAGAACCAATTCCAAGTGAGTATGGATATTTCCGTGAAGGATTAATTTTATTCACATATTTACATTTAGCTCCAGAACCTGAATTAACGAAGGCTTTAATTGATAATAAAGTAGTTGGTATTGCTTACGAAACTGTACAAGTTGGTAACACTTTACCATTATTAACTCCAATGAGCGAAGTAGCTGGACGTATGTCTGCTCAAATCGGTGCTCAATTCTTAGAAAAAAACAAAGGCGGAAAAGGTATTTTATTAGGTGGAGTACCAGGAGTACGTCGTGGCAAAGTTACAATCATTGGTGGAGGTGTAGCAGGAACAAATGCTGCTAAAGTAGCTGTTGGTCTTGGTGCTCACGTAACGATGATTGACTTAAATCCAGATCGTTTACGTCAATTAGACGATATTTTTGGTCATCAAATTACGACATTAATGTCAAACCCTTACAATATTGCTGAAGCGGTTAAAGAATCTGATCTTGTAATTGGTGCAGTATTAATTCCAGGTGCAAAAGCTCCAAAACTAGTAACAAAAGAAATGATCGAATCAATGGAACCAGGTTCAGTTGTAGTTGATATTGCAATTGACCAAGGTGGTATTTTCGAAACGACAGATCGCATTACAACTCATGATTTCCCAACGTATGAGAAACACGGAGTAGTACACTATGCTGTAGCAAATATGCCTGGTGCTGTACCTCGTACTTCTACTATGGCGTTAACAAATGTTACAGTTCCTTATGCAGTACAAATTGCTAACAAAGGCTACCAAAAAGCTTGCTTAGAAAACACTGCTTTATTCAAAGGTATTAATACACTTGATGGATATGTAACTTACGAAGCAGTAGCTGAAGCACATGGTTTAGAATATAAAGAAGCAACTACTTTATTACAAGGTACGTCTGTTTCTACAAACTAATAAATCATTAAATCCCTTTATCAATTTTGGTAAAGGGATTTTTTAAAAAGAAAACCCCATCTTCAATAAAATGAAGGTGGGGTTTTCTGATTGTATTTATTCTGTACTAAAATTAAATTCTTCCTCCAAAATGCTATATTGATACATATCACGCTGAGCACCTTTAAAATACTCATGCTTACGCAATATACCGTCTAAATGAAAGCCTAATTTTGTAAGGAAGTTTTGTGAAGCAATATTAAAGTCATATACTTCACAATATACTTTTACGAGTTTTAGTTCATTAAAAGAATAATTTAGTAGGTAATTTAAAGCGAATGATCCAAGTCCTTTGTTATGCATCGATTGATCTCCAATTACAATTCCAAAAGCAGCGTGATTATTCTCTTGATCTAGATTTCCTAACTCAATTCTTCCAACGCATACCCCATTATATTCGATCGTAAACAAATGAAGATTTGGTTTAAGTCCGTTAAAGTACTTTTCATAACCTTGTACTATTTCCTCTAATGAACGAGGTTTTTCGATACCTACAAGTTTACCAATCTCATCATCGCATTCCCACTTATGCATAATAGGAACGTCAGAAGGAAGGACTTGCCGAATTTTCATTAATTGGTTTTGATTCATAATTATAGAATGATTAATTCTTTAGGGAACTTCGTTAACGTAATTGCACCTGTTTCTGTAATAACGATATCATCCTCAATACGTACTCCACCAACATTTGGAACATAAATTCCTGGTTCAATTGTATAAGACATGCCAGGTTTAATAATATCAGTATTTGAATCATTTACTGACGGATAATCGTGGATACCAATTCCTAAACCATGTCCAATTCGGTGCACGAAATATTCACCATAACCAGCGTCAGAGATAATTTGGCGAGCAGCACGGTCAACATTACCTAATACTTCGCCTGGTTTACTTGCTTCAATTGCAGCAAGTTGACCTTTTAATACAGTCTCATAAATTTCACGTTGTTGCTCATTTGGTTGACCAAACATAACTGTACGAGTAATATCAGAGCAATATCCATCAACGATAAAGCCTAAGTCCATTAGTACGAAATCACCTTTTTTAATAGGGTTAGTACCAGGATTTCCGTGAGGTAGCGCTGAGTTTGCACCAGTTAAAATTAACGTACTAAATGAAGTTTTAGAAATACCATTTTTCTTCATTTCGTATTCCATTTCAGCAATTAGATCCATTTCTGTTTTGCCTTCAGCAATACGATCAACAATAATTTGGCAAGCCATGTCAGCTGCCTCAGCTGCAACTTGCATACGACGAATTTCTTCACTATCTTTAATTAGGCGTAAGTCATGTAATTTTTCTTCAGCCGCAAGGAATTGAACACCAGGGAAAAGTTGTACTAATCTTTCATAGCGACCAACAAGAAGATGTTCTTTTTCGATTGCCATACGATTTACTGTAATGTTACGTTTTGCTAATGATTCTTGAATCATAGCCCAAGGATCTTGACTATCATTAAAGCCAATTACGTCATATTTCCAACCAGCATTTTGTACATGTCCAACTTCCATTTGTGGACAAACAAGGATAGGCTCATGATTTGGAAATACAAGACAAGCTAAAAGACGTTCATGTGGATTACAATGGAAATTTGTTAAATAAAATACATTCTCAGTAGATGTAATAAATCCTAGTTGAATATCTTGCTCTTTTAACCAAGTTGATAGATTTTGTATACGGTGTTCCATTTGTAACATCCTTTCTTAAAAAACAAAAATTACTGCAATAAACAAAAAAAGTCTTTACAGTTCATAACTCTCTTATTTTAGCATTTTTTATCGAATTTCGTAAAATAGTTAACTTATTTCTTATTTTTGTAATGGAAAATAATCTGTTAAAATGTGGTAGAGACTAATTTTTTATAAAGGAGCGACTTAATTTGAAAATTACATATTTTGGACACAGTGTTATTTTAGTAGAGCATGGTCAAGATACAATTATTATTGACCCATTTATTAACGGAAATCCACATACTAATGTGAAAGTAAACGAGCTAAAAGTGAATTATATCTATGTAACACATGGTCACGGTGATCATTTAGGTGATACGGTTGAACTCGCTAAAAAAAATGATGCGACTGTTATTGCTCCAGTTGAATTAGCAACTTGGATCTCTTGGCAAGGAGTTAAAGTTGTTCCGATGCATATTGGTGGAGAAAAAGAATTTTCTTTTGGAAAATTAAAATTAGTTGAAGCAATTCATGGTTCAAGCATAGTTGATGAAGAAAATAAACAAATCATTAATGTTGGTCCGCCATCTGGCGTTTTACTAAAAATTGCTGGTAAAACGATTTATCATGCAGGAGATACTGCGCTATATAGAGGTATGAAAACTTTAGGTGAATATGAAAAGATTGATCTAGCATATTTACCAATTGGAAATCACTTTACAATGGGAATCGACGATGCAGTAATTGCTGCAGAGTGGATTAACGCACAGCAAGTAATTCCAATGCACTATAATACATTCCCACCAATCCAAGTAGATCCAAACGAATTCCTAGATAAATTACCGAAGAAAAATGGTTTTATTCACGAGGCAAATACAACAATTTCAATATTGTAATACAAATTATATAGAAATTTATAGTACAGTTTTTAAAGCACGTTGAAACGTGCTTTTTTTCATGGTATGAATTGTTATATAATAGTTAATAAAAATATTAATACAACCATTGAAAGCTTGGTGAGGTAATTGACTACAAAGCACGATCAAATACTAGAACATATTGAACAACTACCAGTCGGTCATAAAATATCGGTAAGGCAAATTGCGAAAGATTTAAGTGTAAGCGAAGGTACTGCGTATAGAGCAATTAAAGATGCGGAAAACAAAGGATTTGTTAGTACGATCGAACGCGTAGGTACGATTCGAATTGAAACGAAAAGAAAAGAAAATATTGAAAAATTAACTTTTGCCGAAGTTGTTAATATTGTTGATGGACAAGTTTTAGGTGGTAAAGAAGGCTTACATAAAACACTGAATAAGTTTGTTATTGGTGCTATGCAACTTGATGCAATGATGAGGTATATTAGTGCAAATAATTTATTGATCGTCGGAAACCGAGTGAAAGCGCATGAACTAGCACTAAAAGAAGGGTCAGCAGTTTTAGTCACAGGTGGATTTGATACGGATGAAAGTGTTAAGCGTCTTGCGGATGAAATGAAAATGCCAATCATTTCTTCTAGTTATGACACTTTTACTGTCGCGACATTAATAAATAGAGCAATTTATGATCAATTAATTAAAAAGGATATTGTATTAGTTGAAGATATTTTGATTCCAACTGAAAAAACAGCTACATTATCTCCAGCAGATGAAGTAGAAAAATGGTACGAGCATAATAGAGATACTGGGCATGGAAGATATCCTGTAGTCGATGATCGAGGTAAATTAATTGGAATCGTAACCTCGAAGGATATTATTAACGAACAACGTACTCAAAGAATTGACAAAGTAATGACTAGACAACCGATTAGTGTTAACGAAAAGATGTCCGTAGCAGCAGCTGCTAGAATGATGGTTTGGGAAGGAATCGAGCTTCTGCCAGTTGTCAATTCATCGAATAACTTAATCGGTATTATCAGTCGCCAAGATGTGCTTGAAGCACTTCAACAATTACAACGTCAGCCTCAAGTTGGCGAAACAATTGATGACATTGTTACTAGTCAATTCCATAACAATAAAGAACAAAAAAATGACGACTTCACTATAAGATGTAATGTAACTCCGCAAATGACAAATGTAATTGGAACACTGTCACATGGCGTATTTACGACGATTGTAACCGAGGCGGGCAAACGTGCTGTTCGCGATATGAAAAAAGGGGACTTAATCGTTGAAAATATTACAATTTACTTCGTTCAACCAGTTCAAATTGATGACGTAATTGAAATAAAACCAAAAGTACTAGAATTAGGTCGTAAATTTGGAAAGGTGGACGTTGAAGTATTTCAACAAGGAATACTAGTGGGCAAAGCATTAATGATGATGCAATTATTAGATCGATAATATCGAGGCTGTTTTAAATAGATTTGAAAAACACTAGGAAGTAAGGTTTCCTAGTGTTTTTTTTGTGGGAAATCATCCTTTTATAAACGAAACCAAGGACATTATAAACGAAAAAACTGAACATATGCACAAAAGTCAGAGCTTTATGCACAAAACCCGTCCCTTTATGAACAAAGTTCACAACTTTATAAACAAAGTACATATTTTGTTCGTATTTCTAAACTAGAAAAAGGCAAGAACTAACTAGCCCCTGCCTAATCATCTTTTATTTTAAGTTTGAAAGTAGTTTGTTAACTCTATTAACAAATTCATTGTTTTCGTTTCTAGTATCAAAATCCTTCGCTAGGTCATAGACAATTTTCTCTAGTTTTTCTAAATCATAAATAAAATCTTGCTCATTTAAGTTTAATTTTTTCGCCATAAATAATGCTGCAAGCCAAAATTCAAATTTATATGCTAGATTTGAAAGATTGTCACAGAGATCTACATGTTTATAGAACAATTCGATTGCTCTGTCAGGATCACAATGAGTTAAAAAGATAATTTGCTCACTTAATTCAGGAATGTATTTTGTACGATTATAGGTTACAAAATAAGCTTTTTGTTGAATGAATAGTGCTTCTTCTTTTCTGTTTACTTCTAATAATGGCAGAAGTAATTTTGAGTAGGATTTATGAATTGCTTCGTCACAATCAACTGTGCTATTCATTATTTGAGTTTGGATCGTTAACGCTTCTTGAAGATTTTTAGTTTTTAGAAAATAAATCATATCACCATACAATTCACATTTTTCACAATTACTTAAATCGTCTCTTGGAGATTTTTTAAATAGTTGATAGTTTTGTTCTGCAAGATCGATTTTATTTAAATATAAGTTCATTACATATAATGCTTGAAAATAGGGTCTTAAAGAATAGTTTGCAATCACTAAACGATTCTTAAAGTCCTCGAAATACTGTTGAATATCTTCTAAAGAGAATCTGAGAGAATGTGGTAAAATTTCTAATAGCCATTTGTAATACCATAAGATTTGTTCTTGCTCTATGCGTTCTTCATTTTGTTCATATAAATCTATGCACCACAAAAAGGTATCAATGAACAAATCTATTTCACCGATAGAGAAAGCGGTTTCTGCTAATTCCATGTTGACATAATATAGATAGCCCCATTCCTCTTGGTTTTCTAATTCTTCCGCAAAAGAAAGTAGTTTTTGAAGCTTGGTACTAGAATGTGATAATTCTACAAGTTCATCAAATTTCGATGAAAATAGTTCTTCTGTCATCATGTTGTTTTCGCACCTTCTAGATTTCTTTTATTATCTTATAGTCTTTGTATTTCTAGTGATCCCCCGTGTAATTGTTTACACTCTTGTACGTTTGATTGCACTTAATTTTAAGCAGTTTGTTTATTTTCAATTGCTTTATAGTGCTTATTTTGTAAATATCCACGATATAGATTTGCCGCACCAAATATGATGAACACAATTCCAATGCAAATTGTTAATAACTCAAGCTTGTTAACCATTTGATTTACACCATAAAGTAATAGGAATAAACCAAAGGTAATTCTTGCACGCGAGCCAGCAATTTTTTTTGTAAGTAGTTCGCTTGTAAAGAAAAATTTGGTAACGTAAAATAAGAAGAATAGAAAAGATATAATTAAGACTGTTGCGATGCTATCCACTTAGCTTCCACCTTTCAATAACTAATACATAATTCTATTTTACAGTCATAGAAACTATATTTCAAAAGTTTTCATATAAAGGAGAGTTTAACATTGAAAGAACAAATATTAAAAGATATCCATTCATATGATACGATCATTATTCATCGTCATGTTCGTCCAGACCCAGATGCAATTGGTTCACAGTGCGGTTTAGCAGAGATGATTAAAGCAAGTTATCCTGCAAAAAAAGTATATGTAGTAGGAGAATTACCACAATCGCTAGAGTATTTACATAAAATGGATGTAATTGCAGACGAAGTATATGATGATGCTCTTGTTATTGTGTGCGACACAGCAAATACCGAGCGAGTAGATGATGCTAGGTATACTAATGGAAAGAAACTTATTAAAATTGATCATCATCCGAATGTAGATCCATATGGTGATATTATGCATGTTGATACAACTGCTAGCTCAACAAGTGAGTTGATATTTGAGCTTGCTGAGAGTAGTAATGAGCAATTAGTCATTACAGACCAAGTTGCAAGATTAATTTATGCAGGAATCATTGGAGATACAGGCAGATTTCTATTTCCAAGTACGACCGAAAGAACTTTTCATGCCGCTAGCAATTTAATTAAGAAGGATTTTTCAATAAACGAAATTTATGACAATATGTACGAGACATCAATTGAGATGGCTCATTTAAATGGATATGTTCTTCAAAATTTCAAACTTACTGAAGAGGGTGTCGGTCATATAAATATGACGAAGGCTCTAATGGAAGAATATAATGTAACCTCTGAGCAAGCTTCATTAGCAGTAAGTTCGCTTGGCCATATAAAGGGCGTAAAAGCTTGGGTAATATTTTTAGAGGAAGATGATTTAATTCGAGTACGTCTTCGTTCTAAAGGTCCAGTTATAAATGGAGTAGCTGCTATGTTTAATGGTGGTGGGCATCCGCTTGCATCTGGAGCAAAAGTCTTCTCGTGGGAAGAAACAGAAAAAGTTGTTGAAGAACTTCAAAAGGTTTGTAAAGAAGAGAAGTAAGATTAAAAAATAAAATGAGAGGCTCATCGTTACGAATAGCCTCTCATTTATTTTGTACTCTTTATTTTTAATGTAATTTCTAACACAGTATCAAAGTATATCGTATCAATTTCAAGTTTAAATCGTCGATCGTCTTTAATATAAACTTTATTTTCGATTGCTCGCCTTAATAATTCTCTATTTTGAGAAACGCTTTTTATATCTTGGGTAAGTAAATTACTTAAGTCATTCTTTACATCATTAACAAGTTGAAGAGTGGTAAATTCATTTAAATTGTATTGTTTGGAATTTAAAATTGTAACTTTGATTTCTTGTACTGTTAATTTTCGTTTGTTTTCTTTGTTCATTCGCTCCATATTTTCAAAGAATATATTTTTATCTCTTAAATATTCATTATTGAGCATTTTCAATTCAGATATTTGTTTAACCTGCTCTTCTTCTGTTACACCATACATATAGATAAAGACAAGCCAACTAATAATAAATCCGAAAAATATGCCTACAAAAAATTTTGCCCATGCTTGAGAAAGGCGTTCTGGAGGAGCTTTCATTAAACATGTTCTCCTGTAAACCATTGGATAAGGATTGTACCAGTATGAGTGCCTCCCATAGCAGCGATAATCATGAAAATTTGTTTAATGAATTCAATTGTTTCACCCTCAAATAGTCCTTTTTCAAAACTATAAAAAGTGTCAAATGTTCCACCAATCGCCCCAACTATTGCCCAAATTCGTAGTTTCATTGATAAGTCATACATGCTACTAAGCGGTGGCTGACCGATCACATAGTATCCAATTGAACCAATTATGGATCCACCGATTATTATTCCTAGTGAAATAAAGTACATTGAAATTAACGCCGGTATAAAAGGCAACTTAAGCTCCACTTGTCCTCACTCCTTCAATAATATATATGGACAAAGTGTGATGTGTATGATGAGTATTAAAGTAAGTTTATAATAAAAGATTTGTTTTAATATTTACGAACAAAAATAGAATGTAAGTTCGCATTTTGTGATAGAATAGAATATATTAAACTGTTGGTTTCGAATAAATCGTTGCTAAATAAGTATAAGTAAGAATCTAATAAAAGATGGTAAGGAGGATGTAGATGAGTTTTGTTCATTTGCAAGTTCAAAGTTCTTATAGCTTATTACAAAGCGCATGTAAAATAGATGAATTAATAAACGCTGCTGTAAAAAAAGGACATCCTGCGCTTGCAATTGCAGATGAAAATGTCATGTACGGTGTAATTCCTTTTTATCATGCGTGTCAAAAAGCAGGAATTAAACCTATTGTAGGGGTAAAGCTTTCGATTTTAATGGATGAACAGCAGTCTTATCCGATGGTTTTACTAGCTAAAGATTTGACTGGTTATCAAAATCTTTTAAAACTGACAAGTATTATTGGAACAAAATCACCACGAGGAATTCCTAAAAAATGGTTATCAGCATATAGTAGCGGAGTAATCGCAATTACCCCAGGTTTAGAAGGTGAAATTGAAAACTTACTTTTAAATGGTGAGATTGAAAGAGCTACCTTGCATCTAAAAGAGTATCAAACAATTTTCAATCACTTTTACGTAAGTATTCAAGATCACGGATTACCTGAAAATCGAGCTCTGTATCCATTAATAAAGCAACTCCAAAAAGAGACAAATATAAAGCTAGTGATTACAAATGATGTTCGATATATTGAAAAAGATGATGCACTTATTCAAGATGCATTATTTTCCGTTAAAAACGGTACGAAGTTATCGGATGAATCAAGGCCAAGACTATATTCGAGTGAATATTATTATAAAACTAAAACTGAATTGTTAAGTTTGTTTGTGGATGAAGAGGAATCCTTTCAAAACACTTTACATATTGCAGATTTATGCGATTTAACAATTCCATTTCATCAACCTCTATTGCCTAAATATCCAGTCCCTGAGGAATATTCAACAGTTGAATATTTAAAAATTGTTTGTGAAAAAGGGCTAATTGAACGTTACGGTGAAATGAAAGATGAACTTAAGCATAGATTAGACTTTGAATTAAACACGATCAATAAGATGGGATTCAATGATTATTTCCTCATTGTTTGGGATTTTATAAAATATGCACATGAACAAGGAATTGCGGTTGGACCAGGACGTGGTTCTGCAGCTGGATCATTAGTAGCATACGTTTTAAAGATTACAAATGTCGATCCAATTCATTATAATTTACTTTTCGAACGATTTTTAAATGAAGAAAGAATTACGATGCCCGATATTGATATTGACTTCCCAGATCATCGACGTGATGAAATGATTGATTATGTAGCATCAAAATATGGTGATGTTCATGTTGCACAAATTATTACGTTTGGAACTTTAGGTGCAAAAGCAGCAATTAGAGATATTGCAAGGGTAATGGGACTAGCGCCATCAGAGATCGACCGGTATTCTAAACTAATTCCTTCAACGCTAGGGATTACATTAAAAGATGTTTACGAACAATCAAAAGCATTTAATAGCCACGTAGAACATTCCGGTATTCATAAACGAATTTTCGAAGTAGCATGTCGTGTTGAAGGTTTACCACGACATACAAGTATTCACGCAGCAGGTGTCATTATTTCCGAGCTTCCGTTAACAAATGTTGTCCCGCTACAAGAGGGGAATCACGGGGTGTTTTTAACACAATATCCTGCTGAAATACTTGAAGAGCTAGGATTAGTAAAGATGGACTTCCTTGGACTTCGAAACTTAAGTTTATTAGAAGAGGTCTGTCGATTAATTTACGAAACAAAGGGCGATTTAATTAAATTGGAAGAGATTCCATTAGAAGATCAAAAAACATTTGAAATCCTAAGTAAAGGGGATACTTCAGGTGTTTTTCAGCTAGAATCATCAGGGATGAGAAGAGTATTACAGCAATTACAGCCAAATCAGTTTGAAGATATAGTTGCTGTTAACGCACTTTATCGTCCAGGTCCGATGGAACAAATTCCAAAGTTTATTCAATATAAGCATGGATTGGAGAAGGTGACATACCCTCATCCAGTTTTAGAAAAAATATTAGAACCAACTTATGGAGTAATCGTTTATCAAGAACAAATCATGCAAATTGCTTCCACTCTTTCAGGATTTACTTTAAGTGAAGCTGATTTACTTCGCAGAGCAGTTAGTAAAAAGAAGAAGGAAGTTTTAGATGAAGAAAGAATTCATTTTGTAGAAGGTGCAATTTCTAAAGGTTATGATGAGCAAGTTGCAAATGAAGTATACGATTTAATTGTTCAATTTGCTAATTATGGTTTTAACAGAAGTCACGCTGTAGCTTATAGTATGATTGCTTATCAATTAGCCTATTTAAAGGCGAATTTTCCACTTCAATTTTATGTTGCACTTTTATCAAGCTTTATAGGAAGTGAAGAAAAAGTATCGAATTATATTGGTGAAGCGAAATTAAAAGGGATTCCAATTTACCCGCCTTCCATTAATAAAAGTCAGTATGCATTTGTCGTTGAAGGGAATGGGATTCGATTTAGTTTGTTGGCAATTAAAAATATTGGTATGGCTACTGTAAGAGAAATTCTACAGAAACGTCCGTATAAAGATTTTTTTGATGTATGTATTAAAATATCTCCAAAAGCATTAAACCGAAAGAGTATTGAAAATTTGATTTTTGCAGGATGCTTCGATGAGTTTAATCTTGATCGCGCAACTTTATTAGCTAATATCGATATTATTTTTGATTATGTGGATATCGTAAGACCTGAAAATGAAGATCAATTTGACTTATTTCTAGATGAAGATTTTGTTCCAAAACCTGAAATTATTAGAGTCGATCCAATGAAAATTTCAATCAAGCTTGAATTGGAAAAACAAGCATTAGGTACGTATTTAACAGGTCATCCAATTAGCCAATATGAGAAATTGCATATTGAAAGTGGGACTTCCACCATTTCATCAATTTTGATGAAAAAGGATTCGGAGCATTTATTGTTTGTCTATATTAAGGATTTACGCATTACAAAAACAAAAAAACAACAGCATATGGCTTTTTTAGAAGTAGAAGATTTAAGTACTTCAATCGATGCAGTCGTGTTTCCAACTACCTTTGAAAAGTACCGCCACAAATTAAAAGAAAAAGAAGTAGTAGTCGTAAAAGCAAAAATCGATGAACGGGATGAAAGAAAGCAATTAATCATAAATGAAGTACTTTCGATTGAAGAGATGGAAGAAAGAAATGAGCAGAAAGAGTATACTTTATTTATTAAAATAACGGGACATACTAATAAAAATATTTCTTACACAATACAACAAGCAATCGCTAAATTTAAAGGACATACGAAGGTAGTTCTTTATTACGATGAAGAAAAAAAGGCAGTTCAATTATCTGAACAATATTATGTAAATCCTTCAGTAGCTTGTCTTTCAGCGCTAAAAAATATTGTAGGAGATGCTAATGTTGTACTAAAGAAATAGACATTCTTCTTCAAAATCATTTATTATAAACATGATGTATTTCAAAAAAATTTACATTGTCATTTAAAAGAGAAATAACTGAGAAGTATACAGTTGAAAAGTCAACTCGTCGACATTAGGGAGAGTGAATAGTTTGTCATTATTAAGTGAAGAAGCATTACATATGCATAGAGTACACCAAGGTAAATTAGAAACGGTTTCTAAGGTACCAGTTACGAATGCTAAAGAACTAAGTTTAGCGTACTCACCAGGTGTTGCCGAGCCATGTAAAGAAATTTACGAAGAAAAAAGCAGAGTGTATGAATACACGATGAAAGGTAATATGGTTGGTGTCGTTTCTGATGGTTCTGCCGTTCTTGGATTAGGCAATATCGGTCCAGAGGCTGCATTACCTGTTATGGAAGGGAAAGCTGCGCTATTTAAAAGTTTTGCCGGTGTTGATGCATTTCCAATCTGTTTAAATACGCAAGATGTAGAGCTAATCATTCAAACAGTTAAATTATTAGAGCCTACATTTGGTGGAATAAATTTAGAAGATATTGCAGCTCCAAACTGCTTTATTATAGAGGAACGCTTAAAGCGTGAAACAAATATTCCAATCTTCCATGATGATCAACATGGAACAGCAATCGTTACACTTGCAGGTTTAGTTAATGCTTTAAAAATAGTTAATAAAAATATGGCGGATATTAAAGTTGTTCTAAATGGAGCAGGTGCTGCAGGTATTGCTATATTAAAATTATTGTATCGATTTGGTGTACGCCAAATTATCATGTGTGATACTAAAGGAGCGATTTACGAAGGTCGTCCAAGTGGTATGAATAGTGTTAAAAATGAAGTTGCGAAATATACAAATAAAGATAAAATTCAAGGTAGTCTTAAAGAGGTAATTGAAGGAGCGGACGTATTTATTGGCGTTTCTGTAAAAGGTGCGGTTACACAAGAGATGGTTCGTTCAATGAATGAAAATCCAATTATTTTTGCAATGGCTAACCCTGATCCAGAAATTATGCCTGAAGATGCAAAAGAAGCTGGAGCCTTAGTCATTGGTACTGGTCGAAGTGATTATCCTAACCAAGTAAATAATGTCCTTGCATTCCCAGGGATTTTCCGTGGAGCGTTAGATGTTCGTGCTACACATATTAATGAAGAAATGAAAATTGCTGCAGTACATGCAATCGCAAGCTTAGTAAGTGAATCTGAACTATCACCTGATTTTATTATCCCAGCTCCATTTGATGCACGCGTAGCGCCAAAAGTAGCTGCTAGTGTTGCAAAAGCTGCAATGGAAACAGGGGTTGCTCGTATGAATGTTGACCCAAAGGAAATTGAAGAAAAAACAAAAAAACTTGCTTTAATTAAATAACATTTATTACCAGATAACAATATTAAAGGGGATAGTATTACAGTACTAAAATTAAGTAATGTAGTACTATCCTTTTTTATCTGCTATAATATTTAGATGTGGTAAAAAAAGCGCAAAGTTTGTTGAAATTAAAGGGTTTTTAAAAAAATTGTATAATATATTTTTTGAAGACATTTTATAATTTTTAAGTTAAATAAATAATAGGAATGATGAAATTAAGCTGAATTTTATCGACAAATGTTAACAAAAAGTGTATAACATTTATAGTATCCTATTAGTATTTAGTACTAAAAAAGTTAGGAGGAATTAGGTTGCAAATCAAAGACTTATTTTCCAAAAAGAAAAAATATGCATCTATACCTTCAGAAGTAATGAGACAAGATTTACCTGATGGTGTTATGACAAAATGTCCTAAATGTAAAAAAATAAGCATTACAAAAGAATTAATAAAAAACCTAAAAGTTTGTAATAGTTGTGGTTATCACCATCAAATGACAGCATATGAGCGAATCGAAAGCTTAATTGATGCTGACACATTTGAAGAATTTGATAAAGATATGATTTCTGCGAATCCTTTAAACTTCCCGGATTATATCGAAAAGCTTGAAGGGGATCGTAAAAAAACAGAGCTCAATGAGGCTATTGTTACAGGAAAAGGAAACATCGACGGAATTCCTGTTGTCATAGCAGTTATGGATGCAAGATTCCGTATGGGTAGCATGGGATCTGTTGTAGGAGAGAAAATAACTCGTGCGGTTGAACGCGCTTCTGCTGATGGGTGTTCGTTTATTATCTTTACTGCATCTGGTGGAGCTCGAATGCAAGAGGGTATCTTAAGCTTAATGCAAATGGCAAAAACAAGTGCGGCACTTAAAAAGCATAGCGAGTTAGGCTATTTAGCAATTTCGATAATGACAAATCCTACAACTGGTGGAGTATCTGCTAGCTTTGCATCATTAGGCGATTTTAACTTTGCTGAGCCTGGTGCGTTAATTGGATTTGCTGGTAGACGTATTATCGAGCAAACAATTCGTGAAGAATTACCTGAGGATTTCCAAACAGCTGAATTCCTGTTAAATCATGGTCAGCTTGATGCAGTAATTTCACGGTTAGAATTACGATCAAAATTATTTACAATCCTTAATTTACATCAAGGGGGTGTCTTGCAATAGTGGTTATGTTAGAATTCGAAAAACCGATTCATGAACTTAAGACGAAAATAGACGAATTAAAAGTTTATACAAGTCAACATGATGTTGATTTTTCTGAGGAAATCAAACGTTTAGAAGAACGTTTAAAAACTTTAGAAAACGAAATTTATGGTAACATGGGAGTTTGGGATCGTGTACAAGTTGCTAGACATCCAGAACGACCAACTACATTAGATTATATAGATAGACTATTTAATGATTTCTTCGAATGCCATGGTGATCGATTATTTGGTGATGACGCAGCAATCGTATCTGGTATTGCGTCATATCGCGGATTACCAGTTACTGTTATTGGACATCAACGTGGTAAAGATACAAAAGAGAATATTAAACGAAATTTTGGTATGCCCCATCCTGAAGGATACCGAAAAGCACTTCGTTTAATGAAGCAAGCAGAGAAATTTAATAGACCGATTATTGCATTTATTGATACAAAAGGTGCTTATCCAGGTAAAGCAGCCGAAGAGCGAGGACAAAGCGAAGCAATTGCTCGAAATATTTTTGAAATGGCAGGTTTAAAAGTACCTACTATTTGTATTGTAATTGGTGAAGGCGGTAGTGGAGGTGCTCTAGCACTAGGTATCGGTAATAAGTTACTGATGTTAGAAAACTCGACTTACTCTGTTATTTCACCTGAAGGTGCAGCAGCACTTCTATGGAAGGATGCTTCACAAGCACGTAGAGCTGCAGAAACGATGAAAATTACAGCTCCAGACTTATTAGAATTAGGGGTAGTGGACCAAATTATTCCTGAAGTAAAAGGCGGAGCGCAAAATGATGTTGAACAACAGGCAAAATATATCGATAAGTATTTATATGAGACATTAAAGTCTTTACTAACTATGGATAAAGAAGAATTAGTTCAACAACGATATGAAAAACACGCAAAGTTAGGACAAATTTCTTTTTAACAATATTATTTAGTTTAACTTCTAGAGTGTGTGAAACAATATGTTAGCATGCTCTTTTTTGTATTATTTTTAGAAATTAGTAAAAAATAGCAATATGTATAAAGGCTATCGTCATACTTTTTACAAGTGTTACATTCATTAAAAAAAGTTTATGAAAAAGTTCACATTATTTCTATTGTTTAAAAATGTATTACATGGTACTTTATTTAAATGAATAAAAGCATAAGGTAAAATCATTGAGGTGAATACATAATGAAAAGAATTGGCGTATTAACTAGTGGAGGAGACTCTCCAGGAATGAACGCTGCAGTTCGTGCAGTTGTAAGGAAAGCGATTTTCCATGGCTTAGAAGTGTATGGTGTATATCAAGGTTATTCTGGTCTTATTAATGGAAATATTGAAAAGCTTGAATTAGGTTCTGTAGGTGATATTATTCACCGTGGTGGGACTAAATTACTTAGTGCACGTTGTCCAGAGTTTAAAACAGTAGAGGGACAAATGAAAGGAATCGAACAGCTGAAAAAGTTTGGAATTGAAGGTTTAGTTGTTATTGGTGGAGATGGTTCATATCAAGGTGCAAAAAAACTGACTGAACATGGTTATCCTTGTGTTGGTGTTCCAGGTACGATTGATAATGATATTCCAGGCACTGATTTTACAATTGGTTTCGATACAGCTTTAAATACTGTTATTGATGCGATTGATAAAATTCGTGATACAGCAACATCACATGAACGTACATATGTAATTGAAGTAATGGGACGTAATGCAGGGGATATTGCTTTATGGGCAGGTTTAGCTGATGGAGCAGAAACGATTTTAATACCTGAATGTGATTATGATATGGATGATATTATCAGTAAATTAAACCGCGGTAGTGAGCGTGGTAAAAAACATAGTATCATTGTAGTTGCAGAAGGTGTTGGAAGTGCAATTGAGATTGGTAAAGTAATACAAGAGCGAACTAACTTTGATACGCGTGTAACAGTTTTAGGACATGTTCAACGTGGTGGTTCACCAAGCGCTGCGGATCGAGTTCTAGCAAGTCGTTTAGGAGCAAAAGCCGTAGAACTTCTTATGGAAGGCAAAGGTGGACGTTGTGTCGGTATCCAAAATAATAAGCTAGTTGATCATGATATTATCGAGGCATTATCTAAAAAGCATGAGCTTGATCAAGATATGTATCAATTATCTCAAGAGCTTTCAATTTAATTTAATTAGATTTAATTGAGCAATCGATTTCATAAAAATAGTTTTGAGAGTTTTATATAAATTTGGAGGGTAAAAAATGCGTAAAACAAAAATAGTTTGTACGATTGGTCCTGCTAGTGAATCGGTAGAAAAGTTAGTAGAGTTAATTAATGCCGGGATGAATGTAGCACGTTTAAATTTCTCACATGGTTCTCATGAAGAGCATGCAGCAAGAATTACAAGTATTCGCGAAGCTTCAGAGAAAACTGGGAGAACTGTAGCAATTCTTTTAGATACAAAAGGTCCTGAAATTCGTACTTTAGATTTTGAGAGTGGCCAAGCTGAATTAAAAACTGGAAATGAAGTAATCATTACGACTGACCCAGTAGTAGGTACAGCAGAAAAATTTGCAGTATCTTATGAAGGATTAATTGACGACGTACGTATTGGATCAAGAATTTTAATCGATGATGGCTTAATAGGATTAGAAGTAATCGGTATTGAAGGAAAAGATATTCGTACTAAAATTTTAAATAGCGGTTTAGTAAAAAATAAAAAAGGTGTAAACGTACCAAATGTACGTGTTAACCTACCAGGTATTACGGAAAAAGATATTAGTGATATTGAATTCGGTATTGAGCAAAAGGTTGATTTTATTGCAGCATCATTTGTACGTAAAGCTTCTGATGTACTTGAAATTCGTGAGCTTTTAGGAAAACATAATGCTGATTATATTCAAATTATCCCAAAAATCGAAAACCAAGAAGGTATTGATAATATCGATGAAATTCTTGATGTATCTGATGGTTTAATGGTTGCACGTGGTGATATGGGCGTAGAGATTCCACCAGAAGAAGTACCGATCGTTCAAAAGCTATTAATTAAAAAATGTAATAATTTAGGCAAACCAGTTATTACTGCTACTCAAATGTTAGATTCAATGCAACGTAATCCACGTCCTACACGAGCGGAAGCAAGTGACGTAGCGAATGCAATTCTTGATGGAACGGATGCAATTATGTTATCAGGTGAAACTGCTGCAGGTACGTACCCAGTTGAGTCTGTTTCAATGATGAACTCTATTGCACTTCGAATTGAAAAAAGCTTACAATACGAAGAATTATTTAAAAAGCGCCAAAGAGAAAATAAAGGAACAATCACAGATGCAATTGGCCAATCTGTTGCTGCAACGGCATTAAACTTAAAAGTTGCTGCAATTATTGCTCCAACAGAGAGTGGACATACTGCGAAAATGATTTCGAAATATCGTCCAAAGGCTCCAATCTTAGCAATTACTTCTGATATTCGTATTTGCCGTCGTTTAACTTTAGTTTGGGGTGTTCAAACTGAATATAGAGAAAGAGCAAATTCTACTGACGAAATGTTACAACATGCAATGGAAGCAGCTCAAGACGCTAAATTCGTTTCAAACGGTGACACTGTCATCATTACTGCTGGATTACCAGTTGGTGAAACAGGAATGACAAATATGATGAAAATACATGTAGTGGGAGCTGTAATAGCTCAAGGTCAAGGAATTGGTCGTAAAACTGCTGCAGGAAAAGTTGTTATCGCAAAATCAGGTGAAGAAGCTGTTTCTAAAGTTACACCAGGAAGTATCCTTGTAACAAATAGCACAGATAAAGACATGATGCCAGCAATTGAAAGAGCTGCAGCGATCATTACTGAAGAAGGCGGATTAACTAGTCATGCTGCAGTAGTTGGTGTAAGCTTAGGAATTCCAGTAATTGTTGGAGTTGATAATGCAACAAACATCTTAGTAAACGGTCAAGCTGTTACAGTAGATGCTTCAAGAGGAATTGTTAGTACAGGACATAAGAGCATATTTTAATATATAATAAAGAGAAGGACGAAGTTACCTTCTCTTTATTTTTTGATTTTGTTTAAAAAAGACTGTAGTTTTAACATAATTTAGTTAAACGGTTTATTTATATTCTTAGTAAGAGGTGAACTATCATGAAGAAATTGGTTGGATGGCTATTGTTAATCCCAATAATAGATTTATTCTTTTTAACAATACTTGGGAGATTTATTGGTTCCTTAACAGTATTCCTATGGTTGATCGGTACATTTTTAATTGGTATTTATATCATGCGAAGCGTTTGGGTTACAGTGAAACAACAAGCCGGGGAACAGCTTCGGGCAGGCAAAATGCCAGATTTACTCATGATAGAAGGATTATCCTTTTTTCTAATCGGTCTCCTATTTTTTATTCCGGGACCAATCACAGATTTATTGGCGATAATATTGTTAATTAAACCAATTAGAATTATATTTGTTCAACGACTTCTTTATTTTGTAATGAAGAAGTTTAAAGGTAATGTTGTTTGGACTGGATTTATAAAAAAATAGTAAATATTAACCATAAGCGAAAGATAGGGATCATAAAGATTCCCTATCTTTTTTTGTGTTTAAAACATTTTTTTAAATTTAAATAGAATCCTTTTATTAGGGAAACGTAATTTAAACCAATTTTTTCCTTCAATTTATGATAAAATTTGAATCGTGTGATTAAAAGTATCATTTAGAGCGGAGGTAACGATGTTTAAAAAAATAATTTCAGCATGTATAGTATCTAGTATTCTTTTTTCGCTACTACCGTCAAAAATTGAGGCGGACTCATCTGATTTCTCAGGTGATGAATTTTCTCAAGTTTTCTTGAACACGGATCTTTCTAAGACGATTGAAATGCATCCGTATTCGCTATACGAACAAGATCCTATCACTTTAAAATGGGTAATGAAGCAGTCGACTGCTGACACTAGTCAAGGTACTATTTCATATGTATCAGAAGCAGAGCCAACAAAAAATACTTCTCTCTCGAATGAAGTAAAAGTAGGTAGAGATGAAAACGGTCAATATGAAACTTTTATTAAATTCGGTGATGGTCTTCCATCTTTAAATGGTGCATTATTTATCAGTGCAACACTAAGCCTAAAAGTAATGAATAGTGAAGTTTGTACTAGCTGTGGGTTATATTCAAATAAAGAATTTTCGATCCATAAAATTCAAAAAGATTGGTCAGCAAATGATGTAACATGGGAAAATAAACCTACTATAGAAAATGATTCAATTACAAATACAACTTTACCAATGCAAGTTGGCGGAAGCACTTATAATTGGGATGTTTCGAAACTTGTGCTTGATTGGTATGAACATCCGGATGCGAATTACGGTTTAGCTCTGAAAACAGCGTTAGCTGCAGATGGATCAAGTGTTCATACTTTTGTAAAAGCAACTGATAATAGAGCACTAATGCCTGTATTAAAAATTCGTTATTCACCAAAACCAAGATTCGGAAATATAGCTAATAGAGGTACATTAGGGGCTAACTCAAAAAAAGTAAGAGTAGATTTAAATTGGTACCAAGTCACAGGAGCAAAGGGGTATAGGCTCTATCTTTTTAATGGAAAAGATTTTGAAATGATTTATGATGGACCTTCAACTAATTGGAAATCAATTGATCGAAAGGTCTGGCCAACAGCCGAACAAATAGACAGTGGAGATTTTAGTTTACATACAGACGGTTCAGGAACTGACTTATCTGATACCCCGGGTTATTTGTATGAAAAGCAAGGTGATAAAGAGCACCAAGAAAATACATATTACTTTAAAGTTACGGCTTATAATGAATATGGAGAATCTCGGCCAACTGAAATTTTACCTGTTATAATGCCTGATGCGACGGCACCAACTATTCCTGATGGAATAAGCGCAACTGATGAACTATTTTCAAATTTTTCATTATCATGGAATCCGTCAACTGATCGAAGGTCCCTAAAATATAATGTGAAACTAACAACGGAAACAGGTAGTACAGTTTATGTGGGTAGCACTCAAACGAACAGTATTGTCATCCCAGAAAGTTATTTATCACCAAGGGCTACGTATAAAGTGTCAGTCAAGGCTGTAGAGGATCTTGGAGATAACTATTCTTCATATTCCAATCCAGTTACAGTGACAGCCCGAAAGAAGTTTGACGCTCAACTAATCAGATTATCTTCCCCTCCTCAAGTTCAGGAGGCGGGAAGTAGCCCTTATGTCCAGTATGTATTCAAAAATATTGGAACAGAGCCATGGAGTCAATCAGCAGGATTCCTTTTAAAAACGGATACATATGTGAATGAATTAGACGATAAGGATCTCATCAACACTGGAGATACGAAAACTTTTGATTTTCGCCTCCCAGCTGATCTGCCGATTGGAACTTCTATTATGAAATGGCGAATGTTTAATGTAAATGATGGGTACTTTGGAGATTATGCTTCAACTCCCATCAATATTGAAGATCGAACGTCACCTCAAATCACACTTATTTCGCCGGTTGACAATCAACTGATAAGTGGAACGGTACTTCTAAAGGGGTCAATCAATGACTTTCAACTAAAAACATATAGTGTTTCTTTTGGTGTTGGTGAATCACCTTCTAAATGGATCACAATTAAAAGCGGCATAGGTTCGAACGTTGATTTTGGAGAATGGGATACAACTAAACTTTTAAACGGTGCGTACAAACTAAAAGTTGATGCAGAGGATGAAACAGGTAATAACACGTCTTTTGAGCGAATAGTAAATGTGAAAAATCTAGTACCAACTCCTGTTCCTCATGAAATAACTGACCAGTCTACGACGGTCACAGGAAGTGCGAAACCAGGAACGAATGTTGTACTTTATAAAAATGGCACAATACTAGGAAATGGAATCGTTTCAGAGAAAGGAATTTTTTCAATCACGATACCAAAACAGACTGCCGGAACAGAAATAAAAATTATGTCCATGGATGGTAGCGAAGCAAGTAAACAAGTGATAATTAAAGTAAAGGATGTAACGCCACCTAAGCCACCTAGCGTTAATAAAGTCTACAACAACGTTTCATATCTTGCAGGTAAAACAGAAAAGTATGTGTTAGTGTCTGTAACAATTGGATCGAAAATATATAATTTAAAAGCAGATATCAACGGAAACTATAAAATTACTATTCCTGTTCAAAATATTGGAGGGAAAATAAATGTTACTGCAAAGGATTTGAGTGGGAATCTTAGTACGAAAACTACGGTTATTGTATTAAGGGCAGCGCCGAATATTCCGATTGTTAATGCTGTTCGTTATACATCCACAACTGTTACAGGAAAAGCTGAAAAGTATGCGCTTGTTATTGTAAAGATTGGAACACATTCATATAGTGCAAAATCAAACAGTAATGGAGACTTTAAGGTTAGCATTCCGAAGCAAAAAAAGGGAACGAAACTGACGATTACAGCAAAGGACACGAAAGCTAAAAGTAGTGCACCAAGATCAATTACAGTCTATTAATCAATAGATATAGATTAACTAAAAGAAGCCCATGGAATAATCGTTCACATGGGCTTTTTTGTTTCATAAATATTTCATGTAATGATTTATAGGACATTTTTTATTGTGAACCTTTTACATATTTCCAAAGCTCATGGAAGACTTTTGCACGATATAACGTTGATAGTACTACTAGTGTAACAGGTCCGGCAATTAAACCTAGAAAACCAAAAAATTTAAAACCAACGTATAACGAGATTAAAGTAGGAAGTGGATCTAGGCCTATATTTGAAGATAGAACTTTTGGCTCGGCAAGTTGACGTTGTACGATTACAACACCATATAAAATCGCGAGACCAATCGTTAATTTATAGTCGCTAGAAAGGAAAGTATATAAAATCCATGGTACAAAAATTAAGCCTGTTCCTAAGTATGGTAGTAAGTCAATGAAGCCAATTAAAATAGCTATAGTGATTGCGAAAGGGATTCTAAGGATTAATAAACCGATTAAGACTAGCACTGTTGTCATAGATATAAGAGTGATATGTGCTTTGATGAAACCAAACAAAGCTTTTCGTAGGTCAATAAAGATTGTTTTGCTGTAGTGTTGGATGCGATTTGGAGTATATTTTGCGAATAAATTTTTAATTTTGTACCAATCTTTACTAATAAAGAATGTAGCTAAGAAAGAAACGAAAATTACTGTAGCTGTGTTTGGAAGTAGAGCGATTACTAATTTGATCCCGGAAATAATCCCATTTAATCCTTCTTTTCCTAGATTAATTGCAGAATCACCAATCGATTGAATATTAGTTCGAATTGTCTGTTGCTGTCCAGCACCGAGTTGGCTATATTTGCTCATAATTAAGTCGTATAAAGGAATAACTTTATCTGAGACAATATTTTCAGCAAAATAAATTAATCGTTCGAAGCTATCTGGAACAACTTGAATTAAATACGTTGACCCTGAAATAATTTCAGTAATTAATAGTGTAAACAATCCTGCAACTACTGCTAAAAGTAAAATAATTGATAAAAATGCAGCTATTCCTCTTGGAATACGTGCTTTTTCGTTTAATAAATTAACTAGTGGATTTAAAATGTATGCGACGATGATTGCGATAATAAAAGGATATGTAAGTTTAGATATGAATAAAGCAACGTAAAGGCCTAAAATAATACATGCGATCACAAATAAAAAACGAATGATTTGAAAAACTAAAGTTCTACTCAAATTTTTACCTCCTTCCAATGTAAAATAGTCCTCTAGTTTATTTTATCAAGAATTATTTTTTTATAATAGTAAATTTTGGTAGTATTTATTAATAAAATATTCATTAAGGGGATACTAACAAATGAGTGAATCAACAATTTTTCTTTTGGTTTTATTATTAATTGGTGTGATAGCTAAAAATAACTCTTTAATTATTTCAATTATAGTATTGTTAGTACTAAAATATACTCCTTTAGGGGCACGAGTATTTCCTTATATGCAATCAAAAGGTATTAATTTAGGAGTAACGATTATTACGATTGCTGTTTTAGTGCCGATTGCAACTGGTGAAATCGGTTTTAAACAATTGATCGAAGCATTAAAAACTCCTGTTGCATGGATTGCATTGCTTTCTGGTATCGCTGTCGCATTACTTGCAAAAGGAGGAGTTCATTTACTAGCAACTAGTCCACAAATAACAGCTGCGTTAGTGCTAGGTACTGTGTTGTCTGTAGCCGTGTTTAAAGGGGTTGCAGTAGGCCCGTTAATAGGCGCTGGAATCGCATATCTATTCATTTGGATTGTAGAATTAGTTAAGTAATTGCATAATAATTATATTTTAGTAAATTGTTTTCATTCACAAAAGTCAGATTATTGTTTATAATAAATGATAGTAGGGTTCCTTTCTATGTATACTCGGTATTATAAAAGAGTTATACCAGTATATATATGTTAATAAATACTAGGGGAAATTTTTGCGTAAAGGAGAGAGGGCAATATGACAGTTAAAAGTGGTTTAGAGGGTGTTGTAGCAGCTACGACTTCTATAAGTTCTATTATTGATGATACATTAACGTATGTAGGTATTGGGATTGATGAATTAGCAGAATATGCGAGTTTTGAAGAAGTAGTATATTTATTATGGCAACGCAAATTACCAAATAAGGATCAACTTAAAGAACTATCTTCTCAATTAGCAGAAAATGCTGAATTACCAGAAGAAGTTATTACTTACTTAAAATCAACTAACTTAAAAAATGTACATCCTATGACGGTCCTTCGCACAGTTATTTCAATGCTTGCAGTGTACGATAAAAATGCGGAAGCAATGGACTCTGATTCAAATTATCTAAAAGCAATCCAGCTTCAAGCTAAAATTTCGACTTTTGTGGCAGCGTTTTCTCGTATTCGTCAGGGGCTTGAGCCAGTTGCTCCTAATAAAGATTTATCATTCTCAGCTAACTTCTTATACATGCTGACAGGTGATAAACCGAATGCAATTGCAGAAGAAGCAATTAATAAGGCTTTAGTACTACATGCTGACCATGAATTAAATGCTTCAACTTTTACTGCACGCGTTTGCGTAGCTACATTATCTGATATTTACTCAGGAATTACAGCTGCGATCGGTGCTTTAAAAGGTCCGTTACACGGTGGTGCAAATGAAAGCGTTATGAAAATGCTAGCCGAAATCGGTGAGATTGAAAATGTTGAAGCTTACATTCAAGAGAAGATGGATGCTAAATCTAAAATTATGGGATTCGGACATCGCGTTTACCGTGGTGGGGACCCACGTGCGAAACATTTAAAAGAAATGTCTCGTCAATTAGGTGCAATTACTGGAGAATTAAAATGGTACACAATGTCTGAAAAAATTGAAGAGATTGTTACAACTCAAAAAAATATTCCGCCAAATGTTGATTTCTACTCTGCATCTGTATATCACAGCTTAGGAATTGAACATGATTTATTTACACCAATCTTTGCTATTAGCCGTATGTCTGGTTGGACTGCGCACATTTTGGAGCAATACGAAAATAATCGTATTATTCGTCCACGCGCAGATTATACAGGACCAGAGAAAAACTCTTACATTCCAATTGAAGAGCGTGCATAAGGAAGAGATTGAATACTTAAAATAGTATTTAATATCCGAATAATAGTGGTATAGTAAAGAGAGGAAGAGCCATCTTCCTCTCAAAAGCATGTATTTAAATGTATTTAATTATTTATACAAGGGGGAGCATGTAATGCAAGCTGAAAAAATTACTTTATTAGACGGCAAATTAAACGTGCCAAACAATCCAATCATTCCTTTTATTGAAGGCGACGGAACAGGTCCAGATATTTGGGCAGCATCTTCACGTGTATTAGATGCAGCTGTAGAAAAAGCATATAATGGTACTCGTAAAATTGAATGGAAAGAAGTTCTTGCTGGAGAAAAAGCATTTAACGCAACTGGTGAGTGGTTACCTCAAGAAACTTTAAATGTAATTGAAGAATACATGATCGCAATCAAAGGACCTTTAACAACACCAGTTGGTGGCGGAATTCGTTCTTTAAACGTAGCATTACGTCAAGAATTAGATTTATTCGTATGCTTACGTCCAGTACGTTACTTTGAAGGTGTACCTTCACCAGTTAAACGTCCAGAAGATACAGACATGGTAATCTTCCGTGAAAACACTGAAGATATCTATGCTGGTATCGAGTATGAAAAAGGTTCTGAAGCAGTACAAAAAGTATTAGAATTCTTACAAAAAGAAATGGGAGTAAATAAAATCCGCTTCCCAGAAACATCTGGTATCGGTATTAAACCAATTTCTGAAGAAGGTACAAAACGTCTTGTGCGCGCTGCTATTAATTATGCAATCCAAGAAAACCGTAAATCATTAACTTTAGTTCATAAAGGTAACATCATGAAATTCACTGAAGGTGCATTTAAGAACTGGGGATATGAAGTTGCTGAACAAGAGTTCGGTGATAAAGTATTTACTTGGTCAGAATACGATCGCATTGTAGAAACAAGCGGTAAAGATGCTGCTGATAAAGCAATGGATGATGCTGAAAAAGCTGGCAAAATCTTAGTAAAAGACAGTATTGCTGATATCTTCTTACAACAAATCTTAACTAGACCACGTGAGTTTGATGTAGTAGCTACAATGAACTTAAATGGTGACTATATTTCTGATGCACTTGCTGCTCAAGTTGGTGGAATTGGTATCGCTCCTGGAGCAAATATCAACTACGAAACTGGACATGCTATTTTTGAAGCTACTCATGGTACAGCACCTAAATACGCTGGATTAGATAAAGTTAACCCATCATCAGTTGTTCTTTCTGGAGTATTAATGCTTGAGCATATGGGCTGGAATGAAGCAGCTTCTATGATTTTAAGTTCAATGGAAAAAACAATTGCTTCAAAAGTTGTTACTTATGACTTTGCTCGTCTAATGGATGGGGCTACTGAAGTGAAATGTTCAGAATTTGCAAGCGAATTAATTTCTAATATGGAATCAGTTCTTGTATAATTAAATTGTGTTTGTAAACAAAAGGGAGGTATTTGTATGTCAATTCGTAGACGTAAAATTTCCGTAGTAGGTGCTGGATTTACTGGTGCTACAACAGCTTTCTTGCTTGCACAAAAAGAATTAGGGGATGTTGTTATAGTTGATATTCCGCAACTAGAGAACCCTACAAAAGGTAAAGCCTTAGATATGCTTGAAGCAAGTCCTGTCCAAGGATTTGATGCGAACATTATTGGTACTAGTGATTATGCTGACACTGCTGACTCAGATGTAGTAGTCATCACAGCAGGAATTGCCCGTAAACCGGGTATGAGTCGTGATGATCTAGTATCAACTAACTCAAACATCATGAAAGCAGTTACTCGTGAAATCGTAAAATACTCTCCTAACTGTACAATCGTAGTTTTAACAAACCCGGTTGATGCAATGACTTATACAGTATACAAAGAAGCTGGATTTCCAAAACACCGTGTCATCGGACAATCTGGAGTACTTGATACAGCTCGTTTTAGAACGTTTGTTGCTCAAGAACTAAACTTATCTGTTAAAGATATAACTGGATTTGTTTTAGGTGGTCACGGAGATGATATGGTACCATTAGTGCGTTATTCATATGCAGGTGGTATTCCATTAGAAAAACTAATTCCAAAAGATCGTTTAGATGCTATTGTTGAACGTACTCGTAAGGGTGGCGGAGAAATTGTTAATCTACTAGGTAACGGCAGTGCGTATTATGCACCAGCAGCTTCTTTAGTAGAAATGGTTGAAGCTATTCTTAAAGATCAACGTCGCGTGTTACCTACAATTGCTTACTTAGAAGGCGAATACGGTTACAGCGGAATATACTTAGGAGTACCTACAATAATTGGCGGTAACGGTATTGAACAAATTATTGAATTAGATTTAACGGCTGATGAAAAAATAGCATTAGATCGTTCAGTTGCAGCTGTTAAAAACGTTATGAATGTATTAGCTTAAATAACAGAGTTTCAAGAAAGGGTTGTCCTAGATGTCAATAACTGACACTTAGGGCGACCCTTATTTTAATTAGAGAAATTTGGGCTATGTCCCTCTTGGAGCAAAGAAGGGGTGTTTTAGTGGTGTTTTGCAATTAGTGCTGATTTTGTGATCCCCATTTTCGGATATTTAGTTTAATTCTTCACTTTTTTAGTCGGTCTAGTAAGAATTAGAGTAAATTCAGTATTTGTTCAACTAATTTTGATCATTTTCAGGAGAAATACCCTAACCGGTAGAGGTAATATCTTATCTTAAAAAGGATTCTAGCTAATTTAATTGCGGTTTTGCTGATTTTAATTGTAGATTCACTGAATTTAATTGCAGTTTTGCTGATTTTAATTGTAGATTCACTGAATTTAATTGCAGTTTTGCTGAATTTAATTGCAGATTCACTGAATTTAATTGCAGTTACACTAATTTTAATTGCAGATTCACTGAATTTAATTGCAGTTACACTAATTTTAATTGCAGATTCTCCATTTTTAATTGCACTTTGACATTTAATTGAAGTTTCCGGATTTTTATTTGCAAGATTCACGATCTTATTTGCACTTCGACTTATATTTCGATTACTCTTCTTTTTAATTTTTCCTATAAATGTAAAATGAGGATGCCCCTAAAAGTTAACTCTTAGGACATCCTCATTTAAAAACTTCCAAGTCGATTCAATGTTAAAATGATTACTCTATTGCTGATTAATATTCGCCTTTAATAACAAAATATGAGCCACGAATAGTTCCAGCTAGCTTAGACTTCTGTCTAGCGAACTTAAATTTCTCTACTAATTCCATTGGTACTTCCATACCATCAGATAGCTTAAAACCAACTGCTCGCTTCTTAGGATCATCAACTGTATACATAACATTTATCGAGAGACCATCTTCATAAAATACGTAAGTAAATTTAATATTTTCTACTTGAAAACTCGACGTTTCTAATGGTTTGGCTGCAAACTCAATATCTCGCTCTTCTTTCAAAATACGATTTGCATAATCAAGAGCATCCTGACTTTCGCTTGCTGGTACTACTGTGAATTCATGTTTATATTTGTTCATAAAATAGCGTGCTTCATTTGCACGTAAACCGGCAAGAGCTTCGGCAACAGGTGAAGACTCTAAACCGACTGTAGACACATTTTTAAAATCAACGATATAAGACATTCCCAACTCTCCTTTTCTCTTAGCTAAATTACAGTTAATATCTAAATAATTCGGTATGGTATTTCACGATATAAGTATGTACAAGTTAACTTACCAACAAACCCTAGATCTAAAATACATGATGATGGAAGGGCCAGCTTGAATTATAACCTTCTAGACTTTCTCAATAATTTATTGATTAGAATAAAAACTGCTATTAATATAATTAAGATAATTCCTGGAAAAATGATATTATTCAAATTTGACTCTTCCTTTCATAAGCTCTTATTATATTTTCGATATGTTTGTTTCAAATTCCTTTGGCTTATTATGATTAAGCAAATTGGAGGGGGAGAAATTAAATGTGGAGCCGAGAATTTTATCTACTATATAGGGAGAAAATACAAATAGATTAAATTGACAATTTTTATTATTTTTTTGATAAAAAATTTGCCGATTAAGAAGGAATTTTGCTGTTGTTTATCGAATTTTTAAAATATTAAGATAAACAGGGGGTTTAATATGTTAACTAAAAAAGCAAAGATCGGACGAAAACTTGAAGACATTTCAATTGGAGAAAAATTAATTGTAACAGAACATATTGAAGAAAAACATATTTACTTATACCTGGCTTTAACAGGCGATACAAATCCTTTATATACTCAATATAACTATGCTTCACAAACAAAATATAATAAACCAATCGTACCAAGCTTTATTATTAGCGGATTAGTTTCTGCAGCAGTTACAAAGCACTTACCTGGACCTGGAAGTCACGTTGTAAAAAAAGAACTTCAATTTGATCAACATATATACCACAATGAAACAATCTCAATTCATTTTGAAGTAGTCGATATTAATATAGAAAAAAATGAAGTAGAAATTAATGTAAGCGTTTTAAATAAAACGCAAACTGAAATTGCAACAGGAAAACTTACAGTTATTCCACCTACAGTAAATCAATCAAATGCACTACTATATGAAAACTTTTAAAAAGAATGTCAAAAGACATTCTTTTTTTCTTTCTGTGAAGCTAGCTTTATTACCAATACAGCCTCATGAGTTAAAAAGATTAAAATCCCACTCACTTATTAACTCATGACCCCTCCATGATTATGCTAACAACGTCTCCATGTTCAATAGCATACTCCAATCCTTACTTGAGTATCTAATTTTCATATCCGCAGTTTTTACTACTAAGCATTAAACTGCCCGACTTACTTTTAAAGTTTTACGTCTGAATAAATTTCTAGTATGATTAAAAATAGATAAATATAAAAAAATAAGATACAAAATGGATGAGGGTTTAACATTAACCTGGAGGAATATAAACAAATGAACAATAAAATTCTTGTAGTAGACGATGAAGAGCATATCTTAACCTTAATCAAATTCAACTTAGAACAAGCTGGATTTCAAGTCGTTACGGCAACTGATGGTGATGCAGGTTTACAAAAAGCGATTGAAGAGAAGCCAGAATTAATTGTTCTAGATTTAATGCTACCAAAAAAAGATGGCATGGAAGTATGTAAAGAATTACGATTACAAAGAAATACGACGCCTATTTTAATGGTAACCGCAAAAGATGACGAATTTGATAAAGTTTTAGGACTTGAGCTTGGCGCAGATGATTATATGACAAAACCATTTAGCCCAAGAGAAGTTGTAGCACGCGTAAAGGCTATTTTACGAAGAAGTAAAATTACGGAAACACCGGTACAGTCTAACGACGATACTGATACGCTAATAATTGGAGATTTGAAAATTTTACCGGAGTACTATGAAGCGTATTTCCAAGGTGAAAAACTGGAGTTAACGCCTAAAGAATTCGAGTTATTATTATATTTAACCAAAAATAAAGGTAGGGTATTAACTCGAGATCAATTATTAAGCGCAGTTTGGAATTATGATTTTGCAGGTGATACTAGAATAGTCGACGTTCATATAAGTCATTTAAGAGAAAAAATAGAACTAGACTCTAAAAAACCAGTTTATATTAAAACGATTCGTGGATTAGGTTATAAATTAGAGGAACCTAGACTGAATGAGTAAGCTAAATCGAAAATTGCTCTATGGATTTTCCGCAATTATTATTGTGATCCTTGCAATTTTAGGAATCATATTAGGGCAAATATTTAAATCGTTTTATTTAACAAACTTTGATCAAAGGATTGCGCGCGAAACAAACTTAATTGCTTCGATAATGGAGTCAAATACACCATTAACTAGTAATATTTCTGATCAAACGTTAAAGAAAATAGCAAAGGACTTAAATATAGATGTTTTGTTATTTGATGACAAGCACAATCTTATTGCTAAATCTAGCAATGCAGATTTAACTATTGCATCAGAAAGTTTAAATTCTTATTTTGAACAGCTTGATAAAGTAAAGAAAGCAGCTAAATTTAGCGAAAAAGAATCTGGAGTTAAGTTTTATGGAAAGAAAATTACAAATCCAAATGGGAATAAGCAATTTTTAATAGTTGATTATTCAACGAAGTCAATCAAAGAAGTATATAGTAGTATTTGGGTGCTGCTATTTTCTTTATTAGGTTTTGTGTTATTTGCCATTATTATTTTATTAATACGATATTCCCATCAATTTTCAAAACCGATTGAGGATATCACCCAAGTTGCCATTGAATTATCTAAAGGGAATTATAAAGCTAGAACATTGACTGAAAGTAATGAATCAACAACTGTTTTAAGTCAGGCAATGAATGTACTAGCAAAAAATTTGCAGGAAATGACCATGCAACAAGAGATGCAGCAAGATCGATTAAACACGCTGATCCATAATATTGGTAGTGGTGTCGTTTTAATTAATAGTAGAGGCCACGTTAATTTAATTAATAAAACGTATCGAGAGACATTTAAAGTGGACTCGAGAAGTATTTTAGGTGAACTTTATTATGATGCATTTAAACATAAAGAAGTAATCGAAATCGTAGAAGAAATCTTCTTAAAAGAAATAAAAGTTAGGAAGCAAATTATTCTACCATTATCAATTGAAAGAAAACATTTTGAAATTTATGGTGCTCCAATTATTGGGATTAATCATGAATGGAAAGGTATTGTTCTTGTTTTTCATGACATAAGTGAATTAAAGAAACTAGAGCAAGTTCGTAAAGATTTCTTTGCAAATGTTTCTCATGAACTGAAAACACCGATTACGTCTATTAAAGGTTTTACTGAAACTCTTCTAGATGGTGCAATGGAAAGTGAAGAGTTATGTAAAAACTTCTTATCGATTATATTAACGGAAAGTGACCGTATGCAAACACTGATTCAAGATTTATTAGACTTATCTAAAATAGAGCAGCAGAATTTTAAATTAGACCTTGCAGAAGTTTCGGTAAAACAAGTCATTGAAGATGTTCATCAAATGATGAATCAAAAGGCATTAGAGAAAAATATAGAATTTAAATTATATTTGAATAGTCCATTAGTGGTTAATGCTGATGCGTTAAGATTAAAACAAGTATTTATCAATTTAGTGGATAATGCGATTCATTACACTCCAGCTGGTGGCAAAGTATTTGTTACTGCTGTTGAGGCTGATGATCATATTGTAATAAAAGTTAATGACACAGGAGTAGGAATAGGGAAAGAAGAGATTTCTCGTATTTTCGAACGTTTTTACCGGGTAGATAAAGCAAGAAGTAGAAACTCCGGTGGAACTGGTTTAGGACTAGCTATTGTGAAGCATCTCGTTGAAGCTCATAAAGGTAAAGTCGAAGTAGAAAGTAAACTAGGTCATGGGACATCATTTATTGTAACGTTAAATAAAAATACTTCAATTTGATAATTTACACATATTTTACAGTAGATTTAATAATCGTTAATAAAAACTTGTTATAGTAATGATGAAAACCCCTTCATCCAAGGTGTTGTCTTCAAACCGGAAGTATTGATACTTCCGGGATTTTTTATTTGAAAAGAAAAATCAAAATAAGTGTAATTACAGATACGCCTCAATATTCTTCTAATGGCCTAGCCAGTCAGCGGATTTTCTTTGGTAGATCAGTTTTATATTTTTATCAACCTGTCCATACTAGAGGATACCTTTTTTTATTGCATATTCAGAAAGTATAAATTGGATCGTACTCGATGTGGTATCCAATTTTAAGAATAAAGTATAAGTACAACTAAGCTCCTACCTTCGTCAAAAAAAGGCTTGTCAGTCGACAAAGTTTTCTTTATGAGATTATGTTACTTTTATAATTTTTGGGGAAATTATGTGTAGTAGAATCATACATCGGAGGTTGATTATTGATGTACGAATATGAATTTGTAAAAGTAAACACTAAGTCTTCAAATCGTCATTATTATGATGTAGTTGGAAACTATGCTAAAAGTGGTTGGCGTCTTCACCAAGTTGTCGACAGCCAACAAGCGATTGAAGGAGCTAGTGTTGAACTGATTTTTGAAAGAGAAATACTCGATTTCGAATAAATACAGAGGTAGTTTTTGATTCATTCTAAAAGTCATATATTATTCAACTTTCATCTGAGTGAATAAATACTTTTAAATGGTAAATCAAAGACGACCTCTTTTTCTTTTATGTGTAGTTCATGTTAAAATAGTAGGGCAGGGCTTTGGGAAGGAAATAAATACCAAAGTTCAATTTCAAATAAGTTATTTGTTTTCGTTATTAGATTAAAGATTTCATGAAAAAGAATTTACATAAAAAGTTGAACTTTTATTAAGAGAAGGATAAGGGAATTTAGGCAAGGTTGGTATTAATAACATATCAAGAGCTGGGATGATTACCCTGAGGTTAAGAAAGGGGATTTATTTTTGAAGAATAAGTTGGTTTTGATTGATGGGAATAGTATTGCCTATAGGGCTTTCTTTGCATTGCCTTTATTGAGTAATGATAAAGGTGTTCATACGAATGCGATTTATGGTTTTACAATGATGTTGTTGAAAATTCTTGAGGATGAAAAACCGAGTCATATGCTTGTTGCATTTGATGCTGGGAAAACTACATTTAGACATAGTACATTTAAAGAGTATAAAGGTGGAAGACAGAAGACTCCACCAGAGTTAAGCGAACAGTTTCCACTTGTTCGTCAACTATTAGATACTTATGGAATTGCACGTTATGAATTAGATAATTACGAAGCGGATGATATTATTGGAACACTTGCAGGACAAGCGTCAAAAGATGAATATGAAGTAAAAGTCATCTCTGGAGATCGAGATTTATTACAGTTAGTTGATGACCGTATTACAGTAAGTATGACTAAAAAGGGAATTACTGAAGTAGAGGAATATAATCCGGCTGCAATACATGAAAAGTATGAGATTTCACCTGAGCAAATTATTGATATGAAAGGTTTAATGGGTGATAAATCAGATAATATACCTGGTGTTCCAGGGATTGGTGAAAAAACTGCAATTAAGCTCTTAAAGCAGTATCAAACTGTAGAGGGCCTATATGAACATTTGGATGAAGTAAGTGGGGCTAAGCTTCTTCAAAATTTAAGTGAGAATAAAGAACAAGCTCTAATGAGTAAACAATTAGCAACAATCAATAAAAACTCGCCAATCGAACTGACTGTAAATGATACTATGCTTCCTGAAGCAGATGTGAATAAGGTGGCAGAGTTTTTTAAATCTCTCGGTTTTACTTCTTTATTAGCTAAATTGGATCTAACGGAATCAGTCGAAGAACTAGAAGAGATAAAGTATGATGTACTTGATTCAATCGAAGAAAAACACTTAGCAAATCATTCAAGTTTAATCGTGGAAATGATTGGTGAAAATTATCACTCGGAACAAATTCAAGGCTTTGGACTTTCAAATGAAAATGGCCATTTCTTCATTCCGACATCTGTTGGATTAGAGTCAGATTTGTTTAAAAAGTGGCTTGAGGATGAGCGTGTTGAAAAGAATGTATATGATGCGAAAGGTGCATATGTTGCACTAAAGTGGAGAGGAATCGATTTAAAGGGAGTTAATTTCGATCCGTTACTTGCTTCATATATATATGACCCAGCACAGTCTAATAAAGAATTTGCTGATATCGTAAATGGTAAAATTGATTTTTCAATTCAAACCGCTGAATCAATTTACGGTAAAGGGGCAAAACAAGCGCAGCCATCTCAAGAAGTTTTAGCCGAGTATATCGTTCGCAAATCGATTGCTATTAGTAAGTTAGAAGAAACACTTGAAGAGTCATTACGAAAAAATAGTCAATATGAACTATTAACTGAGTTAGAATTACCATTAACGTTTATTTTAGGTGATATGGAATTTGAAGGAGTAACAGTTAGAGAAGAGACTCTTCGTACGATGGGTTCAGAGCTAGCTAATACATTAAAAGTACTTGAAGAAAATATTTATGAGCTAGCTGGTGAGAAGTTCAATATTAATTCGCCTAAACAATTAGGTGTTATATTATTTGAGAAATTAAATTTGCCGTCTGGTAAAAAAACAAAAACAGGTTATTCGACTTCTGCTGATGTCCTTGAAAAATTAGAATCAGAACATGAAATTATTCGATTAATTCTTCATTATCGACAAGTTGGAAAATTGAATTCCACATACGTCGAGGGATTATTAAAAGTAATCAATCAGACAGATTCGAAGGTTCATACTCGCTTTAATCAAGTATTGGCACAAACAGGTCGTTTAAGCTCAATTGATCCTAACCTTCAAAACATCCCGATTCGATTAGAAGAAGGTAGAAAAATTAGGAAAGCTTTTGTAGCATCAAAAAAAGATTGGGTGATTTTTGCAGCTGATTATTCACAGATTGAGTTAAGGGTATTGGCTCATATAGCGCAAGATGATAATTTAATGGAAGCATTTAAAAACGATTTTGATGTTCATACAAAAACTGCAATGGATGTTTTTCATGTAAATGCAGATGAAGTGACAAGCAATATGAGAAGACAAGCAAAAGCTGTTAACTTCGGGATCGTGTACGGAATTAGTGATTATGGTTTATCACAAGGATTAGGTATTACAAGAAAAGAAGCAGGTATATTTATTGAAAAATACTTTGCTAGTTTTCCAAAAGTAAAAGATTATATGTCAGATATCGTTCAAAAAGCTAAGTTAGATGGATTTGTAAGTACAATTTTAAATAGACGTCGTTATATTCCTGAAATTACAAGCTCTAATTTTAATGTCCGTGGATTTGCTGAAAGAACAGCGATGAATACGCCTATTCAAGGAAGTGCTGCGGATATTATTAAAAAGGCAATGATTTTACTAGATGAACGACTTAAAGCAGAAAAACTTCAAGCAAAATTAATTTTACAAGTACACGATGAATTAATTTTAGAAGCACCTAAAGAAGAATTAGCAACCTTAGAAAAATTAGTTCCAGAAGTAATGGAGCATGCAGTCGAATTATTAGTACCACTAAAGGTTGACTATAATTCTGGAGAATCTTGGTTCGAAGCAAAATAATATCGAGCGTGTTTACAATCTAGATTAGGAAATGCATGAATAGAAAAAGTAAGTGCAATTTTCTAGTAAGGATAATGAAATCAATACCAATAGTACTTATACAGTTAAATTAATAGATAGGATGAAAATTGTATGCCTGAGTTACCGGAAGTCGAAACCGTTAGACGAACTTTATTGGACTTAGTAGTAGGAAAAACAATCTCGGCAGTAATCGTCTCATGGGGAAAAATCATTAAGAAACCTAGTGAAGTTGAAGAGTTTCAGATTTTACTAAAAGGTCAAACTGTAGAAAATATTAATCGTCGAGGTAAGTTTCTTCTTTTTCAATTAAGTGATTTCACACTTGTTTCTCATTTAAGAATGGAAGGGAAATTTCGAGTTTTCCCTACCGAAGAACCTGTAGCACCTCATACTCATGTGCGTTTTCTATTTGATGATGGCACGGAACTTCGATATCAAGATGTACGCAAATTCGGGACGATGCATTTGTTTAATAAAGGTGAAGAAAGTGAAGGGCCCCCACTTGCTAAGTTAGGGCCAGAGCCATTTTCGGATGAGTTTACTCCGGAGTACATGAAAGAAAAACTTAAAAATACAAATCGAAAAATTAAAGTCGTGTTATTAGATCAGGAATTGGTGGTCGGTTTAGGCAATATTTACGTTGATGAGGTTTTATTTAGGGCTATGATTCACCCGGAAACACCTGCATCATCTTTAAAACCAAAACAAATAAAATTACTTGCCGAAACAATAACAGAAACATTAAAAGAAGCTGTAAATTTAGGTGGAAGTACAATTCGTTCTTATGTAAATTCGCAAGGGAAAATAGGAACCTTTCAAGATATTATTAAAGTGTATGGCCGAAAAGGATTGGAATGTCATAATTGTGGCCAACCGATCGAGAAGATAACAGTGGGTGGCAGGGGTACTTCTTTTTGTCCGGTTTGTCAGCCTAAAAAAAATTAACATAAGGTTCCTTTCTTTCATACTATAACAAGAGTACGAAAGAGAGGAGCCTATTTTTATGGTAAATATGCTATCATTAATACTACTAGCATGCGCGCTAAGTTTAGATAGCTGCAGTGTTGGATTTACTTATGGACTTCGAAAAGTAAGAATTCCTTTAAAATCAATTATTACAATTGCATCTTGTTCAGGGATTATACTAATGACATCAATGGGCATTGGGCATGCAATTACAGACTTTTTCTCACCAGTAATCGCTAAAAGAATCGGAGGAATTGTACTTGTAGGTATAGGTTTGTGGGTACTTTTTCAATTTTACCGATCGAATAAAAACGCTAGTTCAGCAGCGGAAGAAAAAAATGAGATTGAAGATAAAGGGATTGACTGGGAATTTGAAATTTTAGGTGTGGTCGTAAAAATATTAAAGAAGCCTACAACTGCAGATATAGATCGTTCTGGAAGTATTAATGGATTGGAAGCGTTGTTACTTGGTTTTGCACTTTCACTTGATGCATTTGGTGCTGGGATCGGTGCATCATTACTTGGATTTTCTCCATTATTGACAGCATTTGTAACATCAACTGCTAGTGCATTATTTTTATTATTTGGTATGAAATTAGGAAATGTGTTATCGAAAACATTATGGCTTCAAAAATTAACTTTTTTACCAGGCATATTTTTAATATTAATTGGATTATTGAAGATGTAATAAATATACTGAAAGAGTGTATCCGAATGGATTTTTTCCATTTGGGCCTCTTTATTTAGTGAGGAGAATTATAACATGGGTGAAATTTTTGGACTGACTGGTAGTATTGCAAGTGGCAAAAGTACTGTTTCTAATTTTTTAAAACAATTAAATGTTCCAATTGTAGATGCAGATGTAATTGCTAAAGAAGTAGTTGAAATTGGACAACCTGCATATGAAATGATCAAAGAAGCTTTCGGAAGTGAGATTCTATTAGAGTCTGGAGAAATTAACAGACCACTTCTTGGAAGTATTATTTTTAATAATAAAGAAAAGCGCTTACAACTTAATGGAATTGTACATCCCGAAGTCAGACGAGAAATGAAGAAACAAGCAGACAGGTACATAAATCAAGGTGAACCACTTGTTATTTTAGATATACCACTTTTATATGAAGGTAACTCAATTGAATTGGTGGAGAAGGTAATCGTGGTAACTGTGTCTGAAGAAAATCAACTAAAACGGTTGATGGAACGTAATGGATTATCGAAAGAGGATGCACTATTACGTATAGGGTCACAAATACCTGTAAAGGAAAAAGCTGATAGGGCTGACTATGTAATTGATAATAATGGTGACCTTGAGGATACAAAAAGACAAGTAAAAGACCTATTAAATAAAATTATTTAAGAAAATAATGTAAATAGTTTAACCAAAATCCGACTTATGTGTTATACTAATTGCAGGGAGATAATAAACAGTATAACTTAATTGGGGGTTTACTTATGGTAAATGTAGCAATAAATGGATTTGGTCGAATCGGACGCATGGTTTTCCGTCAAGCAATTAAAAATGGTGATTATAATATAGTAGCGATTAATGCAAGCTATCCTTCTGAAACTTTAGCGCACTTAATTAAGTATGACACAGTTCACGGTAAATTTGATGGTGAAGTTATTGCAAACGCAGATCATTTAATCGTTGATGGAAAGCGTGTGGAACTAATTAGCGAAAGAAATCCTGAGTTACTTCCATGGAACGAGCTAAATGTTGATATAGTTATAGAAGCAACAGGTAAATTTAATGATGCTGAAAAAGCAAAAATGCACATTACTGCTGGAGCACAAAAAGTAATTTTAACTGCACCTGGTAAAAACGAAGATATTACAGTAGTAATTGGAGTAAATGATGATCAATTAGATTTAGAAAAACATCATATTATTTCAAATGCATCATGTACTACTAACTGTTTAGCGCCAGTTGTAAAAGTACTTGATGAGCAATTCGGTATTGTAAACGGCTTAATGACAACAGTTCATTCATTTACAAATGATCAAAAAAATATCGATAATCCTCATAAGGATTTACGTCGTGCACGTGCTTGTAGCCAGTCAATTATTCCAACAACTACAGGGGCAGCTAAAGCATTATCTAAAGTACTTCCACACTTAAATGGAAAATTACATGGTATGGCTTTACGTGTTCCTACTCCAAACGTTTCTCTTGTTGACTTAGTTGTTGATTTAAAGAGAGAAGTAACAGTTGACGATATAAATGAAGTATTTGAAACAGCATCAAAAGGTTCAATGAGCGGAATTATTGAATACTGCAATGAGCCATTAGTATCAATTGATTTTAATACAAATACACATTCTGCAATTATTGATGCTCTTTCTACTATGGTAATCGATGGTACAAAAGTAAAAGTATTAGCTTGGTACGATAATGAGTGGGGCTATTCAAGACGTGTAGTTGACTTAGTGTCAATCGTTGCATCAAAAATAAAAAAGCTTGAAACGGTTTAAAAATTAAAAGATAAAACTGAACTTATAAAATTATGTAAACGAATACAAAAGGCTAACTAGTTAATCTGGTTAGTCTTTTTGAAGTTGCATGATAAATAAAAATGTCATACTAATTCTCTGTTTTACAGAAGATATTTGTGACTTTATATGTAAGAAAAAACGTCTGCGGGGTATTTAGGCTTCTTGCATTTCTCTAGGGAGTCGAGTGCCTTTCGTTCCAATCAACAAGTCTTATTTTAAACACTTTTTATCCATAATTTGACTAAAGATTAGTGCGACATAATATATTTAAAAAAGGAGTTTATAAAGAAGATGGAAGTTTTAAAAATGCACCAATCTTCTTCTCTTAAATCCTTTATGGTTTCCTTTTGTTGCTTTGAAATAATAGTAGCGCCAATAGAACTTCTATATTTCCCTGACCCAATTTCATTACAATTAATCAAGTAAATAACAAAAAAATAAAATTTATCTTGCAATTCAAATTTAAAGAAAGTATACTAACTTTCGTGAACTTCTAAAAGTATAACTAATTACTTAAAGGGTTAGGACCTCTTTGGACTAACTTTCCCCCGTGGTAGTTGATCATACTTTCGCAATAGAAGTCATGACAAATTATTTAAGGGGGAAATGAATATGGATACTATGGGTCGTCACGTCATTTCAGAATTATGGGGATGCAATACAGAAAAATTAAATGATATGAAATTTATTGAGGAAACTTTTGTTGATGCTGCGTTACGCTCTGGTGCAGAAGTTCGTGAAGTTGCTTTTCACAAGTTCGCTCCTCATGGCGTTAGTGGTGTCGTAATCATTTCAGAATCACACTTAACTATTCACAGTTTTCCTGAGCATGGTTATGCAAGTATTGATGTTTACACTTGCGGTGATAGAATTGATCCAAATGTAGCTGCAAACTTTATCGCAGAGGCTTTAGAAGCTGATACTCGCGAAAACGTTGAGCTACCAAGAGGAATGGGTCCCATTCAAGTTAATAATGTAAAAGTTGTAAACGGTAACTAAAAAGAATTGAGAGAGGTGATTTTTCATCTCTCTTTTTTGTTTTCTTTCTAACTAATTTAATTAATATTGTATTTATATAGACGTTTATGGAATGAACTAGCTTTGCATAGTGAAAAATATTTGCAAGAACTAAGTCTTTGTGACATTTTAGAAATAAACTTTAGTTTATTTTGAATTTGTTATAGTATAGAGTTATAATAATACGTTTAAACAATTTAGTGTTTGGAGTTGAACTATAACGATGAGATGTCCAACGTGTAACTTTAATGGGACAAGAGTACTTGATAGTAGACCAGTTGATGAAGGTCGTTCAATTAGAAGAAGACGTGAATGTGAAGAATGTCAGCATCGTTTTACAACTTTTGAGCGAGTTGAAGATAATCCTATTTTAGTTGTAAAAAAAGAGGGAGCTCGTGAAGAATTTAGTAAAGATAAGATGTTAAGGGGACTGATTAAAGCATGTGAGAAACGCCCTGTCTCTTTATCTCAGCTAGAGGACATTATTCATAGCATTGAAAAAGAACTGAAAAATAGTGGAACATCTGAAGTTCCAAGTGAAGTTCTAGGAGAAATGGTTATGGAGCATTTATCAAAGGTTGATGAAGTTGCATACGTACGATTTGCGTCTGTTTATCGTCAATTTAAAGATATTAATGTATTCATTGATGAATTAAAAGATTTAATTAGCAAAGAGCGAGGTAAAGACGAATAATACTTCGCTCTTTTGATACAAGAAAGGAAGTTTTGAATGTCTATTGATAAGCAACATTGGATGGATGTTCTTCCTGCGGATCCTTATACTGTAACGGCAGCAGGCTATTTACATAATTTTCATAGACAAGTTTTGACGATGTTGTATCAGCCGATTATTGGTAGTCAAGCTTTAAGTTTATATATGACACTTTGGGGTGAATGTGAGCAAACGGACCTCCACCCTAATACATTAACACATCATTCACTAATGCTTGGAATGAAAAATAATTTAAAATCAATTTATGAACAAAGATTAATCCTTGAAGGAATTGGCTTACTTAAAGTTTATGAAGGGTTTGAAAACAGTACGAAAAAGCTTCTTTATGAGCTTCAATCTCCGCTAGATCCTCATTCTTTTTTCGAAGATCCTATTCTAAATATCTTTCTGTTTAAAACAATTGGGAAAACACAATATCAACGAACAAAAAACTTTTTTAGTAGACAAGCATTTTCGAAAGATGGCTTTTGTGAGATATCTAGATCGTTTGATTCAGTATTTCAAACCATTACGGTAGAGCAATTAAATGAAATTCAGCAAAGTAACGATCTTTCCACTTCAAATGATACGAAAATATTACAAGACAGTCAGTCTGTTAAAATTTCTGTGAAAATGGAAGAGTTTGATTATGATTTATTTTTAGACGGTCTCTCAGATTCGTTTGTTCCGAAACGTTCATTTACTTCAGACGTAAAAGAAACCATTTTAAAACTTGCATTTTTATATGGAATAAATCCTATTCAAATGAAAACAATTGTAATGCGTTCACTGAATGAAGAAAATAAAATTAATATAGAGACACTTCGTTTAGAAGCAAGAGATTGGTACCAATTCCAGCATCACGAAGCTTTACCTACGATTGTTGAAAAGGTTCAGCCAATTCAACATAGACAAATGGGGAATGAACAGCCAACAACTCAAGAAGAAAAATTAATTCATTGCTTTGAAACAATATCTCCCCGTCAATATTTAAAGGAGATATCTGGTGGAGCTGAACCAAGTGAAGCTGATTTGAAGATAATTGAAGAAATTATGATCGAACAAAAACTTCTACCTGGCGTAGCGAATGTGTTAATCGATTACGTAATGATTCGTTTAGATAAAAAACTTTCTAGAAATTACGTTATTAAGATAGCCAGTCACTGGGCACGAAAAGGTGTAACAACAGTTAAACAAGCAATGGATCTTGCTCGCAAAGAGTTTGAAGAAACTAAACAAAGTGCAACTGCTGCTAAAACGCGAACAAATAATAGACGTAATAAAGCAATTCGAACTGAAATTGTACCTGATTGGCTTCAACCGAATACAACGACTGAAGTACCAAAAGATTCAGTAGCAATGAATAGCACAAATGATTCTTCGATAGATGAAGAACGAAAACGACTAGAAAAAGAACTAGAAATGTTTAAAAATAAAAAGAAACGGTAAATGGGGGGACATAAGTGGAACCAATTCAAAACGCATTTAGTGCATTAATGAAGAATAAACAATTCCAGGACACATTTCAAAAAATGCAACAAGAAGTCCGTAGTCACCCAAAAATTGTTTCGTTTTTAAATGAGCATAGAACTGAAATTACGGATAAAATGATTGATAGTAGCTTAATCAAACTTTATGAGTACATTGGCCAAAGTGTAAATTGTGAAGACTGTCCATCATTTAGCGAATGCAAAAATATGGTGCATGGATATCATCCTCATTTGATTATTCAAGGGAAGCGAATCGATGTTCAATACGATCGTTGCCCAAACGGTATTAAAAATGACAAACGCAAAAAACACGAGTCATTGATTAAATGTATGTATTTACCAAAAGATGTACTGCAAGCTTCTATGTCTAATTTGTCATTAGAAGACCCTGGCCGTTTTGAAGCAATTTCAGCAGCAAGACAGTTTATTATGAATTATGAAAAGGGAAAAATGACGCAAGGTTTATATTTACATGGTCCATTTGGTGTTGGGAAAACTTTTATCCTTGGGGCTATTGCAAATGAATTAGCAGAGGAAGAAATTGCTTCGATGCTCGTTTATTTACCTGAATTTTTACGTGAAATAAAAAGCTCTATTAGCGATGGGACATTAGAAGAAAAAATTGAAGCTGTAAAAAAAGTAGAAATTCTTATGTTAGATGATATTGGCGCCGAACAAATGTCTAGTTGGGCAAGAGACGAAATATTAGGTACGATTCTTCAATATCGTATGTTAGAAAAACTGCCTACATTCTTTACATCTAACGCCGATTTAAGTCAATTAGAACATCATTTGACATACTCTCAGCGTGGAGAGGAAGAAAGAGTGAAAGCTGCCCGTATTGTCGATCGAGTAAAATTTTTAGCAAAACCAGTTAAGATTTCAGGAACTAATTTAAGACATTCATAAAAAAAACAAAAAATGGCGTAAAATCACAAATAACAATGTGATTTTGCGTCATTTTTTAATTATTACTTTAATATATATAGGACTAGGTGGTGCTAGAAAGGGGGGAACAGGGTGATTGAAATTTTTTTCAATGAACCCATTGATGCAGCTTATGTCTACGAACGATTACAAAAACGCTTAAAAAAGCAATCGAGACCATACTTTTTAAGAAGACACAAAATCAATACAATTTTAATCACATTTCCTCAAAACACTGAAGATTTAATAAAAAGTATTTTAGTTCCGACACTAGTACAATTTATTTTACTTCAAAAAGAAGATAAATGGATTCAGTCCATTTTACATACATCTTTTTTCTATGAGGAAGACGAGCAAGGTCAAATCATTCCAATCGCACAATCTTTATTAAGAGGAACTAGACGGAGCATTCCAAATCAGAAAAAAATTCGTAGGAGTAAGCATTTAGTATCACATGCGCTTTCTACCTATTTAAAAGATGGAGTAAACTTCAGTTTTGATTCATTTATTACATTTCGTTTGAAAGAATATTATAAACAGTTAGCTTATGTTTGTGAAATTGCGATCGACGAATACAAATTAGAAAATGAGTATCAAAATCTTATTGAAAGCTTAAGACAGCAGGTTCTTAAAACAGATGCGCTCATTCCTCATGTGCATATCGTTTATGACGGGAAGTTTTGTGTATATGATCATCTTTTTTTACCACTCTCTAAAGAGGTGTTAAAAGGATATGGTAAGCAAGTAGGAAATAGGGATTATATAGATAATGAATTAATATTGCCTTTAACTGCGATAGCTCCTAAAAGAATCCATTTATACACTTCATCAGTTGATATCTCATTAATTATTACATTACAAAATATATTTCAAGAACGAGTCCTAATACATACATTACAAGAGTTTTCGCAGGAAAAATTGAAATGAAAATATACATTAAAAAAAAGCATTGTCATAAATAAGTTTCTTTGATATAATAAATTTCGTTGCGAACAAAGCATACGAAGATTGACAACATCATGTCGCTATGTTATAGTAACGAAAGAAAAGAATACTTATTTGTTGAAGAAGAAGCACCCGCTTCTCACCTGGATGACGCTACAAGTTGTTATCAGGTAACAGAATCATTAATTACTTTGATACTGTCAGTGTGGGTGTATTTATATACCCACACTTTTTTGTTGGGTCGTAATTGCTTCAACGATACAAATTAAGCTCATTCTTACAATACCTTGGAGGTGTTTTACTATTAGCAAAGACATGATGGTAAACGATGGAATTCGTGCTCGTGAAGTTCGATTAATTGGTCCTAACGGAGATCAACTTGGAATCAAGACTAAACAAGAGGCTCTTGAGTTAGCTTCGAATGTTAATCTTGATCTAGTGATGGTAGCACCAACGGCTAAACCACCTGTATGTCGTATTATGGACTACGGTAAATTCCGTTTCGAGCAACAAAAGAAAGACAAAGAGAGTCGTAAAAACCAAAAAATTATTAGCATGAAAGAAGTTCGTTTAAGTCCTACAATTGATGAACATGACTTTAACACAAAGCTTCGTAATGCAATTAAGTTCTTAGAAAAAGGCGATAAAGTTAAAGCGTCTATTCGTTTCAAAGGACGCGCTATTACGCATAAGGAAATTGGACAACGAGTACTTGATCGTTTCTCAACTGCTTGTGCAGAAGTTGCAACTGTTGAGTCACACCCTAAAATGGACGGTCGTAGTATGTTCTTAGTCTTAGCACCTAAAAACGAAAAGTAATTTATTTGAGGAGGAAACACGATATGCCTAAAATGAAAACTCACCGTGGTTCAGCAAAACGTTTTAAAAAGACTGGATCTGGTAAATTAAAACGTGGTCGTGCTTACACAAGCCACTTATTCGCTAACAAATCTACAAAAGCAAAACGTAAATTACGTAAAGCTTCATTAGTAAGTAAAGGCGATTTCAAACGTATCCGCTTTATGCTTACAAACATGAAATAAGAACGATAAACGTATTAGATAGATATCTAGGAGGGAAACAATATGCCAAGAGTTAAAGGCGGTACAGTTACACGCGCTCGTCGTAAAAAGGTTATTAAATTAGCAAAAGGTTATTACGGTTCTAAACATACATTATTCAAAGTTGCAAACCAACAAGTTATGAAATCATTAATGTATGCTTACCGTGACCGTCGTCAAAAGAAACGTGATTTCCGTAAATTATGGATTACTCGTATCAACGCGGCTGCTCGTATGAACGGACTTTCTTACAGCCGTTTAATGCACGGTTTAAAATTAGCTGGTATCGAAGTTAACCGTAAAATGTTAGCAGATCTAGCTGTAGCTGACGAAAAAGCATTTGCTGAATTAGCAAACGCTGCTAAAGCTAACTTAAAATAATTATTTAAAAAATCCTTAACAATTGTTAAGGATTTTTTTTATTTGATTTATTTTTAAACTAAGCCGAATTCTTTTTTCATGTTATTAACATTTGATTCATGACAATATTTTGTGAAGCCAGAAGGAAATAAAAATTCTTTTTCTAATGAATCTATTTCTGCTTCATTCATTTCCTGTACAGCATTTTGAAGTCTTTTTAAGTAATTTCTACCTAGTTCAATCCTTCTGTTTATTTCTTTTTTATTTGATGAAACTTGACCATGACCTGGAATTAATAATGTAAGTTCAAAAGTACTAATTAGTTCCTCTGCCTTATCTAATGTACTGTAGTAACTCTTCACGCTATCAAATACGATCGGTAACTCAAAGTCAGATAAATAATCTCCTGTAATCCATATACCTAAATTTTCAATATAGAGAAATAAACCATCTTGAGTGTGCCCCGGAGCATTATAAAATCTTAACGTAGTCTGCCCGATTTTGATTTCCTGACCTTCTTCACTAATAATCAAATCAACTCTTGGAAATTCAATTGGTTCCACATGATTAATATAATTATCATTATAGAATTGACGAATTTTTGATACTTTAATTTCTTTTTCGGGATGGTTATGTAAGTTTTCACTTCCAATTGTTTGAGCATTTGGAAATGCATTATAGCCAATGATATGATCAAAATCTCCATGAGTAAAATATAAATAAATTGGGCGATTATTCTTAATTGATTCAACATACTCTTTTATCTCATTTATTTCATGAGGTAACCAAGTCGGATCAACTATAATTATACAGTCGTCAGTTGCTACGACAGTTGAGTTTGTTTGAAATAATACACTTTGAAATACTGTGACATTGTCATTTTGAAATAAGATCATTGAAATACTCCTTTATAAATTATTAGAAAATTAAACTGATACATAATATTGTAACAAATAAAAGAAAAAACCTTAATGAATTAGCTAAGTTAATTCATAAGGTTTTATTTATCTATTTTGGAAAGAAATTTGGCTTAATTATAGTATCATCATATCGTTTATGAAATACATGAGTTGTAGCAGGTGACATTGGTGGGATTAACCACTTCCAATTCCCGGTTAGTTCTCGGCCACATGCTTCTTCTTGTTTTTCGAACTGAAGAAATTGTTGTGCTGCAGAATGATGATCAACAATACTTACCCCATTTTTTTTATAGGAATGTAAAACGGCAATATTTAATTCAACAAGTGCTCGATCTTTCCAAAGTGTGCTATTTCTTTTTGTATCTAAACCGATAAGAGTAGCTACTTTCGGTAACATGTTATAACGAAACTCATCAGCAAAATTTCTCGCGCCTATTTCTGTTCCCATATACCATCCATTAAACGGAGCAGCACTATATGATATTCCCCCTATTTCTAAATTCATCTCCGAAATCATCGGAACTGCATACCATTTAGCATTTAAGGAAGAAAAGTCGTATTCGGGATGTTCAATCGGTACTTCAAGAATGATTTCATTAGGAATCTTGAAATACTTTGGTTCGTTATTGTCTAAAGAATAAACAATGGGCAAAACATCGAAGTTAGTATGATTCCCCCTCCAACCTAGTCTTTCACATTCCTTTGTAAAATTGATTGATTTTGGGTCACCAATTATTCCATTTTCAGTTTCATAGCCAGCATATCGTATTAATTGGTGATTATGGATCGTTAGAGAATTGTTTGTTCCTAGATTCGCTTTAAATACTGTAATTGTAGGCAAAATCTTACCCGAATTTGTAGCATATTTTATATGATGTAAGATTTCCTGTTCAATACTATCATCATCATTAATATGGCGAGCATCTAAAACATGGAGTTTATCCCAAAACAATCTACCAATGCAACGGTTACTATTGCGCCACGCCATTTTTGCACCGTGTTCTAATTCTTCATATGTATGAGTGTAAAACCCAGTCTCTTGAATTTCGATTTCAATACATTTTAATCGAGCTTCTATTTGACCAGATTGATTAAGCTCCTTATAACATTGTGAAATAAATTGTGATGCTTCTTTATATAAAGCTGATGTTGTTATCATAGTAATCTCCAGTAGGGTAAATTAAAAATTGATTATTAGTTATTTATTATACCCCACAAATAATTAGGAGAAAATTAATATAAAATATATATGTTTTAAGTAGAAATTGAAGAAAAGTCTAAAGATTTTGTCAAAAGGAATGCCAAACTGTATAATGTAATGGTACATAATTTTAATTAAAAAAAGGATGGATGAGTTTGTCTACTTTAGATGCAAAGTTACAAATGTTAAAAGAACTAACAGATGCAAACGGTGTAGCTGGATTTGAACATGAACCACGTGAAGTAATGAGAAAATATATTACCCCACTGGCTGATGAGGTAGTAACTGATAACTTAGGTAGTTTAATAGCAGTTAAAACTGGTGACCCAAACGGACCAAGAATTGAAGTTGCTGGACATCTTGATGAAGTTGGCTTTATGGTAACTCAAATTGATGATAAAGGATTTTTACGTTTCCAAACAATTGGCGGCTGGTGGTCTCAAGTTATGCTTGCACAACGTGTTACCATTACTACAAAAGAAGGAAATATTACAGGAATTATCGGTTCAAAGCCACCTCATATTATGAGTGCAGAAGCAAGACGAAAAGTTGTAGATATTAAAGATATGTTCATAGATATCGGTGCTTCAAGTAAAGAAGAGGCATTAGAGTTCGGCGTGCGTCCTGGCGATCAAGTAGTGCCATATTTTGAATTCCAAACGATGAAGAACGAAAAATTATTACTAGCAAAAGCTTGGGATAACCGCATCGGCTGTGCTATTGCAATTGACGTATTAGAGCAATTACAAGGTCAAGCACATCCTAATGTCGTATTTGGTGTTGGTACTGTACAAGAAGAAGTAGGACTACGTGGTGCAAAAACATCTACATACAAAATCCAACCTGACATTGGTTTTGCACTAGATGTTGGCGTTGCTGGTGATATGCCTGGTGTATCTGACAGAGAAGCACAAGGAAAATTAGGAAAAGGACCACAAATTGTTTTATACGATGCTTCAATGGTATCTCACAAAGATCTAAGAGAGTTCGTTGTAAGTGTTGCAGATGAAGTAGGAATACCATATCAATATGAAGCAATGCCTGGTGGTGGAACAGATGCAGGTTCAATGCACATTACAATGAATGGTGTGCCTGCAATTGCAATCACAATCCCAACTAGATATATTCATTCTCATTCTGGTATCCTTCATCGCGATGATTATGAAAACACAGTTAAATTAATCGTAGAAGTAATTAAACGCTTAGACCGTCAAACAGTTGACCGATTAACATATAACTAATAAAAAGAGGGCGTCCCATAAGTCAGATTAACTGACAAGTGGACGTCCTTTTTTTATTGCTACAAATACTTTTTAAACTGTGAAAAATGCCGACTATACGCTAAGTTAAAGCATCACTAACAGTTAATTAAAATAGCCGGAAACCTAAAATGGGGGTATCGTTGCGTTGTAACAATCCATTCTTTAGAAATTTAGCAAATTTCTATTCGTTTTTATTCGATATAAGAAAATTTTAAAGCAGTTTTGCATAGTATCCACCTGAAAATTTCATACTTATATCGCTATATAAGGTTTAATACCTATACTGGTGGGGTATTTTCTTAGTTTATTTGCGATTCTTCGGAAATTGCAGTGATCTACATCTTATTTACGACTCCCGAAATTTATTTGCAATACACTTCTTAATTACGATTTTTCGAATTGTATTTGTAATACTGTCAATTTTATTTGAGGATATCAAAATTAATTAGAAGCCAATTTTTAACTAATATGACCTACTCTTAATCGCCACTCTCAAACACCTAATCCACATACTCTCGTCTCCCATTCTGCCAACTTTTCTTGCCTTTCTCACACTTCACACAGCCCAACCTATGTTATCGAACTGAAATAAATTGTATTGTTCCTATAATTAGTTTGAAATAATTTTGTCATATTCTATTGTTATGATTATTGCATGCTTTTCAAATAAGGTTACTCGGAAATGAATTGGAATATTGTTTTTTCAGCTATTTATACAAGTAATTCAATTTGTAGATTGAGTTACTGAAGGAGCCAAGACTTTTAAAGTACTTGGCTAATTTTATTATTGGAGAGTCTTTATTTAGACAATGAAAAGCGAAATAAATTTAGTTTTGAGGTGAGTTAATGAAAGCAAAAGTTAAAGTGAAAAACGTAACAAAGGTTTTCGGTAAGTCTCCAAAGAACGCCATAAAGTTACTAGAAAAAGGATATTCAAAAAAGCAAATATTAGAGCAAACAAACTCTACTATTGGTGTGAATAACGCGAGCTTTGAAATTTATCCAGGTGAAATCTTCGTTGTGATGGGATTATCGGGAAGTGGTAAATCAACGTTGATTAGAATGCTCAATCGATTAATTGAGCCTACGGCCGGACAAATATTGATTGATGATGAAGATATCGTAAAGATGAATCCACAGCAATTAAGGAATGTTCGTCGTAAAAAAATCAGTATGGTTTTCCAAAATTTCGCTTTGTTTCCACACAAGACGATTCTAGAAAATACGGAATATGGACTTGAAATACAAAATATTTCGCAGCTTGAAAGAACAGAAAAAGCTCTGAAATCACTAGAAATCGTTGGTCTAAAAGGTTATGAGCATCAATACCCTTCACAGTTAAGTGGTGGTATGCAACAACGTGTTGGCCTTGCAAGGGCGCTAACAAGTGATACAGACATTTTATTAATGGATGAAGCCTTCAGTGCGCTCGATCCATTAATTCGTAAAGATATGCAGGATGAATTATTAGAGCTACAAGAGACAATGAAAAAAACGATTATTTTTATAACACATGACCTTGATGAGGCATTACGAATTGGTGACAGAATTGCTCTAATGAAAGATGGTAATATAATGCAAATTGGTACACCAGAAGAGATTATGGTAAATCCAGCCAATGAATATGTAGAGCGATTTGTAGAAGATGTCGATCTTTCAAAAGTACTAACTGCAGCTCATGTTCAGAAGCGTGCTGAAAGAATTACGCCGGACCGTGGACCACGAGTAGCCCTACAAATAATGAGAGATCAAGGGTATTCTAGTATTTTTGTTATTGATCGTCGACAAAAGCTACTTGGTGCAATTACTGCTGATGATGCTTCAAATGCCCTTATTAAAAATAAATCGGTAGAGGAAGTTATGCAAAAGGACATTGTGTCTGTTAAAGAAGATACTTTATTAACAGATGTAATTGGTGCGCTTGCAACATCTACTCTTCCATTAGCTGTTGTAGATGAAAATAATCGATTAAAAGGTGTTATTATTCGCGGGGCAGTTATCGGAGCTTTAGCGGGTAAAACAGACGATTTAAATATAAAAGGAGGTTAAATATATGGGTATTCCAAAAATTCCATTAGCTGAGTGGATTGATAAAATTGTAGACGTGATTATAAAAACTTTCCATCCACTATTTAATTCAATTACTCACATCACAGAAGCCCTTTTAAATAACCTTGTTAAAGTTTTAGAACTTGGCCCATCAATTATTCTAATTTTAATCATTTCATTAATTGCTTTTTATACGAGTAGGTGGACAGTCGGACTGTTTACATTACTCGGATTGTTATTAATTGATAATCTTGGTCTTTGGGATGCTACAGTTCAGTCATTAGCGTTAATTTTATCAGCTATCGTTATTACAGTTGTAATCGGTATTCCACTCGGGATCTGGACGTCACAAAACAATCGAGTGAAACAAATAATCACTCCAATACTAGACTTTATGCAAACAATGCCAGCATTCGTCTATTTAATTCCTGCAATTCTCTTTTTCGGTATTGGTGTCGTACCTGGTATTTTAGCATCTGTTATATTCGCAATACCGCCAACAATTCGTTTAACGAATTTAGGTATTCGAGAGGTTCCAAACGATTTAATAGAAGCATCAAATGCTTTTGGTTCTACTACATGGCAAAGACTTTTTAAAGTGCAACTCCCATTAGCAGCACCTACAATTTTAGCTGGTATTAATCAAAGTATAATGCTTGCATTATCAATGGTTGTTATTTCATCACTAGTAGGTGCACCAGGGTTAGGTGCAGAGGTTTATCGTGCTGTCACCCAAATCAAAGTAGGTGAAGGATTCGAAGCAGGTATTTCAATTGTTATAGTTGCAATTATTCTAGATCGAATTTCTCAAAATCTTCGTCAACCTGCTTATGGAAAAAGGTTTGCCAAAAAATATGTTTATTGTTTAATTGCAATAATCTTTTGTATTTCCGCTATTTCAGTAGCATTAACAGGCGGTAATGATCATAAAAAATCTTCTAATAAAATAGGGGCACAAGTAAATTTTGAAATTACGGGAATTGACCCTGGTGCTGGATTAATGAAAGCAACACAAAAAGCAATGAAGGATTACGATTTAAAGGATTGGACTTTAAATGAAGGATCTTCAGCAGCGATGACTGCTGAATTAAAAAAAGCTTATGAAAATAAAGAACCTATTATTGTAACTGGTTGGACACCTCACTGGATGTTTTCAAAATATAAATTAAAATATTTAGAAGATCCAAAAGGCTCATTTGGTAAGGATGAAGAAATTCATACAGTGGTCAGAAAAGGATTAAATGAAGACGCTCCTGGAGCGTACAAGATTCTAGATAACTTTTCATGGAAGCCGAATGATATGGAAGAAGTTATGAAGGATGTTCAAGATGGTGCAAAACCTGAAAATGCAGCGGCGCATTGGATCAAAAAACATCAAGATCAAGTAAATGATTGGACGAAAGATGCTTCAAAAGGAAATGGTGAAAAAATTAGTCTCGTTTATGTTTCATGGGAATCTGAAGTTGCCAGTACAAATGTGATTGGAAAAGTACTTGAAAACCAAGGCTATGACGTTACATTAAAACAAGTTGAGGCAGGACCGATGTTTGCTGGTGTCTCAGATGGAAGTGCAGATGCGATGGTTGCAGCATGGCTTCCGACAACTCATAAAGATTATATGAATGAGTACAAAAAACAATTGGTTGACTTGGGACCGAATTTAAAAGGGACAAAATTAGGCTTAGTCGTACCAGAATATATGAAGATTAATTCAATAGATGATTTGAAAGGTAAAACGAAGTAAAATCATACTAAAAAAATGAAGAGGACTAACTTTGGTTAGTCCTTTTCTATGTTTTTACAGATTAAATTATTGACTTACTCCATTTTCTAATACTGAGAGAAGATCATGCTTTTGGTCTTCAGTAGCGTGACTCCAAAAAACTTCGAGAAGTACACCTAAACCTGGCAATACTTTTTCCTCACCACTTTGAATAGCATCTACAATTGTTGCTTCTAATTGATCACTTTTATTACCTGAAATATTGTGAAGAACTGCACCGCGAATATTAAAATTCATTTTGAATTCTCCTTTCATATTAAGCTTTATGTAGTATTTGTAAACGGAAACGATTTTATGTATGATAAACGATATGATACACGATGAAAGGTAAAGGAAATTTTATGAAACAAATTGATTCCATTCAAAATAATTCTGTAAAGGCTTGGAAAAAACTACATACAAAAAAAGGAAGAGATAAGGCTAAACAATATATCGTTGAAGGTTTTCATTTAGTGGAGGAAGCAATAAAGCAGGATGCACCGATTCTTCATTTATTAATCAGTGAAGAAATTGATCTGCCTTCTAATTTTTCAACAGGGTCAATGGATATTACGTATATATCTAAAGAGGTTTGTAAGGAATTAAGTGAAACAGAAACGACGCAAGGCATTTTTGCAATTATTGAATTTTCATTTGTGAGAATTGATTTTGAGAAAGTGTCAAAATTATTATTAATTGATGAGGTTCAAGATCCAGGTAATGTTGGAACGATGATTCGAACTGCGGATGCTGCTGGATTTGATGGCGTTATATTAGGTTCAGGTACAAGTGATCTATATAATGCTAAAACGATTCGATCAACCCAAGGATCAATATTCCATTTACCGATTTTACGAGGAGATTTAACCGAAGTAGTTTCAAATTTGAAAGAAAAGGGAATAACTGTTTATGGAACTTCTCTTCAAAATGCAAAACCATTTAATGAAGTAAAAACTTCAAATCGTTTTGCCATTATTGTAGGAAATGAAGGGAAAGGTGTAAATTCAACCTTACTTTCATTAACGGATGAAAATCTATATATACCTATTTATGGTAAAGCTGAATCGTTAAATGTTGGTATTGCAGCAGGAATTCTAATGTATAGCTTGTGAGGCCGGAAAGACGCGAGATAAAAAGGGCGATTCCACTAATTATTGAATTTTCATAGTTCTTACTCAAATGAGTAGTTGCATAAATGAAAAAAAATCAATATAATTAATTAAGAAAAATTTAATACATAAAAGCTTTGACAGAGAAGAGTAAATTTGAATCTCTATTTCAGGGAAAAAGTGTCGTAGACTGTGAGCACTTTTATAGTAGACCAAATTGAATTCACCTCTTGAGCTAGCGCCGGGACCATTTTGAATGTAAAGGCGACTCGGTCTATCTAAGTAGATCGTTAAATGAATGAAGTGAGCAGTTAGTTTGTGTTTGAATAATAACTGTTAATTAGGGTGGTACCGCGATCAATCCTCGTCCCTTTTTTGGGAGCGAGGTTTTTTTATGTTTAAAAATATAAAATTTGAATTTGAATAGGAGGATTATTCATGCAAGAGCGTTTAGTTTCTTTACAAGCAGATGCGATTAAGCAAATAGAAGAAGCAAAAGATTTAAAAGCATTAAATGAAGTGAGAATTGCCTATCTTGGAAAAAAAGGTCCGATTACTGAGGCAATGAAAGCAATGAAGGATTTATCTCCTGAAGAGCGCCCAAAAATGGGAGCTGTTGCTAATGAAGTACGTGCAGCTATTCAAGAGAAACTTGAAGCAAAACAAGTTGTCTTAGAACAAAATGCAATCAATGAAAAGTTAGAAAGCGAATCAATTGACGTAACACTTCCTGGAAGACCAGTTCATGCAGGTGGCGCACATCCACTTAGAGCGGTTATTCAAGAAATTGAAGATTTATTTATTGGAATGGGATACGAAATTGCAGAGGGTCCAGAAGTTGAAAAGGACTATTATAATTTCGAAGCATTAAATTTACCTAAAGGTCACCCAGCACGTGATATGCAGGATTCTTTCTATATTTCAGAAGAAACATTAATGAGAACTCATACTTCACCTGTTCAAGCAAGAACAATGGAAGCAAATACCGAAAAAGGACCAATCAAAATTATTTGTCCAGGTAAAGTTTATCGCCGTGATGACGACGATGCTACACATTCTCATCAATTTATGCAAATTGAAGGTCTTGTAATTGGCGAAAACATTTCAATGAGTGACTTAAAAGGTACTTTACAACTTTTTGCGAAAAAAATGTTTGGTGAAGATCGTGAAATTCGCTTACGTCCAAGTTTCTTCCCATTCACTGAGCCTTCAGTAGAGATGGATATTTCTTGTATGAAATGTGGCGGAAAAGGTTGTAACATGTGTAAGCAAACTGGATGGATTGAAATTTTAGGTGCAGGTATGGTACATCCAAACGTACTTGAGATGGCTGGATATAATCCAAAAGAAGTTCAAGGATTTGCATTCGGAATGGGTCCAGAACGTATTGCATTATTGAAATATGGTATTGATGATATTCGTCATTTCTATACGAACGATATAAGATTCTTAAAGCAATTCCAACAAATGTAAGGTAGGAGGGGAAAAACATGTTTGTATCGACTAAATGGTTACAAGAATACGTTGATTTAAGTGGTGTTACACCAGACGAACTTGCTAAGTTAATTACAAAAGCAGGTATTGAAGTTGAAGGAGTTAATATTCTTTCTGAAGGAATTAAAAATGTTGTTGTAGGTTATGTAATGGAACGTGAACAACATCCAGAGGCTGATAAATTATCAAAATGTACTGTTGATGTTGGAGAAGAGCAACCAGTCCAAATTATTTGTGGTGCACCGAATGTTGCAAAAGGTCAAAAAGTAATCGTTGCAAAAGTAGGCGCAGTTTTACCTGGTAATTTTAAAATTAAAAAAGCAAAATTACGTGGTGAAGTTTCAGAAGGTATGATTTGTTCTCTTCAAGAGTTAGGAATTGAAGGGAAGGTAGTTGCAAAAGAATTCTCAAACGGAATCTTTGTTTTACCAAGCGATGCTGAAGTAGGTGCTGATGCATTAGAAGTACTTTACCGTGATGATGCAGTATTAGAACTTGGATTAACACCAAATCGTGCAGATTGCTTAAATATGATTGGTGTAGCATACGAAGTTGCAGCGATTTTAGACCGTGATGTGAAACTTCCATCAATTTGTGCTGACTCAGCTGCAAATGCTGATTATGTTTCCGTTACAATTGAAGCGAAAGAAGATGTTTCATACTACAGTGCTAAATTAGTTAAAGGTGTAAAAATTGGACCTTCTCCGTTATGGATGCAAGCTCGATTAATGAGCGCGGGTATTCGTCCTATTAACAATGTAGTTGATATTACGAACTATATTTTAATTGAGTACGGTCAACCTTTACACGCATTTGATTTTAATAAATTAAATAGTAGTCAAATTATTGTTCGTCACGCGAAGGAAAACGAAAAAATCGTTACACTTGATGGTGAAGAACGTACATTACAACCACATAATTTAGTTATTGCAACAGATAAAGAAGCAGTTGCAGTTGCAGGTGTAATGGGTGGTCAAAGTACAGAAGTTGATGAGAATACTGTAGATGTTTTAATCGAATCCGCTGTTTTCAGAGGCCAAAGTGTTCGTCAAACTTCAAAAGATCTAGGCTTACGAAGCGATTCAAGTGCTCGTTTTGAAAAAGGAATTGATGTTTCACGTACATTCCCTGCTTCGGAACGTGCTGCTCAGTTAATGGCTGAACTTGCTGGTGGAACATTAGAAGAAGGCACTGTCATTGCTGACAATTTAGTTGATGACGCTAAATCAGTATCAGTATCTGTTAGTAAAATTAATGGTGTACTTGGTACATCAATTGATGCAGAAACTGTTAAAGATATTTTCCGTCGCTTAAGATTAGAAGCTACTCAAAATGGTGAAGTATTTACTGTTACTGTTCCTAGCCGTCGTGGTGATCTTTCAATAGAAGAAGATTTAGTTGAAGAGGTAGGTAGATTATATGGCTATGACCATATTCCTGCTACATTACCAACTGGTGTTGCTAGTCGTGGACAATTAACACCATATCAAGCGAAACGTAGAAAAATTCGTAAATATTTACAACATGCAGGTCTTTACGAAGCAGTTACTTACTCTTTAACAAGTAATAATAAAGTAAAACGCTTTGCACTAGAAACTGTAGATGCAGAACCTGTACGCTTAGCATTACCTATGAGTGAAGAGCGTAGTGAGCTACGTTTCAGCTTAGTACCTCATTTATTAGACGCTGTAGCATATAATGTTGCACGTAAAGAAGAAAATGTTCAACTATTTGAAGCAGGCTCTGTATTCTTAACAAAGGAAAAGAACGATCTTCCACATGAAGAAGAATATTTAGCAGGTGCTTTAACTGGTTTATGGTTACAACATGCATGGCAAGGTGAGAAAAAAGCAGTAGATTTCTACGTTGTAAAAGGTATTTTAGATGGATTATTTAGTGAACTAGGTTTATCAAATAAAATAGCCTATACTGCTGCTAAAAAAGAAGAATTACACCCAGGACGTACTGCTAGTATTATATTAAACGGTGAAGAAATTGGATTTATTGGTCAAGTTCATCCTATTACTCAAAAAGAATGGGATATTAAAGAAACTTATGTTTTCCAATTATCTCTTGAAAAGCTATTAAATACTGAATTTGATGATATTTTATACAATGCAATTCCTCGATTCCCATCAATGAGCCGAGATATGGCATTAGTTGTTGATTCGAAAGTATTTGCGGGTGATATTCTTTCTACAATTCGTTCAACTGGTGGAAGACTTCTAAAAGATGCTACAATCTTTGATTTATACGAAGGTGATAAGATGGAAGCTGGTAAAAAATCAGTTGCCTTCTCATTAACGTATTTCGATCCAGAACGTACTTTAACGGATGAAGAAGTAACAAAATCTCACTCTAAAGTATTAAAAGCAGTAGAAGAAACACATAATGCTCAATTAAGAGGCTAAATTAGACCACTCTTCAAATTGTCTAGTTAGTAGGCAATTAAGTTTTATTAATGGAACAAACATGTATTAAATTAATTTATATTAGTAAAAAACCGGAAATCAACTTTCCGGTTTTTTTAATAGGTGAATATTCTATTAGATTATTTTAATAGAGTATTCACCTATTTTTTGACTCATTTTTATGGTGTGAATGAACCAATTTGTCCTTTTTTTATACAATAAATTGTACAATTAAAATTTTTATGAGAGGTGTATTTTTTTGCCACTACCACCAATTCCACCACTACCACAACAGCCATCAGAAGAACCAGAAATCAATCCTAATCAAACAGAACAAATTCCACCAATTCCACCAATTCCGCCATTTCCACCGTTTCCTCCGACTGGTCCAACAGGTCCAACAGGAGCAACGGGTCCAAGAGGTCCACATGGTCCACAAGGACCACAAGGAGAAAGAGGTAAACGAGGAAAAGAAGGTGAAGAAGGAGAAAGAGGAAGAAGAGGTCCAATTGGTCCAATGGGTCCAGCAGGAACACCAGGTACTGCAGGAGCAACAGGAGCAACAGGAGCAGCAGGAACACCAGGTACTGTAGGAGCAACAGGAGCAACAGGTCCAGCGGGAGTAACAGGCCCTTCAGGAGGCCCAGCAGGTCCAACAGGAGAATCAGGAGCAACAGGAGCAACAGGTCCAGCGGGAGCAACAGGTCCAGCAGGAGCAACAGGTCCACAAGGAGTAGCAGGTCCAGCAGGTCCAGCAGGAGCAACAGGTCCAGCAGGCCCAGCAGGAATTCCAGGAGCAACAGGTCCAGCAGGTCCACAAGGCTCACCTGGTCCACAAGGAGCAACAGGCCCAGCAGGAACGCCTGGAACACCAGGAGCACCGGGAGCAACAGGCCCAACAGGAGCAGCAGGAACACCAGGGGCACCAGGAGCAACAGGAGCAACAGGGGCAGCAGGAACACCAGGAGCAGCTGGAGCAACAGGAGCAACAGGAGCAGCAGGAACACCAGGAGCAGCTGGAGCAACAGGAGCAACAGGAGCAGCAGGAACACCAGGAGCAGCTGGAGCAACAGGAGCAACAGGGGCAGCAGGAACACCAGGAGCAGCTGGAGCAACAGGAGCAACAGGGGCAGCAGGAACACCAGGTACTGCAGGAGCAACAGGAGCAACAGGAGCAGCAGGAACACCGGGAGCACCTGGAGCAACAGGCCCAACAGGAGCAGCGGGAACACCAGGAGCAACAGGAGCAGCAGGAACACCAGGAGCAACAGGAGCAACAGGAGCAGCAGGAACACCAGGAGCAACAGGAGCAACAGGGGCAGCAGGAACACCAGGAGCAACAGGAGCAACAGGTTCAGTAGGAGCAACAGGTATACCTGGGGCATCGGCTATTATCCCATTTGCATCTGGACTTCCAGTAGCATTAGTATCAGCTTTATTTAATACAGCAGGAACACAAGGTTTAATCGGATTTGGTGACAACGGAACAGTAGTTAGTGTACTAGGGGCACCAATCAGTATTGCCGGAGGACCAGGCTTATTACAAAACCTAGCATTTTCTATGCCACGTGCTGGTATTCTTACTTCAGTGTCAGCGTACTTTAGTACTACAGTAGCATTAACTTTATTAGGATCAGTTACAATTACTGCGAGAGTTTATACTTCTCCTACACCTAATAACACATTTACGCAAGTAGCAAGCGCTCCATTGACTCCTAGCTTAACAGGTGTTTTAGCTTTAGGCGCTATTAGCTCTGTAACAGTCGCATTACCAAATATTCCTGTAACAGCAGGAACTAGAGTATTGCTAGTATTTACTGCTGACTCAAGCGGCTTAGATCTTGCAACAGTAATTGCGGGCTATGCTAGCGGCGGATTATCAATTAACTAATTGAAATAGTTTATAAAAATAGAATCAATGATTGATTCTTTTGCCCTACTTTACAGATAATTTATCGTCTCTTTATGGATGAATGAATTTATGTGAGTAGGGTTTTTTTATTATAGAAAGACTCAGTTTAAGTAGATTGGATATTCTTATTCAGTTAAAAGACTGGTAAGTTCAAGCTGGAAAGGGTTGTTACCCATGGTCATTTGCTATTATTTATAAATCTACTATTGCTGACACAAATAGTTTTAATGACATAAAAAAGCCAAATAAAATTGGAACAATTTGCTTCTAGCTAGGAGAAAACTTCCAAGGTAACGAAAATTATGTCAAAGACACTTCGATCTATAATTGATTATGGATTGAAAAATCATGGACGGACAAGCATCTCTAGATCGGAGAGTAAGGTGTTGACAAGAATTAATGCATTTGTAAAAAATCCGGATCCAAATTATATTAAAAATAAAGATACTTTGATTTTAATAGAAAACTTATCTTAAAAAATTAAATGGCAATTAAATCCCATCCCCAAAAAAGAGGAGAAAATAATGAAAAGGAATAGGCTGATGAGGTCATATTCGAATTATATATTTTTAGGTGTATGTGGAGGTGCTTAAGCTCTTTTGATTTCGTCCATTATTGTGAGATTGGTATTTGTATTCGTACCCGTATCATCAGTATTCTATCTAATATTAGGAGCACTTATGGAGCAAGATGATTCATTTTACGGAGATAGTGTGAGAAATAAGAGCACTTTTAAAACTGCATTGTTAGCATTTATTTTTACTGCATTAGTTTATGTAATTTTTTTGAACTTGGGTCTTCTTTAGAAAAGTAAATTTTACTTTGAATTAGTAAGTATGCTTGTTCAACAAATTAGCTGGTTTAGTTAAAGAAGAACAGCTATTATATTAAAAAGATTTGTAAATACTCGTAAAAATTGAGGTGTAATATGGAGATTATTTATAGAATTGCATCAAAGAATGATAGTGCAGAAATTGCTAGATTATCATGTCAATTAGGTTACAATGTCCAAAAAAATCAAGTCATTGAAAGATTAGATAAAATATTAGAACAGGAAGATCATGTGGTAATTGTAGCAGAATTTGAAGGTAAACTTATTGGGTGGATTCATGCTCACGGACGTTATTTGATTGAGTCTCCACCTTATATTGAGATTGGTGGTTTGATTGTTGACAGTAATTATAGAGGACAGAAAATTGGTAAGTTTCTAGTGGAAAGATGTGAAGAATGGTCAAAATCATTAGGGTATAAAGAAATAAGAGTAAGGACAAATGAAACTAGATTAGAGACCCTTATTTTTTATAAAAAGATTGGTTTCGAAAACACTAAATTACAAAAAGTATTTAAGAAAGATTTAATATTAAAATAACAGAAGCTGCATTTGATAAGTGATATTGTGCAATTAATGTAGGGAGTTAGTCGCATAAAGTAAAGATTTGACCACAATTAAAATGTGGTTTTTTTTTATTCAGAAATCAACATTTAAACTTAACAGAGCATAAATAAAAAATACATAGCTTTCATGATTAATAAAAAGGCCTCGGAAATATGATTGGAATTATTTTGTGAAATGCTTTGGAAAGTATACAGATAAAATTTTATTTAGTAGATAGGACTTAAATCTAGTAAATTTGATTCATAGATTTAACCTGAATACCTATATTCTATTATTTTTTTGTAAATATATTAACAAATTAATGATAAAATCCAATCCTATTAATTATTTCAAAATAATATAAAGTGTACGTCAAAATATTTTTGGAGGTGTATCTATTTGCCAATACCACCAGGGCCACCAGGCCCACCAAGTCCACCATTCTTCCCAATTCCACCAAGTTCAACAGGTCCAACAGGAGCACCATTACCACCAGGTCCAGGAGTACCACCAGCTCCTCCAGGCCCATCAGGAATTACAGGCCCAACAGGAGCTACAGGGGCAACAGGTCCACAAGGCCCAGTAGGTCCACAAGGTCCACAAGGTCCAACAGGCCCAGCGGGAGCAACAGGCCCAGCGGGAGCAACAGGTCCAGCAGGAGCAACGGGAGCAGACGGAGCAACAGGTCCAGCGGGAGCAACAGGAGCAGACGGAGCAACGGGTCCAGCGGGAGCAACAGGAGCAGACGGAGCAACAGGTCCAGCGGGAGCAACAGGAGCAGACGGAGCAACGGGTCCAGCGGGAGCAACAGGAGCAGACGGAGCAACAGGTCC